>NZ_CP025119.1:748000-1104500 GCF_002831685.1 Polaribacter sp. ALD11 | reverse complement strand
AAGAGTCTTCAGGAAGTTTATCGTATTCCTTTTTAATTGAAAATAAAGACAAATACGACCTATTGTCTAAGTTAGTTTACATTCCGCAAAGAACACCTGTTTGGTACGGAAAGGTTTTAGATAACTTAAAATTTACTTTGGTACACCATGGTGTAAAAGGCAAAAAAAATAATTTATTAGTTTTAATGATGGTTGCCAGATTCGGACTTTGGAAATACAAAGATTTAAAATGGAGTGAACTTTCATCTGGTTATAAAATGCGTTTTGAATTGGCAAGAACAATGTTGCGCAGACCAGAAATTATTTTATTAGATGAACCCTTAGCTAACTTAGATATTTTAGCACAACAGGTTATTTTAGAAGATTTAAGAATGATTTCTAAATCGCCCGTAAACCCTATTGCAATGGTGTTTTCTTCGCAGCAATTGTATGAAGTAGAAAAGATTTCTGATGAAGTTATTTATTTGAGAAACGGTAAACCTTCTGCAGATTTAAACTTAGAAGCAGAAGAGAAAAATAAGTTAATTGTAGAAATTGATACAAAAAACTCTAGAGATGAAATAGTAATGGTTTTTAACAATAATCAATTAGAAAAATTAGAATTTAACGGTGGTGTCTATATCCTATATTTTAAAGAAGGTTTTTCTTTTAATGATTGTTTAGCTGCTATTTCTAAAAATAATTTTTCGCTACAATATATTAGAGATATTTCTAAATCTACAAGACGTTTCTTCGTTTATTAATTCTTAAAAATATTCAAATGAATTTTATCAATAAAATTAATAAACATCTTTTAGAAAATTATCCTTTAATTTGGAACACACGTCTGGTTTGGATGCTTGCAGTAAATATTTTGGTTCATTTATTGTTTTTTATGATAGGGTATGCTTCTGCAAATTCGATAGAAGATTTAAAAGCACACTACAACTTAAGTAATTTCTTTTTTGAAACCTCTACAGTATATTATAATTTTTTAATATCGATATTTATCTTATTAGTTTGGGTTATTTATTACTTAAGAAATAATGCTTTTAAGAGTGTATACTCTTTAAAAAAAGGCATGCTATTTAAGCAGTTTTGTGTTATTTTACTTATATTTTTTATCAGTACAACTCAATATTTTTCATTTAAAAAAGGATTGGTAACAAAAATAAAATCACTTTACAGTTGGGCTGAAGTAAGTGAAGATATTAAAACATTTAATAATATTGGTTTGTTTTTTGTGCACAAACAATCAGATTTTGAAATCAATAAAAAGAAGTATCCAAAACCATTTCCTTTAAAAGTAGCAATTAATACTAAAAATAGTACAGATAATGTAGATTTTGAAAAACCTTATTTAGAATATGAAGGCACTCAATTTCAGTTTTACAGCATTAATGAGAAATTTTGGCAAGAAGATTTAAAGGAGCATGCATTTTTAAATGATTACGAAAAAAATAGTTTTAAATACAGGAACATAGAAGATATAAGTGCCTTTAAAGAACTTTTACATCCTTCATTGTACAATTATTCTGAAACTAAATTTACAATTGGTCAAGATTCTACAGATTTAAAGAATCAATTAAAATACTTTCAAAATATATTAGATACCGGTGACGAATCTAAAATTAAAGAAGATTTAAAGAAAGGACTTTTTCTAGCTAAAAAATATGAATTAAGTACTAATTTGAATATTGAAACTTGGTTTAACTTGGTAAATAATAAGCCTAATTACTTATTAAAAGAATTACTGAACACCTCTAATCCTTTAAACAAAGGTTTAATTGCACATCATAGCAATGTAAACGAAAATATTAGCAACACTAACATTCCGTATTCAAAAACACTTTATTTTAGTTTTAATAATTTAGATCATTTTTTTGGTAATGTGTATTTTTCATACTACCCAACCTTTAATGATGTTATCTTTTATTTTTTAATAGTTACCTCTTTCTTTTTAAGTGTATTACTGTTCGTTTTTAAAACAACAAATATAAAATCGCTATTACTAAGTTTTGTCGCTAGTTTGGTTGTCTTAGTAATTATTATTTGGTTGCTGTCTAGCAAAGGTTTTATTCTTTCAGGAGCGTCAATTAGAGATTATAGAGAGTTCTTAATAATGATGGTAATTTCTCTCATCATTATTCTTTTATCGGTTGTATTTTATTTAAAAAAGATGAAGAAATTACTGGTTTCAATTACTTGTACTTTAAGTGTTTTTGCACTACCAGTTTTGTTTGTTTTTTCTAGTTTAGCTTATAGTAAATACCTAGATAAAAGTCATAAATATCTTTACCCTAAAGCGTATGATTATATCAGTAATTTTGAGAAATGGTTTAATACTTACGGAGTTTTGGCTACAATTTTAATTTGGCTTTTAGCAGTATTTATATATGCTACTTTTATAAGGAAGCTAAATGCTAGAGCAGCATAGTTGTTATTTAAACAAGGCATCTAAAGTTAAAACATCTAAATAGCCATCAGCAAATAACTTATTCTTTCTTTCAAAGTTTTTAAGTGCTGTCATGGTTTCTTTTTTAAATATTCCGTCATTTTTTAGGTTGTAACCTTGTGCTATTAATCTCTTTTGGACTTCAAAAATTAATGGACTTTTTTCACCATTTCTCATATTTTTAGAAGCATTAAATAAACCTTTAATCTTATTTATTGCTAAAGATTCTTGATGGCTTTTTAAATTTGTACCAGTTTCCTCTAGAAATTTAATTTCTTCGTTCGAAAGCCCTTTTTCTTTTAGAATAGCAGATTTCTCTAATTTAGCTTCAAAATACTTTACCACTGCTAATTTCTCAGCATATTTTGCCACAGCAAATTTAGTTTTAGTATCATCATCTTCTGGTGTTCTAACATCAATATTGTTTGTTGTCCATTGAAGCATCACAAAACTATTTAACTCTTCAATAACTTTGTTGTAATTAATAACCAATTCTTGATTGTGATATTCTAGATCTATTTTCTTATCAATAGTATAATTAACTTCAGGAGAATTATACCTTTTGTATTGATTGTATTTTCCGTAACCAATAAAGAATGCAATAATTAATAATAAAATAATTATAATCTGTTTCATAAGAATATATTTTAAAGAGGAATTAGTTTTTTAACAAAAATAGATTAAAACATCTAAAAAGTTAGGTTTTTAAAAATTAGAATTGTTTGCTACCAAAATGAATAGGGTATCGTTTTTCTATTTTGTTATTATAGACACCGTGAGTTTTTAATGAAAATACTATTTAGCATTTAAATAAACCCAATAATTATTTTCTTTACAAAATAGTGAGTGCTCTTCTATAACCTCTAAGTTTCCATTTTCTATAAAATAGGCTTTAAAATAAACCGTATTCTCTGTCGAATTTAGTATTTCTAGTTTGGTCCATTTCACAGATTTTGCCCATTGTTCTAATTCCTTATATTCTTTATTAGAAAGTCTTGTAGCACTATGATGGCTTTTGTGTAAATACACAATATCAGCTAAAACAAAAGCACTATATCTAGAACGCATTAATGCTTCTACAGAAACAACTGTTTCAATGTTTATATGTGCTTTTTGACAACAGTTTTTGTATAAAACTTTTGGGTTACAAGGACAAATCATGTTTAATTTATAAGTTCATTTTCTTTAATTCTAAAACAACGCTCTTCTCCTAAAAATAAAGGATTTCCATATTTTTCAGACCAAAAACCGTCTAAAATATCTTTAGAAATACATCTGTATATTACAACACCTTTATAAATAGTGTTTTCATCTCCTTGATAGTTAAAATTAATCACCAAAATATTATCTTTGAAAAAACCTGTTCCAAATTGTTGCTGACTTTTATTAATGAGCCATCTTGCAACAATTCTATTGTTTTCGTCTAAAGATAGTTCTAAAACTCCTTTATAAGAACTTTCAGTTTCATCTTGGTTGCTGCCAAGTATTTGAAACTTGCCCACTAAATCTTCAATATTTATTTTGTGTACCAATATGGGTATTTAAAATTGTTATTATTTTAGAAAATATAGAAACAGAAAGTTCTTGTTAAGTAAAGAAAATTATTCAGTATCTTTTTCTATAATTATGGTTCTTGTAGGGTAAGCTAAATCAATACCATTAGTATCAAAACGAGCTTTTATGGTTTCGTTTACATCGCACTGTAATTCAAAAGAATCTACAAAACTTTTAGACCAAGCCCAAGCACGAATAGTCATTGTAGAGTCGTTTATTATTGTTAGCGCAGTTTTTACAATAGGCTTTCCGTCTTTTTTATCGAGCTCAGAACGATTGTCTAGTATTAATGGATGCTTCTCACATTCTTCTTGCATTATTTTTTTTGCAAGCGCTACATCACTATCATAAGAAATGCCCATTTCTACAAACTTACAATTCTTTAATTCGCCTAAATTATAATTAATTAGGCGCTCTTTGTTTATTACAGAATTGGGAATAACAATCATTTTGTTCTCAAAACTTCTAATAATTGTATGTCTTAACGTAATATCTGTAACAGTACCTACTAAAGTATCTGTAATTTGAATTATGTCATTGATTTTAAATGGTTTAAAAGAGATAATAAAAATTCCGCCTATCAAATTAGAAAGTGCTTCTTGAGAGGCAACACCCGCAATAATTGCAATTACACCTGCACCTCCTAAAGCCGTTTGTGCAACGCCTTTTAATGATGGAAATGCTAACAAACCAAAAAGTATTCCTATAAAACATATTGAAAAAACGGCAACATATCTTAAAAACTTTAAACTCGTTGGATCTTGATTTTGCTTAATTTTTTCTCGAATACTTCTTTTAAACCAAAGATTGGTTGTGGCTGCAGTAACTATTGTAATTACTGCTAAAAAACCAAGATAAAGCGCTAGTTTAAAATCAGCTTTTAATTCACCATAGCTTTCTTCTTCAACAAAAATAAAGCTCAAAGCAATAATTCCTAGAACTAACCAAAGTGTATTTAATACTGTTTTTAATAATTTTAAAGAAGTAGATTTCTCTCCAGGGAATTTGGCTTCTTCTTTTTTTAATAACCATTGATATATAAAACGGGTAATAAAATATAAAACAACAACTGTTGCAATTACAATTGCTACATAAATAAGAAGTGGCTTATATATTTCTAAAAAATCTGTCATTTATGTGCTCATTAAATTAATTTTTCACCAATAACGCCAACTAGAAATCCAAAAGTGGCGCCTAATGAGGTTAAGTAATTATTCTTTAACTTACTTTCTGGAATAATATCATTTATTAATAAATATAGAATTCCTCCACTTGCAAATGTCATTAAATGTGCAGTTAAAATAGGCGAATCTGTTAAAAAATAATGGCCAATTAATGCACCTCCAATTCCGAAGAAACTTAAAATGAAAAAGATAATTAATGTTTTTTGTGCAGTAAAGCCGCTTGCTACTAAATCTCTATAGGAATTAAAAGCTTCAGGTAAGTTTTGAAGTCCAATAAAAATAGCTAGTAAAAGAGCCATCTTTGGTTCAATTGCAAAAGTAGCACCTAAAGCAATAGATTCTGGAATAAAATCCATTAACATTGCCAGTAACGTTGCATTCTTTCCTCCTTTTTTAGCCAAATATCGATCAATAAAAAGAAAGATTAAAACACCAACAGTAAATGAGATTGTCATTGGTAAAACATCTAAATCTTCTAATCCTTTAGGTATTAAAACCAAAGCAACAGCAGACAAGATTATTCCTGCGCCAAAAGACATCATGGTATGTGTAATCTCATATTTTATAGGATTTTCTTTAATATGATGATTAAAAAAATTTGCCAAAAGACCACCAATAAAAACGGTAATACCTGCAAACCCAGAAAATAATAGTAAGTTCTGCAACATCATTTAATGGTTTAAAACTACTTTTTCTTTCGTACTTGCTCTTAAAATAAAGTAGCCAATAATTGCAGAAATAAGTGAGCCTAAAAGGATTCCTATTTTAGCTGAAGTGATGTATTCTGGTGTTGATGCAAATGCCAAACTAGCAATAAAAATAGCCATTGTAAAACCAATACCTGCTATAAATGAAACACCAATAATTTGTTTAAAATTAACGTCTGACGGTATTTGAACCAAATTTAACTTTTTAGCCAAGAAAATTACAGAAGGAATTCCTAAACCTTTACCTAAAACTAAACAAATTATTATATTTATAACCAGTGGAACTTCTATGTCTACAGAGCTATCGATTAAAATACCTGCGTTTGCCAATGCAAATAAGGGAATGATAAAATAGGCCACCCAACCATGTAGGTTGTGCTCTAAATGTTGTAAAGGAGATTGAAATTTATTAGACCAACCTTCTAAATCATTCATTTGTTCTATTTGTTGTTTCGACAAAATAGGTTTTTTTAAAACATTTGCGTTTTTAATACCTTTAAAAATACCTTCTAATCGATTTATAAATGTTGAGGTTTCTATATTCTGACTAATAGGAACAGAAAGGGCTAATAAAATTCCTGCAACCGTTGGGTGTACTCCAGATTTTAAGAAAAGTAACCAAACAATAATTCCTGTAAAAAATAGAATATATTTTGAGTAATACCCTTTATAAGATAAGAAATATAGAATACCCAATAAACCTAAACCAATAAATAAAAGTGTCATTTTAATAGTACCACTATAGAAAATAGCAATAACCAAAACAGCTTCAATATCATCTACAATTGCAAAAGCAATTAAAAATATTTTAAGACTTAAAGGCACTCGTTTTCCCAACGCGTTTAAAACGGCTAAAGAAAAAGCAATATCCGTTGCCATAGGAATTCCCCAACCTTTAAAAGTATCTGGATTTTGATTTAAAAGCATATATAAAGCTACAGGAACTATTACGCCACCAACTGCACCAAATAAAGGGAATGCTAATTTTTTCATGGTGTTTAACTCGCCAATTAAAACTTCTCTTTTTATTTCTAAACCAATTAAAAAGAAGAAAATAGCCATTAAACCATCATTAATCCAAAGTATTAATGGTTTTTTAAGTTCGAAAGTTTCACTTGTAATTCCAATTTCATAATCCCATAGATAAGTATAGCTGTCTCCAAAACTAGAATTTGCCCAAATTAATGCAATTATTGTACTTAATAATAATAGAATTCCGCTGAATCCTTCAATTTTTACAAATCTTTGAAGTGGGGTAAGAAATATTTTTTTTATCATATTTTTTTAACGTAAACATTGAATTTCAAAGATAAGAATTAGAGAAGTAAAAACTTAAAACAATACGCTATTTTAACTTTTATTTTAGTGATTGTTCCGTTTCTATTATATAATTAAAAAAGGGAAGAGGGAAATTTATTTAAACTTAATTTAAAAATAGAAAAAAAATAGCGTAATTAAGATAAAAATGCTGTTTTCGAAATGGTATCTGTTACTTTTTAAGTAGCAGTTATGGTGATTGATGGTAGTGTGAATTTATAAAAAAGGAGATAACAAGCGTACTATTTTCTCCCATAAATGGACACGTTTTGGTCTGTTTAGCCAAGTTTTTGCATCAATTTGTTCAGACACTTTTAAATCGTTATTGAAAACATCTTTTAATTGTTTTGCAATTTTTTCACTATACAATAAAGCATTCACTTCAAAATTTAAATCAAAACTTCTATAATCCATATTTGCAGAACCAATTATAGCTAAATCATGGTCTACAATCATTGTTTTTGCATGGACAAACCCTTTATTATACTTGTAAATTTTTGCACCATATTCTAGTAATTCTGTGTAATAAGAATTTGCAGCTGCGTTTACCATTTTAGAATCTGAAACTCCAGGAATAATTAGTTTTACATCCAAGCCGCTTTGAATGGCAATAATTAATGCATCCATTAAACTTTCTCCGGGAATAAAATACGGACTTGTAATATAAATGCTCTTTTTGGCTGAATTAATAGCTTTTAATAATGAATAAAAAATAACAGGTTGAAAACTGTCTGGGCCAGAAGCAGCAATTTGTACTATTTCATTCTGTATCGTTTCCTGTTTTGAATTATCTGGAAAATATATTTCGGAATATTCTAAAGGTGAATTGCTGCAAAAATTCCAATCACATAGAAACAAGTATTGTAAGTAGGATGCTGCTTGCCCTTTGATTATTAAATGTGTATCTCTCCAATATAAATGTTCTTTTTCATTTGTATCATTTCTATATTTATCACTCATATTAATACCACCAACAAAGCCAATTTCGCCATCGATAATTACAATTTTTCTATGATTTCTATAGTTGATTCTGTTGGCTAAAGCATACCATTTTATTTTATAAAAAGGTGCTGTTAAAACACCTGCATCATTTAGAGAATTAATAAATTGTTCTCCTAGACTATGACTACCAAAATCATCATACATAAAGCGAACTTGAATACCTTGTTCTGCTTTTCTTTTTAAAATTTCTGCAACTTGATTTCCGGTTATATCGTTTTCATAAATATAATACTCTATATGTATATGTGAGGTTGCACTTTCTAAAGCTTTTAATAATGCTGGAAACTTTTCTTCACCATTTATTAATAATTCTACTTTATTATTAGCCGTTAGTGGGCTGTTTCCCGAACGATGAATAAATTCAATTAAATTGTGATATTTATCTGCTACCAATACTGATTTCAGAATGGAATTGGAATAGCTGTTTATTTTGTTTTTTAGACGTTTGCGAAGTGGTTCGTCTTGCACAATTTTTTTTGTGTAGAGTTTTCGTTTGCGATAATTAATTCCGAAGGAAAAATAAAATAACATACCAAAAATAGGTATAAACACAATAAATAGAATATATGCCAATGCTTTTGTTCCGCTTCTTGTATCATACAAAACCCTTAAAATAACTAAAATTACGATGAGTGCGTAGATGATTTGTAATGCTATAATCCAATTCATAGTATTATTGTATATGGTTTCCAAATTAAGGTTTTTTTTTGGTTGCATATTGGCTAGAAAGAAAAAAACCTCACAGATTTAAAAACCTATGAGGTCTTAAATTCTATCCATAGAATAAAATTTAAGCAAGCTCTTCTTCTTTATCTTCTAAAGCTTCTTCACTTTCATCTTTAAATAAATAACGTTCTTTACTATCATCTAATTCATCCATCCATTCTGTGTGGTGGGTTTCTGCCATGGTTCCTGTAACCACACTTTGAAACGTTTTGTCGCGATATGTTAAAATATTATCATCTTTATCTTTTAGCCATTCTTTAAACATTTCGGCAACCTTTTCTACATTAAAATCTGGGTAATCAGATAAAGCCAGTAAGTCTTTAATATAGGCCGTTTGAAAGTCTACATGATCATGGCTAGATTTTAATATTTCATTATCAATCAACCATTTATTAATGTCTAAACGTCTTTCTGCTTTTGCTGGTATCTTGTAACGATCCATCATAAAATCTCTCGCAACCCAAGCTTGAGCGTCAAACATATTAAAGGTGTAATATTGATCTTGCATTCCTAAATACATTAAATTCGGAATGTCATTAAAGAAAACACCTTTGTATAAATGATCTGGATATAAGTTGTTTTTTGTTTTTAAACGTAATTCGTCTGGTAAAAAAGGAAATTTGTGTTGATAGCCTGTACACATGATAACGGCATCAAATTTTTGAGAAGTACCGTCTTTAAAAAAAGCAGTATCTCCTTTAAAATACTTTAATAAAGGTACTTCTGTAATTCCTTCTGGCCAATTTACACCAATAGGATTGCTTCTGTAACTTAATGTTACCGATTTTGCGCCATGTTTATGACATTGAACACCAATGTCTTCTGCAGAATAACTGCTACCTATAATTAATAAATCTTGATCTTTGTAAGGATCTGCTCCTCTAAAATCATGTGCATGCATTACTTGACCAGTAAATTCTTCTATCCCTTCGAAATAAGGCATGTTTGGAGTAGAGAAATGACCAGAAGCTACGACTAAATAATCAAATTCTTCTGAATATGTTTTATCTATTTTTAAATTGTCTAAAACAATTTTAAATTTTTTAGTGTCTTCATTGTAATTTATCCAGCGTACAGTTGTGTTAAAACGAATGTAGTCTCTAACGTTGTTTTTTTTGATGCGACCTTGAATGTAATCGAATAAAACAGGTCTTGGTGGGTAAGAAGAAATTGGCTTCTTAAAATGCTCATCAAAAGAATAATCAGAAAATTCTAAACATTCTTTAGGGCCGTTAGACCATAAATATTTATACATACTTCCATGTGCGGGTTCACCATATTTTCCAACACCTGTTCTCCAAGAAAAATTCCACATGCCGCCCCAATTGCTTTGTTTTTCAAAACAAACCACTTCTGGTACTTCTAAGCCTTGTTTTTTAGCAGCTTCAAAAGCTCTTAATTGTGCCAATCCACTTGGTCCTGCACCAATAATTGCAACGCGTTTTTTACTTATATCCATAATATGTATGCATTTTTTTAGCTTGCGCAAGTTTCATAGGAAATAGCACAAACAATTATTTATTTATAATTTTAGTAATAGCTACGTTTTTGTAGCATAGGAAATAACACAAAACCCATTTAGATTGAATTTAAGCAGTATTAAAAGTGCTTTTTCTATGGAATGAAGGTTGTTTTTCCAGAAGTAACAAAGGTACTGTTTTTATAGCAATTTTCTTAATAATAACATCGAATAACGCAATAAATACAGCTGTTTTTATTGATTGTAAAACAGCTATATTATAACTTACCCACGAGGAACTAATTTCGGATTTTTCTTTTTTTCACGGATTAAATAAATTCCTATTAAAATTAATGTTCCTCCAAAAATATACCAAAATGAAAATTTTTCACCATCTAAAACACCCCAAATAACAGCAACAATTGGTAATAAGTAACTTGCTGTGCTTGCAAAAACGGCAGAGGTATCTTGTATTAATTTAAAATATAATAACATAGCAATTGCAGTACCAAAAAAAGTTAAAAAAGCTAAATAACTTATAGGTTCTGTATATGCTGGTTCCATCTCAAAATTTTGAACAAGTCCTGTGAAATATAAAATAACCAAAGCAGGAACAGCCCAAATAGAATATACTGCAGCCGTTAATTTTATGGCATTTAAATTCGGAATTCGTTCTTTTATAACCACAGCATTTACGCCGTAAGAAGCGCCGGCTAAAACGACTAGCATTGTATACCAAAATTTAGAATCTTCCGTATTTCCTTCAGAAAAATAAATTAAACTTGCAGCTCCTAAAAAACCAATAATTGCACCGATTACTTGTGATTTCTTACTTTTAATTCCGAAGAGTAGAAAACCAAAGACCATTACAAAAACAGGTACTAAAGAATCTAAAATACCAGCCAAAGAACTGCTTACTTGTGTTTGTGCTATTGGAAATAAAAACATGGGTAAAAAATTACCAAAAAAACCAGCAATTGTAACCCAAATAATTGTTTTTCTAGACATTTTAAATAATGCAGGAACACCAATAAAAGCGAATAAAAGCCCTGATCCTACAACGCGTATTGCACCGATTTCATAGGGCGTAAATGCTACTAAAGATTTTTTTATCAACATAAATGAACTTCCCCAAGTTAACGCAATTACAAATAATAAAAACCATTTGTTATTTAAAAATTTCATCATAATTTAAAAGTAGTAAAGCAGCTATAAAAAAATAGCTGCTTTTGGTAAAATGTTGTTGTGTTTCTCGCTTTAAAACTAAAGATTTTTCAGCTTTAGAGTGAGTATCTAATTATTCCAAATCTAAGAAAAATTAAATTCATAAACTCGGTTTTTCTACATATCTAAAGTTTACTCGCCACCTCTATTAATAAAGATAACTTGCCCACTAGTCCAATTAGAAATTGGTGCTGCAAAATACAGTACTGCACCAGCAATATCTTCTGGTTTACCTAATCTATTAATTGGTGTGTGTTTTGACTTTTCTTTTTCTAACTCTGGTGTTAAAACGGTATTTAAAGCATCTGTTCGTGTTGCTACGGGTCTTATTGCATTTATTCTAATATTATCTGGTCCATAATCAAAAGCTAAATTACGTGTCATGTGGCTTATTGCAGCTTTTGAAGACGCATACTCACTAATTGGCACAATCTCCACATACTAAACACATTAATTTCAAAAACTTTTTTAAACTGCTCTAAAGAAATATTATAAGGGCTTTCCTTTCCTGTATCACCGCCACTAAAATTGTTATCAAAACTTCAATACTTCCAAGTTTTTTAATAGCTTTATCAACTAAACTTACTGAAGCTTCATTTTTTGTAACATCACAGTCTATGGCAATAGCTGTACCATCGTTATTATTTACTTCATCTGCTGTTTTTTTTTACAGCTTCTAAATTGTAATCAAAAACAACTACTTTAGCTGCCGTAAGCAGCTAATATTTAGCAACTTTCTTTTTCTATTCCGTTTGCGCCAACAGTTACAATAGCTATTTTTCCTTTTAAGTTGAAAAAATTTGATGTATCCATATTGTTTTGGTTTTATTCTTAATTTATCTAAATTAAATACTTTTAAACTTTCTTAGTTTGTTACTTGTTGTAATTCCGTAAAGAAGCTTAATACTTTTGGTTGATCTCTAAAAAGACTGATTGTTTTGTCTTTATTGCTAGATAAAGCAGTGTAGCATTTAACAGGTTTTTTATCTTTCTTATTTTAATTTGTTTTCAAAGTCATTATAATCCGTTTTTCATAATCTAAAAAATAGTTATCTAAAACTTGATTGCCAGTAAAACCTAACTTTTTGTAAATTTTTATAGCCACATGATTTTCTGGATATACTGTTAAACAAATTTCTTCAGTTTCTTTTTCTTTTAAAATAGCTATTAATTCGTGGGTTAATTTTTCACCTAGCCCTTTTCCTCTTGCATCTTTGTGTACTCCTAAAGATAAAACCCAACCTTGTTTTTTATCTAAGTTTAAGCCGCCAATAACGTAGCCTAAAATTTTATTATCTTCTTTGGCAACTAAGAAGTATTCATCAGAAATATCAAATAATTGACGAATTACAAAAGGAGGGTAACTGTCTGTATTAAATACGTTTTGTTCTATAGACAAAATATCATTTAAATCTTGTAAATAAGCTTTTTTAATAAGTAACATAATTATTTTTTAGTAAAATTTTAATTTGCCTTAACTAACATCATAAAGAATAATATTAGTAGAGGTTATTTTTATAAGTCTATTTTTAATCATTCCATTCATTACGAATTTCCTCTATTATATCATCATATTTTTCTTTTAGTTCTGCAGAAATAGTTTTAGAAGATTTGTGTAACTTTCTTAATTGAAAGGCTAAAAATATACTAAATAAACCTGCAAATAGAAAGCTAATAGCAATAAGAACAACAACACTCATACCTGTAAAAATAGGATTTGAAATTAATATAAATGAGAAGATTGCTCCTAAAACACCAAATGCTAATAAAGTACCATAATTTTTATTACCATAACTTTTAATATCTAAAGCAAAACTAATAGCTGCAATAGAACGAAAGAGTACTGTAAAACCGATGTAAAAAGCTAATACATTAATTGATAAATTTGGGTGAATTAGCAATGAGAAACCTGCAAGAAAAGTAATGATTCCGAAAGCTAAAGACCAACCCCAATTTTCTAATTGATGTTTGTTTACTATTGAAAAAATAATTTCTGAAACGCCTCCAAATAAAAAAGACAGCGCAAATAAAATTGATAATGTAAGTAAAGAGCTTATTGGCGATGCAAAAGAAATAATACTAACAATTATAAAGAAAATTCCTACCAATAAAGGAATATACCAATGTTTAATAGTGTTTTTGATTGTTTTTAAAAATACTGAATTCATAATTACTGGATTTTAAGTTGATGTTAGTTTGGTAATTTTATATCTAAAATTATATTATTTTCAAGTAAAAATTTGCAGTCTTTATATTTTGGTGCTGATAATTTTGGTTTGAAGTTCTTTGAAAATCCATAACCTTCTTTTGGAATACCAAAAAAATTACGATTGCATACATTATCAGAGTTTGCATCATGATATAATGAAATAGCATAATCACCTTTTGATAGATCTTTAATTACAAATGATACTGAATTATCATTAACGTCTATTATATATTCTTTAAATGATTTTCCTTCTTTTAAAAAGCTTTTTTTTGTACTAAAAACACCAATTACAATCTTGCCTGCTACCTTTTCAATATTGGATATATTAATGGTTAATTGCGGGTGATTGGTTGAGAATATTGTTGTTAAAAATGTGATATATAAAAAAATATTGTTCATTAACTTATTGTGTTAATTAAAGTAATGCTTCATTTGTTTCATGTTTTTATTCTTGTAAGCTTCATACGGTTCAGATTTCTTTAGTAAAAACCATTTAATAGGTGCTTTAAAAACGGATGCTGCTAATTTTTTGATGAATGATACTTTTTTTGCTTCCATTTTAAAATAATCTTCTAAACTATCTTGTCTAAAATGAACAATGTTTTCTAAATCATCGCCATCAGTATAATAACCACAATGAAAATTTTTATCTGCAAAAGCATGTTTAGGAAAATTTAATTTTCCCAGTCCAAAAATTGCAAAAGAGCGCTCTAAAAAATGTTGGTAGCTAATTCTACAAGATTCACCGCCACCCAAATTAAAAATCTGTTTAGAAAGTTGCTTTCGCTTTTCAATTCCGTTTACAAATGCTCTTGCAGTGTCTTTTGGGGTTGCAATTTCTAAGGCAGTATTTAAAGGTTGATGAAACATTAATTTAGACATTTTATGGTTGCCCATAATAGCAGCAAGTCTAAAGATAGCCCAATCTAAATTACTTTTTGAAACACTTTTTTCTGCCGTTATTTTGGTTTCTCCATACGTATCACCTTTACTTGGTTTTAGAGTATCTTCTACTTGTATATAAGGGTTTTTAATACGATCTCCGTAAACAGAAATACTAGAGCTATACATTAAAAAAGCATTTGGAGAATGCAGTTCTAATTGTTTAATTAAATTTTGAGTACCTAGCACATTTACATTGTAAGCTAATTCTTGTAATTCGTCTGCCAAGGGAGGGATAATTGCAGCTAAATGAATAACTACATCTATATCTCTTATTTTTTCTAAGTCTTTACTATTTGAAATATCTCCAAAAATTAAATTGATGTTAGGTTCAAAAGGTTTTAACTTTTCAAGAGAATTTTTTGTTTTTTTATCAAATATAGTAAGATCGTAAGATGCATTTTTAGATAATTGTTTCAAGACTTCAAAACCAACAGTTCCGGAAGCGCCAGTAAGTAAAACTTTAGTTTTTAACATGAAATAATTTTTTATAGATGGTTTCTAATCTTTTATTTATAGGAATAGTTTAGATTTTAAAAAGAACGACTAAACAGAAATCATCAAAAAGGTGTCAATCAACCACAATTAACCAAATTTATGATTCCTTAATAATTGTTTAGTAGTTCTTTATCTTATTTATTGCACATAAACCGCTTCAAAAACTGCTAAAGGAGCTCTTCTACCAACATTTAGAGATAAAACATCATCTTTAATTGTGTAATTATCTGCCAATTCAAAAACTTTTAAGAATTCACTTTCATGTACATCTACATCTGGACACGCCATTAAAGTTGTTGCTATGTTTTTAAAACGAATTCTGTTGCCCTCTTCTAAAGTATATTCGCCGGAAATTGAATTACAACCTGCAAAACCAGTTATTCTATTTTTAGCTGCTTTTAAGGTGAAGAAAATTTCGCGCTCTTGAGTATCTGCCATTTTAATCTCTTTTCCTTCTAATGTTTTCAATTTCCAGTATTTCTCTACAATTTGGTTGTTAGAAACGTCCCCTTTTTTAAATGTTGCTAAGGGTGTCATTTTTGCTTTGTTAAGTATTAATTTTCCATTTTTTATGGTGAAATTATCAACTAGTTCAAAAATATTTATAATTTGAGATTCGTTTATCTTTACATCCGGACACATCATTCTAGTTAAAGCTAATTTGCTGAAAGAAATTTGATTATTGTCTTCTAATTGATAAGTTCCCATAAAGGTATTACAACCAGCGTGTCCACTAATACGGTTTGTTTTTGAATCTAAAGTAAAATAAATAGCTTGTCCGTTTTGCCCCGATACATTAGTACTTTTACCTTCTAATGAATTCATCGTCCACTTTATATTTTCGATAGACATTTTTTCTGATGAAATTTTGTTATTTGTTTCTGTAGCCGATTTCTTTCCTGAGTTACAACTTATAGCTGCAATTGCTATTAAGACTAATAAGATTATTTTAGTTTTCATAAATAGTTTTTACGTTATTAGTAATACAAATTTAGTTTTAGTTCGTAACAAAGCGAACTAGTTGGGTTTAAATAAATGTTAAAACTTTAAAATGGTACTAAATTAGGAGCTTTTATTTTTCAAACTTTCGGAAGTCAGTCATTTTACGAATAGTTTCTTCTACCAATTTTATTTTTCGACCAAGTAATCTTGATATATAACACCTATATATTGTTCATTCGAAAATTTTTCTGAATAGTACTTTTGATTGAAATGGTTAATTCGATTTACAATCTTCATTTCATCATCTATGCTTTGTAGGTAGATTTCTAAAGAGAGTAAGGATGCGTATTTAGCAATTTTAAAATACCTTTTTCTATCTCCCGATTTTGTTATGAAAGTAATGTAACCAAGTTTCGTAAGTACATTTACTGATATAGAACTTTTTCTAGCTTTAATAATTTCTCTTATCCCTTCAAAAGGCTACTCCATTATAAGAAGATTAAATTAACAACGCATAAATTATCGATGATAAAGGAGATAAACGAATGCGTTCTTCTATATCAAAGCTTGACTCTTCTATAAGTTGTAAATGCTCCTTATTTTTTAATAGTATGAGCTTAATTTCAGAATGAAAAAATACGTTTAGTTCGTAATTTGGCGAACTAAAGTTTATTAAATTCTTATAAACTCTTTTTATATAAAGAAAAGTAATTTATTTGCGTTTTGATAGCTAAATATTAAATTCCATTCCTTCTTTTGCGAGTTGAGAATTCTTAAAACGACTTTTACATTCTTTTTCTATGGCTGACAAAAAATCATCGTTGTGTGAAGGATCGTGATGTGTAAGTACTACATTTTTAACGTTTGCTAATTCTGCAGTTTCTATGGCTTGGTTAAAACTACTATGTCCCCAACCACGATGCAATGCTAATTCTTCATCGGTGTATTGTGCATCATGAATTAACAAGTCTGCATTTTTAGAAAAAGCAACTACATTTTTATCAATCTCTTTGCCGTGTTCTAAATCTGTAGAAATAACAATTGACTTGCCACCGGCTTCTAGTTTGTAGCTAAAAGCACCTCCAGGGTGGTTGTGTTCTCTGTAGCTAAATTTCACCAAACCATCTTCACCTAATAAAACTTCTGCATCTTTATAATCTATAAAATGTAAATCTGAGCCCATATTTTCTAATTGAATGGGAAAAAACTCCTTTTGCATTTGCAAGGCAAAAAGATCTTTAACGTCTTTTATATGAAGTTTTTTCTTTGGGTAAACAACACCAATTTTCTGATTTGGATTATACAAAGGCGAAAAAAAAGGAAAACCTTGAATATGATCCCAGTGGAGGTGTGTAAAAACTAATAAAATGAAATCTGTTTTCGGTATGCGACCTGTTTCAATATCATTTGCAAGCTGTCTAATTCCTGTGCCTGCATCAAAAATAACCATCAACTTACTGCGGTCATTAATTAACAAATCAACATAAATGCAGGTTGTATTTCCACCATATTTTTGAAAATCTAATTCACAAACAGGGGTAGAACCTCTTCCTCCATATAGTTTTACATTCCAAACTGCTTTTTCCATTTTCTCAAGATTTAGATAGCTGTACTAATTTATAACTTTTTAGAGAATTGATGAACCATAAAAATCAATACCGATAAAGCTATTCCTAGAGCAGAAACGCCAGTCCATTTAAAATGTTGCCACATTATAGCACCTAAAGTTGTACCAAGTGCTCCGCCGATAAAAAAACCAACCATATAAATGGTGTTTACTCTATTTCTTGCTTCTTCATTTCTAGAGAAAATAATATTTTGATTGGTTACATGTAGGGCTTGCAGACCTAAATCTACTAAAACAACCCCAATTGCGATACCTATTAATGAGTTTTCAGAAATTAGGAATATAACCCAAGAGAATACTAATAAAATGGCAGAAAAGGCAATGATTTTATTTTTACTGACTTTGTTATTTAATTTTCCAACAATTGTTGCGCCTAAAGCACCAACAATACCAAATAACCCAAAAGCTCCGGTAACACTACTTCCGTAGTTAAAATTTTCTTCCATTAAAAAAACAAGGGTTGTCCAAAAAGCACTTAAACCAGCAAAAGCCAAAGCACCTCTTAACGTAGCCAACCTTAAGGAAGGTTCTTTTTTGAAATAATACCACAGAGATTGCATTAAGCTGGCGTAACTTCCTTTATAATTAGGAGATAGTTTAGGTAATTTTAGCATTAGAATCAAAAATAAAAATAGCATAATTGCAGATGCAGCAAAATACATAACACGCCAACCATAAATTTCACCAACAAAACCACTAATAATTCTACTACCTAAGATACCAATTAATAGACCACTCATTACTACCCCAATTGCACGACCTCTATTTTTAGTGTCGCTTAATTGTGCAGCCATTGGTACAAACAATTGCGGAATTGCAGAAGTAAAACCAACAAAGAAACTACTTAGAATAAGTAGAAATAAAGAGCTAGAAAATGCTGTGGCAATTAAGGCTGCAATCATTAGAAAAAAATCATACTGTAAAATTTTATGATTTGATACCTTATCTCCCAAAGGAATAATAAATAATAAACCTAGGGCGTACCCTAATTGTGTAAATAGTGCAACATTACTAACTGCAGATTCAGAAACGTTAAATTCAACAGAAATAAGATGTAAAAGTGGTTGACTGTAATATAAGTTAGCCACAACTAAACCAGCAGTAATACTCATTAAATACAATACTGAATTAGATAATGTTTGTTTCATTTTTAACTTTATTTATAAGTTGAATTGCCAAAAGTAGATAATGTGTTAGGAAGATAAAAATAATTTAACCTTCTACTTTAAAAACTAATTTTACAAGAAGTGAAAATAGTTTTTTAGGAGATTTAATATTTATCAGTTTATTTTTTACAAATTAAAGGCTGCGTATTAACCAAAAAAATAGGTAACATTTTTCTGCTACCTATTGTTTTAATGTTGATAATAACAGTTTTTTTACATTTTTATGACTCTAAGAGAGTTGTTTTGTCCCTCTATTTTTATAAAATAAATCCCTTTGTCTAAATCTTTTATAGAGAAAATTGCTGATTTCTTGAAACTACCTTTAAATTCTTTTACCTTTTTACCAGTAACATCAAAAATTGTTAAATGATTTGTTTCTGTGTTTATTTTAAAAGAGTTTTCTGTTGGGTTTGGGTAGATACCTGTTTTCTTATCATTCATAAAAACAGCCTCATTAGAAAGTGTTGCGGGTTTGTTTCCATACACTTTAAACTCTCCTGGAGCTAAAGAAATTGAAGCAGTTGTACTTGTAATATTTATTGTAGCGTTGTTATCTAACAAATTATACCAAGTTCCTGTCTTTTGAAAAGATGGAGATATACTTTGTGTTGTTACACTAAAGTTTCCGACAATAGTTACGTATTGTATTTCTGAAGAAGAGGTATCTGTTAAATGGATTTTATTCAATCCGTTAGAATTACCAACGTCTAAAGTAAAATCTGATGTTTCAAAAATATCATATTGTAGTTTTAGTTTAATTAATTGAGACCACGTTTCTTTTAAACGTCTTCTATTCTCATCTGCTAAATAATTCCATAAAATAGGTTTATTACCTGTTCTACCATTTTGGTTAATAGAAATATCATAGCCTAATTCGCCAAATTGCCAAATCATTTTTGGACCAGGAACCGTAAAATAAAAAGCGCCTGCTAATTCTTCTCTAGCCAAAGCAGTATTAATATTTTTAATTTGATAAGAATTATTAGAATTACCAAATTGTAGGTTCTTATACATTAATCGCTCTTCGTCATGACTTTCCATATAACTTACATTTGCTGGCACAGACCAACCTCTGTTTTTGTAAGAAACCCAAGAAAAATCTGCATCGCTACCAAAACCCATTGTTGCTTGGTTATATTGATGATTGTGATTTCCCCAGACCATAATTCCTTTTCCTTCATTTAATCTATAATTTACCCACTGAGTTTCTTCATTATTAGTTCCTAAATGTTCGAAAATAATATAAAAATTAGGGTCTATTTCCCATTGATTATCTGCGTATTCTTTTAAAATATCAACTCTGTCTTGTTGGTAGTTATTTGTACAATTTTGGTTAGAGTCTGAACAATTTTGTGTGAATCCTTTTGTCAAATCCCATCTAAATCCGTCAATTTTATATTCTTCAATCCAATATTGAGAAACCCTTTTTACATAGTCTTTTACCGCTTGTTTAGAGTGA
Organism: Polaribacter sp. ALD11; assembly: GCF_002831685.1. Lineage (NCBI taxonomy): Bacteria > Pseudomonadati > Bacteroidota > Flavobacteriia > Flavobacteriales > Flavobacteriaceae > Polaribacter > Polaribacter sp. ALD11. The sequence continues at coordinate 1,084,050 of NZ_CP025119.1, read as the reverse complement.
TTGTAATCATTAAAAACACCGTAAGAGTGTGTTGCTGTTTGATTAAAGAAAGGACTGTCTGCACTTGCTTGACCACCGTAACCACCGTTATCGGTATTCCACATTCTATAATAAGGATTTTGCCCAGAAGCGTGATTAAATGCAACGTCTAAAATAACAGCAATTTCTCTTCTATGGCATTCATCAATAAACTGTTTAAAAGAAGTTGTATTGCCATAATACTTATCTAATGCCATGTGAAATGAAGGGTTGTATCCCCAAGATTCATTGCCATCAAACTCCATTACCGGCATCAATTCTATAGCGTTTATACCTAATTCTTCTAAATAATCTAATCTTGCTTTTACGGCATTAAAACTATGTAACTCATCAAAATCTCTAATTAAAATTTCATAAATAACTAAATCTGTTTTTTTAGGTTTAGTATAAGAAGTTGCTTTCCAAAGGTAAGCAGCATCACCAGTTCTTAATAAAGTTACAGCATGATTTGTTTTTCCTGCAGGATAACTTGGTAAGTTAGGATATGTAGTTGCGTTAATATATTGATCGTTTGATTCTGTTAAAACCACTGTAGAATACGGATCTGCAACTCTTAAATCGGCTTCAATTATATATTGATACGTATAGTCTTTTTGTGGAGTTAAGCTGTTAAGTTCTATCCAAAAACGATCTTTTGTACTGTCTTTTTTTAGTAAGTAGATATCGTTTACTTGCCAATTATTAAAATTACCAATTAGATGAATAAATTCTTTACCTGGAGCATAAAATACTAAAGTTGCTTTTGTATTATCTGATGGGTTTAAGTTAATTCCATCTTTCATTCCTGAAGGAACAGCAGCTTCAGTAACTGTAGGTCTTACAATTGCATTAAATGTTGTGCTTTTAATTTCTCCATTATTTGTAGCTTCTAAAGTATAATTTGTATTTTCTGTAACAGTAGGAGAGAAGCTATATGTTGTAATATTTGTTTTTTGGTCAATAGAAATTCCGTTTGCTTTTAAATTGAAATTAGCAGACAATGAGGTAGTTGCGTTAATCGGTAATGTTTCACCTGAATTTAAAATTGTTGAAGAAATTGAAGGTGTGTTTAAAGTTAATTGATACGCACCAACTTCAAAATATTGGTCTTGAGATTTCTTATTACCTGAACCGTCTTTTGCTTTTACTAACATTCCTATACTACCAATATTAGTCCTATTATAAAGAGAAGTAGGTGTAAAGGTAATTGAGTATGAACCAGTACCGTTGTTTGTTAATTTTTGAGCTTCATTAGAGCTTGTCCAACTTCCATTTGTTGGAGAATCCTTAGAGTTGCTGTCATCAATGTCATAAGACCAAGACCATAAATAGATATCTGAAACTCCCCAAGAAGCGGTTGTTATATTAGAAACAGTTATAGTAATGGCATCTGTTTCTTCAAATGTTGATGGAGAAACACTAAAAGCAACATTTTGTACTTGACTAAATCCGAAAGAAGTTATAAATAAAAAAAGTAGCGTAATTTTTTTCATAAAAGGTATTTTTAAAATACAAAGGCCACCTAAGAAAGGTAGCCTTTATATAATCTTAACAAGATTACTGAATAGTTATAGTTCCTTTATTATAATCTACTGTAATTTTATAAGTACCATCTCCAGGAGATTTTACATTGTTTTCATCATCTCTTACAAGCATACCAGGGTAGCTTTTACTTTCTCCCCAGTCATTATCCCATGAACCCTGTACAGGTAAAAACTTAAATTCATCTGTAGCTGTTAATGCTAGTGTTAGTTCAAACAAGCCTTTAGAGACTTTTGTAAAGGCAGGGGCTGTTGCATTGTTCCAGTCATTAGGTGAACCAACTAAATGTAAAACTGTTGGAGATTCTATAAGGTTAAAAGATAATGTGTTAAAGTCTAAAGTAACCATAAAAGTGCCTGTAGTAGCTATTTTTATGTTTTGCTCTTCATCTTGCTCTAATCTATTAGGAGTCGTTTTATTTTCTCCCCAATCATTGTCCCAAGAACCAGAATTTGGTAATATTTTAAATTCTTCTCCAGCGGTAAAAGCTTGCATTTTTGTAAATACTCCGTTTCCTGATGTGTAAAATTGTTGAGTTGCATCAGCATTATTCCAACCATTATGAGCACCCACCATAAACATGGTGTCTATATTCTCTAGCTTGTAACTTAATGTATTAAAATCTACAATTACAACATAGTTTCCTGTAGTAGCAATTTTGATGTTTTGTTCATCTTCTTGTACTATCTTACCAGGATTGTTTTTGTCCTCACCATAATCGCCATCATAAGTACCAGAAGTAGGAATCATTTTAAATTCTTCTCCGGCAGTAAAAGCTTGTACTTTTGTAAACACTCCATTTCCGTCATTGTAGAATTGTTGCGTTGCATCAGCATTGTTCCATCCATTATGAGCACCTACCATAAATAAATTGTCTGGTATTGCAGCTTTAAATGCGGTTAATGAAATTGTAATAGGATCTGATGTTCTTGTTAGGTCACCAGAAGCAGATTTTGTTATTGCTTTAATTCTAAAATCTAAGTTTGAAGCAATAGTTGCTTTTGCTCCACTAGCAATTACCAGATCATTTAAATTATCATGAGAAACTTCAAATGTAGTAGTGTTAGATGTTCCTATATTTGTTGGAGAAGCAAAATCTGTTCCTTCAACAGCCATCTCTATTTCGTAAATTATGCTTACGTTACTTGTCGCTCCAATTTCAGGATCATTCCAGGTGATTGTTAGTGCTGTCTCATTAGGATTAACATCTGATAATATTTGTGAGAAAGAACTGTCAGGACTTCTTATTACAGGAGGTTTTACAGCAAATTTAGATACTTGAAATAAAACAACATTAGAAATTGAGCTACCTGTACTTAATCTTACGAAAATAGCTGTAGCTGAATAAGATTTTACAGAAGCATTGTCTAATTTCTGGTTCAACTCTCCAACTGTCATTGTAAAGTTCTTTTTATCTGTATTCCCTAATTGAATAGGAGCAGCAAAAGTATCCTCTACAGACATTTCTACGGCGTAGTTTGCAGCTACGTTAATCTCATCGACCCAAGTAATTGTAAATGCAGGATTATCTGGTAGGGCAAAGTTTAAAAACACATTACTAATTCCCGGTGCAATTAATTTAAATTCAGGATCTGGACTAGTTATTGTTAAGCTTTCTTCGGTATCACAAGCACCAAATAATAGTATTAGTGATAAGAATAAGAAGCTTACTCTTTTTAAATAAATTTTCATATTTTATCTATTATAAGTTAAACTGATATTATAAATTTAAAGGGATTAAGATATAACGACCTGTTAAGTCATTAAACCAAACATCATAATCATCTTCTACAATTACTGGAATTGCACCACCACCATTGGTAGCTACACCAGAAAAAGAAGTTGAACTTCCCCACTTAGCACTTGCACCTGTTACAAACTCGACATTACCTGGTGTTAAATGGATTGCAGTAGCAAACCAAATATGACCATCAAAAGCTAAAGGAGTCATTGCCACATTTGCAGTACTAGATCCTTGCATCTCTAATGATGTTGGACTTGTAATACCAGCGGTATCAAAATCTTCAATAGAAAACTTTTTAGAAGCAAAGTTTATTTTGAAGGTATAAAAACCGGCAGCATTTACACCAAATCTTCCTGGGTCTGTTTCTTGTGTTCCTGGGTTTCCAGCAACATCACCTTCCGTTTCTATTGGGTCTTCGTTGTCTGGGTATGTTGTTCCCCATTGGTCCGACCAAGATCCTTTATTTTCAATTACTTTAAAACGACCTTCACCATCATCTGCACTAGTTTTTTCAAAATAACCTGTATAGTAAAAAGTACTACTATCTGTTTCATCTCTAAATAAAGCTGGGTTATTTCCTGTTTCAAAATTATCCCAACCAGGTGCTGTTGCATTCCCAATTATATAATAATCTTTAAAAGTGTAATTAAAGTAAGGATACACACTAAATTGAATTGTATTTGATACAGCGGTCTCATTAGTTTGTGTTCCTAAAGAAGCAACAATTCGGATATAAATGTCTGACCAATTAAAAGGGTTTACTCCTGCATTACCAGCAGCTGAATTTACTTCACTAATAGATAAGGTAACCGAAGTTTGACCCGTAATTGTTGAAGCGGTTTTTGGTTCTGTAAAAGCATCATCTTTAGAAAATTGAATGGCATAATTAACAGCAGCTTGAATACCGTAATTAGCTTCATCCCAATTTAATGTTAAAGCTGGGTTTGATGTATTGACAGCGTCTAGTTCTAATTTCGTGAAATTTAATTCAGCTAAAACAGGAGCTGTTGGTTGTGATATCGTAAATGTTTCAGAAGTGTCACCGCAAGATTGGAGGAATAAAAATACCAAACCAATGATACTAACTGCTGAAAATCTTTTTATATTTTTCATCATTTGTAATTTGTTTTTTAAATTAATACCCAACATTTTGAGTTAAATTAGGGTTAGAAGCTAAACTTGCAGAAGGTATTGGATATAACTTCATGTGAGCAGGCAAAGAAATACCATTACTACCATTTCCTTTCCAAGCCCAATTATAATTACCTCCTGTAAATAGGCCATAACGAATTAAATCTTGTCTTCTATGTGCTTCCCAATGTAACTCTCTTGCTCTTTCATCAATAATAAAATCTAAAGTGATATCTGCAGCAGTTAAGTTGTCTTGAGGATTATTAGCCCTAGTTCTTAAGCCATTAATATAAGTTACCATGTCTGCATTAGAACCACTAGAACCACCTCTTAGATGTGCTTCAGCATACATTAAGTATACATCTCCCAATCGAAATAAAGGAAAGTCTGTATCTACAAAAGTTTGATCAGCGCCAAATGTACCCGTTGAGGTAGCATTCGAATATTTCTCGATAACATACCCTTGGTCTTTGTCAGAGATATCTGTAATGTTAATATCTCTAGTTCCAGAAATGATTGTATTTCTCGAGTCTCCAGAATAGATACCACCATCAAATAATTGAGCAAATTGTTTTCTTACTCTTAATGCACCTCCCCAGCCAGCAGCACCAACTCCCAAAGCTTCACCATTTGCTTCTAAACTTCCTATTTGACCATTAATTATAACAGTTGTTGGGCCGTAACTTTGTGTGATTAGACCATCTGAAATTATAGGGAAAATGATTTCATTATTTGCAGAGTTTGTATTGTTGTCTGCCATAAATAGATGTGCATAATCGGTTGCTAATGAGTAGCCGCCTCCAATAATTTTTTTACAGTTATCAATAGCTTCGGTGTATTTAGCTTCACCAATATAAACCTCTGCATTTAAATACATTTTCGCTAAAATCATCCAAGAAACAGCTTTGTCTGCTCTACCGTGTTGATTGGTTTTAGGAGCCATTAAGTCTGCTTCAATTGCTAATAATTCGCTTTCTATGAATGTAAATAATTCAGCTCTTCCAACTTGTGGAGGATTGAAACCAGCAGTTGGGTCTGTTTCTAAAACCATAGGTGCTTTTCCATATAGATCCATAATATGGTAGTATGATAAAGCTCTTAATAACCTTGCTTCGGCTCTGAATGTTACAATTTCTGCTCTTGTTGCAGTCGTTACATTTCTTGCTTCTAATTTTTCTGTAGTTGTTTCGCGTAAAAAATTATTTGCAAATGCTACAGAAACCATCGCTCTACTAAACATTCCTAATATAACTGGGTTTTGAGCGGTCCAGATATTACGTTGTATTTCTCTTGTACCCGGATCATTTTCATAAGACCATATCATTTGATCTGCAGAAAGTGTTTGCAGGTATAGTAATGTTCTACCGTATTGACTTGTACCTGCGTCTAGACCTTGAATATTTGAGCTTTCTGGTCCATCAACTCCTGTTAAAGATAAGTTTGCGTAAGCACCTGCTAAAACTTCTAAATAAGCACTTTCATTTTCAAACAGCGCATCACTTAAAACAGTTTGGTCATCTTCGGGTACAATGTTTAAATCTTTTGTACAAGAAGTAACTATTGATGTTAACAAAATAACAACGAATAGATTTTTTATTGTTTTTATATATTTCTTCATCTTGTTTTATATTAGAATTTAATATTAGCTCCAACTAAGAAGTTTCTAGATCTTGGATAAATTAAATTATCAATTCCGTTAAATACTTCTGGGTCTAAACCAGAATAATTCGTCCATGTAAATACATTTTGAACACCTGCCCATATTCTTATGTTACTATAAGAAAACTTTTTAATAGGATTGTTAAATGTGTATCCTAAAGTAACATTGTCCATTCTTAAATAAGAAGCATTTTCTATATAAATATCAGAATTAATAACATCTGAAGTTCTTTGAAAACCTGTATTTAAAACAGATGTTGGTATGTTTCCTAAAACTGCATTGTCTTTTAATAAATCATATTGTGCTCTTGCAGAGTTTACGTTATTGTAATTAAAGTTACCAATACTGGCTCTTAGGTTAAAAGCCAAATCAAAATCTTTATAATTAAAGCTAGATTGAAAACCTAAAGTAACATCTGCATTCGGGTTTTCTTTTAAGTAACGATCATCGTCATTAATTATATTATCTCCATTTAAATCGGCATACGCTCCTTCAATTGGTTCGCCTGCTAAGTTGTATAATTGCTTGTATACATGAAAAGAATTAGGTGCAAAACCCTCTCTTAATAATTGAATTGTATTTCCTGTTCCACCGGCAATACCACCAGTTCTTACATCTTGATTGTTTGCAAGTTCTGTTATTTCTCTATCTAAATAAGTAGCGTTAAAGGTAAAGTTCCAATTATAATCTTCACTTTTAAGAATATCTCCATTTAAGGTAAACTCTAAACCGTTAATTTGTAATTGTCCAATATTCTGAATTGCGCTATTTCCAAAATTTGTTCCATCAGCTAAAGCAGCATTAAATAACAAGTCATCAGATATTTTTCTAAAGGCACTTACAGACCCACTAAATCTATTGTCAAATAAACCATAATCTACACCAAACTCAATCGTTGTTGTTTGTTCCCATTTTAAATCTGGGTTTACTACAGAAGGAATTGTTGATTGTACAACGTTATTACCAAATAAATATCTTGAGTTCTCGTTACCAAAACGATATCTATCTAAATACAAGTCATTTACTCCTGGTAAATTTTGTTGACCAGTTAAACCGTAACTAGCTCTTAATTTTAAGTTAGAAACTACTTTAGAATCTTTTAAGAAATCTTCATCACTAATATTCCAAGCAATTGCTGCACCACCAAAGTTACCCCATCTATTGTTTTCACTAAAACGAGAAGTACCATCTCTTCTAAAGTTAAGCGTTAATAAATACTTTTTAAGGTATGAGAACTTTGCTCTACCAAAGAAACCAATGTTTACAACATCAGGGTCTGCAAAAGTTGTAGCAAAAGAATCTGAGTCTCTTGTATTTCCTGTATCTGATCCAAAATTTTCAAAGCGTTGGTAAGAATATCCCGCAGTTAAGTCTAGTTTTAGATCTTCTAATACTTTTACATAATTGAAGTAACTATCAAATAATTCATTAGATCTTTCTTGAGTTCCGTTAGATTTTGAACCAGCAAATTGCTTTATTAAATCTGCGTTACCTATTTGAAATCTATTTAGATTATTGGTCGAACCTTTTGTTTTATCGAACCCAACATTTACAACACCTCTTAATTCTGGTAAAAAGTGAAACTTATAATCGAAGTTTAAGTTTCCGTATTGTCTAAAGTTAAAACCAGTATTATTTGCTAATAATAAAGAAGCTACTGGGTTTTGTGTTCCATTAGAAACTACATTACCGTTTCTATGCTGAAAATATCCAGCAAAAGGAGAACTAGCATCATATATAGATTGTGTAGGGTCATAACGTAAGGCTGCACCAATTTGGCCAGAATCTCCAAAACGACTGTCTTCAAAAGCTCTGTTGTAGTTTAGGTTGATTTTTAAATGATCTTGAAGTAAAGAAGGATTCATAGAAAGTGAAATTGTTTTTCTATCAAACTGAGAGGTTAAAACAGCTCCTTCTTGATTAGCAAAGCCTAAAGATAATCTTGTTGGTATTGCACCAAATATTTGACCTTTTGCGGTTAAGTTATATAACGAAGATACTGTAGAACGTAAAATTTGATCTTGCCAGTTTGTATTCGTGTTTCCTAGTAAACCAGCGTCACCAGGTCTTTTTTGAGTAACTAGATTTCTATATTCATCAGCAGAAAAAACATTTACTCTGTCTAATACTTCTCCAAAAGTATATTGCATGTCTAAATCTAACGTATACTCTTTTCTACCTTTTTTAGTAGTTATAATAATTACACCGTTAGAAGCTCTAGAACCATAAATAGCGGTTGCAGAAGCATCTTTTAAAACAGAAAAAGATTCGATATCACCTGGGTTAATACTAGCCAATACACCTCTAGACCCTGTAACACCTTCTTCTTGAATAGGCAAACCATCAATAATTATTAATGGGCTATTAGAAGCTCCAATAGAAGAACCCCCACGAATAGTAATTTGCGAGCCAGAACCTGGCGCACCACTTGTGGTTACATTTACACCAGAAACTCTACCACTTAATAAGTTTTCTGGTGTTACGATGTTTCCTTTTGTAAAATCTTTAGCCGTAATAGATTCAACAGAACCTGTAGCGTCTTTTACAGTAGTGGTACCGTAACCTACAATTACTATTTCATTTAGTTGTTCTGCAGATTCATCTAATTGAACGGTTAGGTTATAATTCGATTTAATTATTACTTCTTTATCTGCATACCCTAGATATCTAAAGACAAGAACATCTGCTGTTTTTACTTTATTTATAGAGAAGTTACCATTAAAGTCGGTTTGAACTCCTCTTTTTGTGCCTTTAACTACTACACTAACACCAGGTAAAGGTTGGCCTGTTGTTTTTTCTTTTACAACTCCTTTTACTGTTTGTTGTGCAAACATTGTAAAGGATGAAGTTAAAAGAATTCCTATTAAGAATAATTTAAATTTTTTCATGTATAATTTGTTAAATAATAACTGTAAATTTGGTTCTCGACTTAACAATAAATTTACATTCCACTCTGTAAATATAGATATAAGGCATAGGTTTTCAATATGATAAAAACTACGAAATCGGTTTCGTGTTGACAACTTTTTTATATAAATACTATCATATTAATAAAAATTAACTTTAATATTTGTCTTTTAATAAAATATGAAGCAAAAAATTACTATTAAAACAATCGCTAAAGAATTAGGTGTTTCTACTTCAACAGTTTCAAAGGCTTTAAAAGATAGCCATGAAATTAGTGTTGAAACTAAAAAGAAGATTCAAGCCTATGCAAACCTATACAATTACAAACCGAACTATTTAGCGCTTCAGTTACGTAATCAAAGAACAAAAGTAATCGGTGTTATTCTACCTAAAATAGTGCATCATTTTTTCTCAACAGTAATTATGGGAATAGAAGAAGGTGCCAATAAAAAAGGATACAATATAATGGTTTGTTTCTCAAATGAATCCTATAAAAAAGAAGTAGAAACGTTAAAGGTTTTATCTAATGGTAGTGTAGACGGAATCATTATGTCTGTAGCTAGTGAAACGCTTAAGAATAAAGACTTTAATCATATAAAAGAATTGGTTTCAGAAGAAATTCCTTTTGTTTTGTTTGATAGAGTTGTAGATGAAATTATGTGCGACAAAGTAGTTGTAGACGATGTTGGTGCTGGTTATAAAGCTACAAAGCATTTGCTAGAAAATGGTAGGAAAAGAATTGCTTTAATTACAACTCCAAATCATGTAAACGTAGGTGCTTTAAGAAGGCAAGGGTATGAAAAAGCGTTAATTGAAGAATACATTAAAACAGACAAAAGCTTAATTATAGAGATTGATGAAAAAAAAGACATTAAAAAACAAATAGAAAAAGTCTTTGAGCAAGACATTGATGCTGTTTTTGCAGTGAATGAAATTTATGCAGCAAACTCAATGAGGATAGCAAAAGAGAAAGGTTTTAAAATACCTGAAGAGATCTCAATAATCGGTTTTACAGACGGGTTAATCTCAGAATATTCGTCACCATCAATTACTACAATTGCGCAACATGGCTTTACAATGGGAAAACAAGCTGTTGAGGTTTTAATTGAGAGAATAGAAAATGAATCTGAAGTTTACAAACCCAAAAAGATTGTGATTTCTAGCGACTTAAAGTTGCGAGAATCTACGAAACCGTCGTCGTAGATTTTAGGGTGTTTTTTTATCAACTTTGTAAAAAAAACATATATTTGTTACCATATTAAGATTTATCAATAAATTACATTCCACAAAATTTATTAATTGATAAGTCTAAGCACTTATCGTAATATTCATTTATAATATTCGATAATGGAAAAGCGTAAGTTAAGCTTCTGGCAAATTTGGAACATGAGTTTCGGATTTCTAGGTATACAATTTGGATTCGCCTTACAAGGTGGATTTATGTCAAGAATTTTTCAAGATCTTGGAGCAGGGAAAGACGAAATTCCGATGCTTTGGATAGCAGCACCCTTAACAGGTTTACTTGTACAACCAATTATTGGTTATATGAGCGATAGAACATGGAGTGTAAAATGGGGTAGAAGAAGACCTTATTTTTTAGTCGGTGCAATTTTAAGCTCTTTAGCATTATTTTTTGTTCCGCATTCTCCTGCTTTATGGGTTGCTGCTGGGTTTTTATGGATATTAGATGCTTCTATAAATGTATCTATGGAGCCATTTAGAGCTTTAGTTGCAGACAAATTACCAGAATCTCAAAGATCTTATGGTTTTGTTGTTCAAACACTTATTATAGGTATAGGAACTTGGATTGCAAGTAATTTACCTTGGATGGTTTCTCAGTTAGGTATAAGCAATACCGGAGAAGCAGGTGTTGTTTCAATGTCTGTAAAGGTTGCATTTGCAATTGGAGCCTTCGTTTTTTTTGCAAGTATTCTGTATACTGTTTTTACTACGGAAGAATATCCGCCAGAGGACATGGAAGTCTTTAAGCGCGAGAAAGCAGAAAAAAATAGCTTTGTAAAAGATATTTTAGAAAACATTGGTAGCATGCCAACTACAATGAAGAAATTGGGCGTAATTCAATTTTTCTCTTGGTTTGCATTTTTTACTATGTGGTCTTTGGCAAATCCTGCTTTAACAGAACATGTTTTTCATACGCCGGCACCTATAGAAGCTGCTTTTAATATGGCAGATACCGTACAGGCAGAAACTTTTAAAGTTGCCAATACTAAATTTCAAGAATCTTCTAATTCAGTTGGTTCTGCCATGGGAATCTATGGTTTATCTTCAATGGTATTTGCTTTACTATTAACCTTGTATACTTCAAAAAGAAAGATCAACAGAAAATACGTGCACATGTTTTCTTTAATTGTTGGTGGTATCGGTTTTTTATTGATGAGTTATGCTTCGCCAGAAAACTTAAAATACTGTTTTGTATTAATAGGTTTTGCTTGGGGTAGTATTTTATCTATGCCTTATGCGATGTTATCGAGTTCTGTAGACCCAAAGAAAATGGGAGTAATTATGGGGATTTTTAACATGTTTATCGTAATTCCACAAATTATTGCTGCACTAGGAGGAATCAATTATGTATCGAGTTTATTAGGTGAAGAAGCTATTCATGCCATGACAGTTGCAGGAATTAGTTTGGTAATTGCAGGCTTCTGTAATTTACTTATTACCAATAAAAATGCAATTAGTTACCAAGAATAAAATTAAAATTTAGAATGACAAAAGGATTTATATTCGATTTGGATGGTGTCATCGTTGATACTGCCAAATATCATTATTTAGCATGGAAAAAACTCGCAAACCAATTAGGTTTCGAATTTACCAAAGAACAGAATGAATTATTTAAAGGCGTTAGTAGAAAACGTTGTTTAGAAATTTTGTTAGAAATAGGAAATAGAGAAGCAACACAAGAAGAGTTTGATACTTGGATGGTCGAAAAAAATGTAGACTATTTAGCGTACATAGAAAATATGGATGCATCAGAAATTCTGCCAGATGTTCCTAGAATATTACAGTTTTTGAAAGAAAAAAACATTCCAATTGCTTTAGGATCTGCAAGTAAAAATGCACGACCAATTTTAGAAAAAGTGAATTTAATACATTATTTCGGTGCTATTGTAGACGGAAATAATGTAACAAAAGCAAAACCAGATCCAGAAGTTTTTCTACTTGCAGCAAAACAATTAGGTGTTAATGCAGAAGACTGTGTTGTTTTTGAAGATGCAGTTGCAGGTGTAGAAGCCGCAAATGCAGCAAACATGATTAGTATAGGTATTGGAGATAAAAATGTGCTTTCTGAAGGGCAATTTAATTTTACAGATTTCACCGAAATCAGTAACAATTTTATACAAAAGTTAATAGAAGGATAATAAGAAATGAGAAGATAGAAACAAGACAAGAGACAGTTTAAAAACTTCAATATTCTTTTCTCTCTATTCTTTTCTCTCAAAAAAGAAAAAAATGAATCAAGATTATATACAACCCAATGAATGGTCTATCCTAGAAGAAGGGTTTGATGCTCAAAGGGTAAAATCTTCAGAAAGTTTGTTTAGTATTGGTAATGGTGCCATGGGACAACGTGCTAATTTTGAAGAACAATATACAGGGAAAACTTTTCAAGGAAATTATATTGCAGGTGTTTATTACCCTGATAAGACACGTGTTGGATGGTGGAAAAACGGGTATCCAGAATATTTTGCAAAAGTTTTAAATGCACCTAATTGGATAGGAATTAACGTTTTAATAAATGAAGAAAAACTAGATTTACATACCTGTAAAGAAGTCTCTAAGTTTAAAAGAGAACTCAACATGAAAGAAGGTTGGTTATCTCGAAGTTTTGAAGCTGTTTTACAAAACGGAATCGAAATTAAAGTGGATACCAAGCGCTTTTTAAGTTTAGAGTTAGATGAGGTTGGTGCGATTAGTTATAGTGTAACGCCTTTAAATTCAGATGCAAAAATCACCTATATTCCTTATATAGATGCAGGAATTACGAATGAAGATACCAATTGGGATGACCAATTTTGGGATGTTTTAGAAGTTTCTCAAAATAATAAGCAATCTTATATTGAAGCAAGAACTATGAAAACACACTTTTATACGTGTACTTTTATGGAATCTCGTTTGTTTATAAACGATGAAGCGGTTATTACAGACTGCAATAATGAGCAAACCTCGAATTATACATCTTGCAGCTATCCACAAGAAATTAAACATAATCAAACCTACACAATTCATAAATTTGGTGGTTATGTAGTAGATAGAAATCATGATAAGAACGAATTAGTAGCTGCTGCAAAAGATGCTTTAGATAAAGCTGTTGGTTTTGGTTTTGATGCTTTATTAGCAATGCAAAAGCAATCTTGGGCACAAATCTGGAGCATGTCAGACATTACCATAGAAGGTGATGTAAAAGCACAACAAGGAATTCGTTTTAATATTTTTCAATTAAATCAAACCTATTTAGGTACAGATGCTTCTTTAAATATTGGGCCTAAAGGTTTTACGGGAGAGAAATATGGAGGAAGTACGTATTGGGACACAGAAGCCTATTGCATTCCTTTTTATATGGCAACCAAAGATCAATCTGTTGCAAGAACTTTGTTAGAATACAGATACAATCATTTAGAGAAAGCGATTGAAAATGCGGAAAAACTCGGTTTTAAAAACGGAGCAGCATTATACCCAATGGTGACTATGAATGGGGAAGAATGCCATAATGAATGGGAAATTACATTTGAAGAAATTCATAGAAACGGTGCCATCGCTTTTGCTATTTTTAACTATTACCGTTTTACAGATGATTATTCTTACATTCCAGAAAAAGGATTGGAAGTTTTAATTGCGATTGCACGTTTTTGGCATCAAAGAGCAACTTTTTCAACCAATAAAAATAAATTCATGATTTTGGGGGTAACTGGTCCTAATGAATATGAAAACAACATCAACAATAATTTTTATACAAATTATATTGCAAAATGGTGTATAAATTATGCGTTAGAAAATATTGAAATTGTAAAAAAAGAGCATGCTTCAGATTATAACAGAATTAAAGGAAAAGTAAATTTCTCTGATGAAGAATTAATGGGTTGGAAGAAAGTTGCAGACAATATGTATTTTCCATATTCAGAAAAGCACAATGTTTTCTTACAGCAAGATGGTTTCTTAGACAAAGAATTAATTACCGTTGCAGATTTAGAGTTGAGTCAAAGACCTATCAATCAAAAATGGAGTTGGGATAGAATCTTGCGTTCACCCTATATAAAACAAGCTGATACTTTGCAAGGTTTCTATATGTTCGAAAGTGATTTCTCTACGGAAGAATTAGAACGTCATTTCGATTTTTATGAACCATTTACAGTGCACGAAAGTTCACTTTCTCCTTGTGTACACAGTATTCAAGCAGCAAAGTTGGGTAGAATGGACCAAGCGTATGAATTCTATTTAAGAACTTCTCGTTTAGATTTAGACGATTACAATCACGAAGTAGAAGAAGGTTTACACACCACTTCTATGGCAGGAACTTGGATGAGTATTGTAGAAGGTTTTGGAGGAATGAGAGTGCAGAATAACACCCTTTCTTTTTCGCCAAAAATACCTAAAGGATGGAAATCGTATTCATTTAAAGTAAACTTTAGACATCAGGTTATTACTGTAAATGTTACTCAAAATGGTGCTCATTTTGAGTTAGAAGGAAAACAAGAAATCAATATTTTAGTAAATGGAGAAGCTATAACGGTCTCTCCTAATAATTTATTAATTGTTTAAAGCAGGATTTATGAAACATATCAGAAACATTTTTTATTCATTCTCTATTTTCATTTTTATTTCTTGTAGCAATACAGAGAACCAAAAAAATGTTTCTGAGGTTTCAATTTCAAAGACTTCTTTAGAAAGAGTAGAGCCGCCAAATTGGTGGATTGGTTTTAAAGATACTTCGCTACAATTGTTGGTAAAGGAAGACAATATAGGAAACTCAGAACCTTCTATTTCTTATGCCGGAGTTTCTATAAAAAAAGTAAACAAAGCAAACAGTAAAAACTATTTGTTTTTAGATTTAAAGATAGATAAATCTACAAAAGCAGGAAAGTTTGATATTGTTTTTACATTTAAAGAGGGCACAAAAAAAACACACACATACGAATTAAAATCAAGAGAAAAATCTGCGGATGATTACATTGGTTTTGATAGTTCTGATGCTATTTATTTAATTACGCCAGATCGTTTTGCAAATGCAGATACTTCAAATGATATTGGAGCTAGAATTACAAAAAAGAATGAAACAGAAGCATCTGTTCACTTTTTAAAAGAAAACACCATTAATAGAGCAGATGATTATGCCAGACACGGTGGCGATATTAAAGGAATTACCAATCATTTAGCATATATAGATAAAATGGGTTTTACGGCAATTTGGTCTAGCCCTTTATTAACAAACGACATGCCAAAACAATCCTATCATGGGTATGCAATTACAGATTTGTATGAAATAGATCCTCGTTTTGGAACCTTAGCCGATTATAGAGAATTGGCGGATGTATCAAGAGAAAAAGGATTGAAGTTAATTATGGATCAGGTAGCGAATCATTGTGGTAGCGAACATTGGTGGATGAAAGATTTGCCTTTTAAAGATTGGGTAAATCATCAAGATAATTTCGAGAATAAAGGCGATTTAATCACTTCAAATCATAGAAGAACTTCAAATCAAGATATCTATGCTTCTAAAGCAGATAAAAAAGGAATGTCGGATGGTTGGTTTGTGTCTACAATGCCAGACTTAAATCAGAAAAACCCTTTTATGGCAAAATACATCATTCAGAATAGTATTTGGTGGATTGAAACCATTGGTTTAAGCGGAATTCGACAAGATACGTATCCGTATCCTGACAAACAATTTATGAGTAATTGGGCAGGTTCAATTATGAATGAATATCCTAATTTTTCTATTGTTGGTGAAGAATGGAGTTACAATCCGTTATTAATTGGTTACTGGCAAAAAGGCGCAAATAATAAAGACGGTTACGAATCTAATTTAAAATCTACCATGGATTTTGCCATGCAACAAAACGTTGTAGACGCTTTAAATGAAGAAGAAACTTGGGATACAGGTTTGGTGAAAATGTATGAAGGTTTGGCAAATGATTTTCATTATGCAACTCCAAAAGATATTATGATTTTTCCGGATAATCATGACATGAGTCGGATTTTTACGCAATTAAAAGGAGATATAGAAAACACCAAAATGGCGTTATCTCTATACTTAACATTGCCTAGAATTCCGCAAATTTATTACGGAACAGAGATTTTGATGGAAGATTTTAAGAACCCTGGAGATCATGGTTTAATTCGTACAGATTTTCCTGGAGGTTTTAAAAATGATAAAACGAATGCTTTTACAGGTGAAGGTTTAAAGCCTAACCAGAAAAATATGCAATCTTTCTTAAAAAAATTACTCAACTTTAGAAAAGATTCAAAAGCAGTTCACGAAGGAAAAACCGTTCATTTTGCACCATTTAAGGGAACGTATTTCTTGTTTAGAATTTTAAATGATGAAGTTGTTGTGAATATCATCAACAAAAATGAAAAACCAATTAGTATTGATTTAAAACGATATTCAGAAATTGGTTTAGAAGGAAAAACGTTGAAAAATATAATTACTGGAGAAGATTTTATTTGGAAAAATTCTATAGAATTATCCGAAAAAGGAAGTATTCTTTTAACTACAAAATATTAATGAATGTCTCCTCGAGCGCAGTCGAGAGGTCTTAAAATTATAATATGAAAAATCTAATCATCCTCTTTTTAATTCTGTTAACATTTTCTTGTAAAACACAAAAACAAGAAGTAAAACCAAAAGAGAAGAACTATGCTAACATAACAGCAACCGTCTTAGAAAAAGCAGTTTTAGCAAGCGGAAAATTAATAAGGGTAGCTTCTTTTCCTTCTAAAAATATTGTGCCAAGACCAGTAGATGTGTGGTTGCCAGAAAATTATTCGTCAGAAAAAAAATATGCAGTTTTATACATGCATGATGGTCAGAATTTATTTGATGCAACTACAACGTGGAATAAACAAGAATGGATGATTGACGAAGTGGCTTCAAAATTAATGAAAGAAGGCATTGCAAGAGACTTTATTGTAGTTGGAATTCATAATATCCCCAAAATTCGTTGGCAAGATTTATATCCAGAAAAAGCAATGAATTTTCTATCAAAAGATGATAAAGATGCAATTTATTCAGAAGCAAAAAAGAACAACTTTAATATTGATTTAAAAGGAGATGAGTATTTGAAATTTATGGTTGAAGAGTTAAAACCATACATAGATAATACCTATTCTGTACATTCAAATAAAGAAAATACTTTTGTTGCAGGTTCCTCAATGGGCGGTTTAATGTCTATGTATGCAGTAGCAGAATATCCAACAACTTTTGCAGGAGCAGCTTGCTTTTCTACACACTGGGTTGGCGGAACACCAAAAGAAAACAATTCTTTACCAGCAGCAATTTTTAGTTATTTAGAAAATAATTTACCAGCTGCGGAATCACACAAGATGTATTTCGATTATGGGAATAAAACCTTGGATGCTTTTTATCCAAAATATGCGCCAAAAGTAGATTCAATCTTTAAAAAAGGAGGATATGATGCTTTAAATTTTCAAAATTTATTTTTTGAAGGAACAGATCATTCAGAATTGTCTTGGCAAAAAAGATTAGATTTTCCATTAACTTTTTTATTGAAAAAATAAGTTGAAACCGAATCCTTTTTATAACCGTCTGTCAGTTCGAGTGACACCGTTTTTTTATCAGAACTGTATCGAGAACACTTTAATACTTAATATGAAGAACATCAAAATATTATTTTTATTCCTTTTCATCTCAACGTTATCCTTTGCACAAAATTCAAATAGAATTTTTAAAAATGCTTCTTTACAAAAGGAGAGGGTTTTAAATATTGAAGTAAATGATGGGATGTATCAAATTCAATTCTACAATTCAAAAATTATAGAAACGTTTTTTATTCCGAAAGGAGAGAAGTTTAACGTAAATTCTCACGCGGTAGTTTTAGAACCAAATGCAATAGAAATTAAATTTAATGAAACATTAAGTTCTGTGGAGTATACCTCAAAAGGAATATCAGTAAAAATTCAAAAAAAACCTTTTCAAATTTCTTACTTCTATAAAGGAGCAGAAATTACTTCAGAAAAACAAGGGTATTTTAAGTCTAAACATATTCCTTTAGAACTAGTTAAAGGAAATATTGTAGCTGAAGAAACAGAGAAAATAGAGTTTAATTTAACCTCAAAAGAGGTTTTGTATGGAGCAGGCGCAAGGGCTTTAGGCATGAATAGAAGAGGAAATCGTTTAGCGCTGTATAATAGAGCGAAATATGGTTATGAAGCGCATGCAGAATTGATGAACTTTACTTTACCAATTGTAATTTCTTCAAAAAAATACATGCTTCATTTTGACAATGCACCAATTGGGTATTTAGATTTAGATAGTAAAAAGGACAATTCTTTAACCTACGAAACTATTTCTGGCCGTAAAACGTACCAAGTTATTGTTGGTGATTCTTGGTTAGATTTGGTAAATAATTATACAGACTTAACGGGGAAACAACCTTTGCCACCCAGATGGACTCTAGGTAATTTTTCCAGCAGATTTGGGTATCATTCTCAGAAAGAAACGGAAGCTACAATTGCAAAGTTTCAGGAGGAAGAAATTCCTGTAGATGCTATTATTTTAGATTTGTATTGGTTTGGTAAAACGGTACAAGGAACGATGGGGAATTTAGAAGTTGACAAAGATTCTTTTCCTGATATGAAAGGAATGATTGGGCGTTTAAAAGACAAAGGAGTTAAAACAGTTTTAATTACTGAGCCTTTTATAGTATCGAATTCTAAAAAATGGAAAGAAGCAGTAGAGAAAGAAGTTTTAGCAACAGATACTATTGGAAACCCTGCAAAATATGATTTCTATTTTGGAAATACAGGTATTGTGGATATTTACAAAACAGCAGGAAAAGAGTGGTTTTGGAATATTTATAAAGAACTAATTAATCTTGGGGCAAAAGGACTTTGGGGAGATTTAGGAGAGCCAGAAGTATTGCCTTCTTGGGTAAGTTTTAAGAATAAAAAAGCGGATGAAATCCATAATATTTATGGGCATGATTGGGCGCACTTAATTTTTGAAGGATATAAAAAAGAATTTCCTAATGAAAGGCCTTTTATTTTAATGCGTGCTGGTGCAGCGGGTTCGCAAAGATTCGGGATGATACCTTGGTCTGGAGATGTTAATAGAACTTGGGGCGGATTGCAATCGCAACCAGAAATTGCCTTACAAATGGGCATGCAAGGTTTGGGGTATATGCACTCAGATTTAGGCGGATTTGCAGGCGCTAATTTAGATGATAATTTATACATACGTTGGTTGCAGTATGGTGTTTTTCAGCCAATATTTAGACCGCATGCACAAGAAGATGTACCAAGTGAGCCTGTTTATAGAAGTGATAAAGCAAAAAAACAAGCAAAAAAATCGATAGAATTACGCTATAAATTATTGCCTTACAATTACAATTTGGCATTCGAAAATAATCAAAGAGGAACCCCATTAATGCGTCCTATTTTCTTTGAAGAGGACGATGATAAATTAATGAATAACTCAACGACTTATTTATGGGGAAAAGATTTTCTGATTACACCGATTTTGAAAGATTCAGTAAAAACGAAAACAATTTATTTTCCAAAAACGGGGAATTGGTACAATTTTTATACTGATGAAAAAGTAGAAGGAGGACAGACGAAAACAATACAAGTTGAAGAAAACTCAATACCTACTTATGTAAGAGGCGGTTCTTTTATTCCGATGACAAAATTGGTGCAAACAACAGATAATTACGATGGTAATAATTTAGAAATTCATTATTATTTTGATGCTTCTGCAAAGAAAAGTAGGCAAAAAATGTATAATGATAACGGGTTACTTTCGCAAGCTTTCGAAAAAGGGAAGTCAGAAATACTAGCATTTGAAGCTGAAATTACAAAACGTTTCTTAAATATTGATTTTGAAGCTGAATCTGGAAGGTATTGGAATTCAGCGGGTAAAGAAATTACTTTGGTAATACATAACGTAAACTGGACTCCTAAAAAGATAAAAGTAGATGGAGAAAGAAAAATAATTTTGGTAGAAAAAAAGATGCTTAGAATTCCTTTTAAATGGAACCCTAAAGAGAATATAGCCGTGAAAGTATCATTAAAATAAAGACCTATTATGAGAAAAGTATGCCGCATTTTACCTGTTTTAATTTTATCAATATTAATTGGTTGTTCAGCAGAAAAAGCATCAAAAAATAAAATGGAGATTTCAACTTCAAAGAAAAAAATAGTTGTTTATCAGGTTTTTACGCGTTTGTTTGGGAACACAAATACAACCAATAAACCTTGGGGAACTATTGAAGAAAATGGTGTTGGTAAGTTCAACGATTTTACGGACAAAGCCTTAGCTGAAATTAAAGATTTAGGTGTTACTCATATTTGGTACACAGGTGTTCCGCATCATGATGTAATTCGTGATTATACCGAATTTGGTATTTCAAATGATGATCCTGATGTTGTAAAGGGGAGAGCAGGATCGCCGTATGCGGTTAAAGATTATTACAATGTGAATCCGGATTTGGCAGTAAATGTTGAAAATAGATTAGAAGAGTTTGAAGCTTTAATAGAACGTTCTCATAAAAACCATTTGAAAGTACTTATTGATATTGTGCCAAATCACGTTGCAAGAAATTACCAAAGTTTAACAAACCCTGAAGGAACAAAAGATTTTGGTTCAGATGATGATACTTCTGTTGTGTATGCTGTAAATAATAATTTTTATTACACCCCTAATGAAGCATTTCAAGTTCCAGATTTTTTAAATGATTATTTGCCTTTAGGAGGAGAAAAGAATCCTTTATCTGATGGTAAATTTAATGAGAATCCGTCTAAATGGACAGGAAATGGTTCACGTTCTCCAAAGCCAGGTTTTTATGATTGGTATGAAACTGTAAAAGTGAATTATGGAGTTTCTCCTGAAGGAAAAAAAGATTTTGATGATTTGCCTGTAGGTTTTGAAAATGAAGGTTATAAAAAACATTTTGCTTTTTGGCAAGATAAAACAGTGCCAAATTCTTGGGTTAAATTTAGAGATATTGCGTTGTATTGGATAGAGAAAGGAGTGGATGGTTTTAGATATGACATGGCAGAAATGGTGCCTGTGGAGTTTTGGAGTTTTATGAATTCATCCATAAAAATGAAGAATCCGAATGCTTTTTTATTGGCTGAGGTGTACAATCCTAAGATGTATAGAGCGTATATCAAAAAAGGAAAAATGGATTATTTGTATGACAAAGTCCAGTTATACGATACGATTAAAAATGTAATGCAAGGAAAGGGTTTGACAGATAATATTCCGCCAATTCAAGAAGATTTAAAAGATATTGAGCACCATATGTTGCACTTTTTAGAGAATCATGATGAGCAAAGAATTGCGAGCCCAGAATTTGCAGGAAATGCTTTAAAAGGAAAACCTGCAATGGTTGTTTCTACCACAATTTCTACAGCGCCAACGATGGTTTATTTTGGGCAAGAACTTGGTGAAGATGGTTCTGAAAACGCAGGTTTTGGAGCGCCATCTAGAACTTCAATTTTTGATTATGTGGCAGTTCCTGCTTTGCAACGTTGGGTAAATAATAAACATTTTGATGGCGGAAAATCGACCAAAGAGGAATTAGAATTAAGAGGTTTTTATAAACGCTTATTAAATTTTACGATTAAAAGTGATGCTTTAATGGGAGAATATGAAGATATTCATCAATATAATAGAAAAAATACAGAGCATTATAATGCTAAAGTTTTATCTTTTGTTCGCTATTCAGAAAATGAAAAATTAATAATTATATCTAATTTTGATGATAAAGAAATATATAATTTTCAATTAAAAATTCCTTCAGAAATTATAAAAAAATGGAATTTAAAAGATGGAATTTATACTGTAAAAGATAAATTATATAATTCAAAATCGTTCAACTTAGACGTTAAAAATTCAATAGGAACTATAGATGTTAAAATAAATTCTTTAGAATCACTAATTCTTCAACTTCAATAAAACCAATTATGAAAAATATACTTTTCTTATTTTTGATAGCAACTATTTTTAGCTGTAAAGAAAAACCATCAGTGATAAAACCTAAAAAACAACTCACCAAAAAAGAATTCGTTTGGGAAGGAGCAAATATCTATTTCTTGTTAACAGATCGTTTTAATAATGGAGATACTTCAAATGATATCAATTTTGAGAGAACTAAAGAAACGGGGAAATTACGTGGTTTTGAAGGAGGAGATATCAAAGGGATTACTCAAAAAATTAAAGAAGGATATTTTACAAAATTGGGAATTAATGCTATTTGGATGACGCCTGTTGTTGAACAAATTCATGGAGAAACAGATGAAGGAACAGGTGTTTCTTACGGATATCATGGCTATTGGACAAAAGATTGGACTAGTATTGATCCTAACTTTGGAACAAAAGAAGAATTGAAAGAATTGGTTACAATCGCTCATAAAAACGGAATTCGTGTTTTATTAGATGCAGTCATCAATCATACAGGTCCAGTAACAGATAAAGACCCTGTTTGGCCAAGTGATTGGGTAAGAACTGGTCCGGAATGTTCTCATGATAATTATGAAAACACGATTACGTGTACGTTGGTGAGAAATTTACCAGATATTAAAACGGAAAGTAACGAAACAGTTGCATTACCACCTCAATTGGTTGCAAAATGGAAGGATGAAGGACGTTATGAGCAAGAATTACAAGAATTAGATGCTTTTTTTGAACGAACAGGACACCCTAGAGCGCCCCGTTTTTATATTATGAAATGGCTTACAGATTATATTACAGAATTCGGAATTGATGGTTACAGAGTTGATACGGTAAAGCATACAGAAGAATTTGTGTGGCAAGAATTTAAAGCTGAATGTGATGTTGCTTTTACTGAATACAAGAATCAAAATCCAGAAAAAGTGCTAGATGATAACAACTTTTATCTAGTTGGTGAAGTTTATAATTATGCAATTTCTCATGGAAAAGCATATAGTTTTGGTGATAAAAAGGTCAATTATTTTGATCAAGCATTCAATAGTTTGGTCAATTTTGAGCTAAAATGGAATGTGAAGCAAATGGAAGAAAAAGCTGTTTTTCACAAATATGATTCAATTTTAAATACTGAATTAAAAAATTACGGAATTTTAAATTACATGACGTCTCATGATGATGGGCAACCTTTTGACAAAGAAAGACAAATGTCTTACAAAACAGCGACCATGTTGTTTTTAACACCCGGAACTGCTCAGGTTTATTATGGAGACGAATCTGCAAGAAATTTAACAATCGAAGGAACTGTTGGTGATGCAACGTTGCGTTCTTTTATGAATTGGAATGAAATTCAGACCATAGAAGAAACTCAAAAGATCTTAACTCATTGGCAAAAATTAGGTCAGTTTAGAGCAAATCATATGGCAGTAGGCGCAGGAAGACATGCCTTGATTTCAGAAGAAAACGGATTGGTTTTTTCAAGAGTTAGAAATGAAGATAAAGTAGTTATTGGTATAAATTTAGCGGAAGGTAATAAAGTGATTACTGTTTCTTCAGTATTTAAAGATGGAGATATAGTAAATGACTTTTATTCAAATCAATCGATAAAGGTTAAAGGTGGACAAGTAGCTGTAAACTCCGATTTTGATATTGTATTGTTAGAAAAAATATAGGTTATGAAAATTGAGGTTTTACTGACTGTTATTTGTATGAGTTTGTCTTTTTTATTTATTAGAACGAGAAACAGTTCTTTGTTTCTTATTATGAACATATTTTTTTCAATTTCTTTGGATGAGAAATAAGATCCATTACATCTTCTAAAGATTTATAAAATTAGATCTAAAAGCAAAAGAACCCTTGCTAACCTCTTTTTTATCAGAAGAATTGCAGGTTAATTATAAAAAACTCTTGAAAGAAATTGGAGTACCAACATTTTAATTGTCCTTTTTTATACAAGCATCTTTATTAACTAAAACAGTACAAAGTAAAACTAAATTAAAAGAAATAAATTTCCAATACAATATGTATTACCTTCTTATTTTAAAGGGTTTGTAGAAGAAAATGTATACGATTTTGTTTTTTTTTTTTGTTCCTTTTCAAAGGGAGATTTAGGTAAAGTCTCAAAAAGATATTTCGAGTTGAAAAAATAACTTCAAAGATTTAAATGACCTAAGTCATTTTATAATCAAAATTACTTAACTATATTTATTTTTTAGAATTCAACTCACTCCTAAATAGTTTAGAAATGAATTTTTGACAATATTCGTTATGAAACATTTACACAACATACTAATAGAAATAACACAGCTTACCACAAGTATTGCAACCAATTACCCATAACTTTATCGTGATTTAGATGAAAATCCAATAACATTAACAGAAAGCAATCATCCATATATTAATAAACAGGCTTTACAAGATTATTTAGACAGTTTAATACAATTACTAAAGCATCATAATTAGAAGTATAAATTAAAATATGCACAAAAAAAATATGGGAGAAATAGCTACTTCAAATAGACAGATTACTTTGTTTTACAGTTCTAAATCTGTAAGAGCAAAACAAACATTGGCCTATGTCAAAGCAGAAGGGTTACCTATTCTAGAAATAGATATCTTAAGGGCAAAACTTACAGGAACTCAAATTGTAGAACTTGCAGATAGATTACATCTAAAAGTTGCTGATCTTATAAACCAAGAACACCCTGAATACAAATCACATTTTGAGCATCATAATTTCTCAACCAACGATTGGGTAAAAATGATTCAAAAAAATCCAGAAATTATGAAACAACCCATTGCTTTGCGAGGTGATAGAACTATTTTAGTTGAAACCCCTACAGATATTATTAAAATTTAGGAATAATTTAAAACGATAAAAATGAACTACAAGAACATAACTATAGCCGGAAGCGGTGTTTTAGGATATCAGATTGCGTTTCAAACTGCATTTCATGGATTTAACGTAACCGTTTATGATATTAATGATACCGTTTTGGAAAAAGCAAAATCAAAATTTAAAAGTATGTGCGAAGCATTTAAAAAGGATTTAAATGCAACAGAGCAAGAATTAGATAAAACATTTGAAAACTTAAGGTATACTTCAGATTTAGCGGACGCTGTTAAAGATGCCGATTTGCTAATTGAAGCCGTACCAGAAAACCCAAAAATAAAAATAGATTTTTACAATAAGCTGGCAAAAGTAGCTTCTGAAAAAACTGTTTTTGTAACCAATTCTTCAACACTTTTACCAAGTCAGTTTGCAGACGCAACAGGTAGACCTTCAAAATTTTTAGCATTGCATTTTGCAAATACGATATGGATTCACAATACTGCAGAAATAATGGGACATGCCACAACTGACCCCAAAGTTTTTAAAGATGTAGTTGCGTTTGCCAAAGCCATTGGTATGTTGGCTTTACCATTAAATAAAGAACAACCAGGTTACATTCTAAACTCTTTATTGGTGCCTTTATTAAGTGCGGCAACGAACTTATTGATAAGTGAAGTTGCAACCCCAGAAATTATAGATAAAACATGGATGAAAGCAACCGGAGCACCTTTAGGTCCTTTTGCGATACTAGATGTTGTAGGTATTACAACCGTCTATAATATTAATAAAACAGCAGCAGAGAATACCAAAGATGAATTAAAAATAAAAACAGTAAAGTACTTAAAAGAAAATTTTATAGATAAAAATAAATTAGGAGTTTCTACTGGAGAAGGGTTTTATAAATATCCAAACCCTACTTATAAAAATTCAGATTTTTTAAAGTAGAGTTTAAATCGTTTTCACAGGACCCCATAGCTTAGCTCTTATTGAGCTAAAATTGAGCTGAAACTATGTGCTTTTATGTACCCATTTAATAAGCAGATTTTAGTTTGAGAACTATACCATAATGAACTAGAAGTTCATTATGGTATAGTTTCAATGTGTTTTAATTTCTTAAATAGAATAACTTCTTGTCTTAAGAAATTCACCTAAAATATTTACTTGAAAATTACCTACAGTGGATACATTCGGGTTTGCATTCATTAATACCAATCCATATCCTAATTGAGAAAGTTTACAATCTCTAATAATTTCTTGGTTTATAGCACTATAAACAGGCCTAAAATGCATTTTCGTATCGATATCTGAAGAACTTGCTATTTTTACAGCTGTTGCTACGGCATCTGATATTTGTTTGGGTGATAATCCTTTTTTCAAAAGATCACTTGCCAAATACTTCATTTGTAGACTGTAATAAAAGTCCATAAAGTTTTGGATAGTATCAGACGTATTATAATTTCTAGTATATAGGGTTAGTTCCATAAGATGTGTTTTTTAAAGTGATTTTATTACAACCCTTTTGCATACTCAAAAACAATTCCTTTGAAGGTTTTAAAGTCATTTGTAAAAGTGTCTATACGTAAAAAAATATGACGGTGTTTTTCACGATAATCATTATCAGAGATTCCTTTTTCTCCTTTTTGAATTTTAGATAATAATTTTTCATGTTCAATAATACTATCTTCTAAGTCTTCAAATAAGTCGGCGTGAATTTTGTCTAAGTTTCTCAACATCTTCTCATATTCTGGTTTCTTTTTTTCTAAAGCTTCTTTTTTCTTTAATAGATTATCAAAGAATTTCACTTCGTCTTTCAAAATGAAGCACGTTTAGTCCTGCAACTAATAATAATTCTGTTTTGGATTTGATGTTTTAATTTTCATGATATGAGTTTTTTTTGTTTTCACTTTAGTGTAATTATTTTTTACAAGCTTTTCATAATTTAGAGTTCAAAAGCATTTTTCTGTATCGCATGGAAACCTGTAGCTAGTACTTTTTCTTCTATTTCGTTTATGGTAATTAACTTAGAAGTATGAATGGTAAATTCTCGAGGAAACACTTCAAGATCGAGTAACACATTTTTAACACCTTTTAACTCTAGTATTTTAGCCCTAATTTTCTCTAAATCATGAATACTCTTTGCATTGGTGCTAAATACTTTTCCATGGTTTCCTGGTATTACATTTTCATTTATTAAGCTCATAAATAGTCTGTTTTAATTTGGATTAACGGTTTGTGTTTCTCTTAAGTTTTGTGATTTTTTAAAGATTTCTTCTTCTTTTGTAAGTTGTTTTGGCAATTCTACATTCAGTTTTACCAATAAATCTCCAAATTGTAACGGTTTGCTATATATTGGCATTCCTTTCCCTTTTAACCTAAGTGTTTTTCCTGTTTCACTTTCTTTAGGTACCGTAACTTTTACCGTTCCTGTAAGCGTTGGTACTTCTATTTTACCACCAAGAATAGCGGTGTATAAATCTACAGTTGCTACATACCTTAGATGATCTCCATTTCGTTGGAATCTAGAATCTTGTTGTACTTTTAAAATAATAAATAAATTACCTCTATTGCCGCCTTTTACACTAGGTTGTCCTTTGCCTTTTATTTTTAATTGTTGTCCATAAAAAGCTGAAGGATTGCCTTGAGAAGGACGTTCGTTTTGTTTACTTCGATTAGCGTAATCAGGCCAATCATCACCAGTATGTTGGTATGCTTCCCAATTGGTGCCTAAAGCATCATACTTTTGCACGTTGTTCTTTATTACTTAAAACACCATTTGCCTCATTAATTTCTTTGAATTTTCTTCGGCATCTTTGTTGTCGGGGTTTTTATCAGGATGGTGTTTGGCTGCTAATTTTCTGTATGCTTTTTTGATGTTTTTTACAGTGGCATTTTTGCTAACTTCTAATATTTTATAATAGCCCTTATAATCCATTTATAATGAACGTTTATTAATTGACAGAATATCTGTTGAAAAAACTGACTTGCAGCGCTTTTTTTGCATCTTTTAAAAGCTGCTCAACTTCTTTAAGCGAAGTGTTTCTTATGTGTGCAATTTCTTTGAGATCTAAATGTTGATTGGTGTGTAGTTCAAAAACAGTACGCATTGCCAGTGGTAAATTGTGCAACACCATTGCGATGTGATTTTGAATTTCTTTGGTATTTAAATCTTTGTCTATTTTCTCAATTAAGGCTTTCTCCTTATTTTCTACAAATACGTGGTTTAAGGTATAATCATTATGGTAGTAAGAAATATCATCCAGTTCATCAATCATCAGTATATCTCCACCACCATCTGTACTATAATTTTCCTGCATTGCATCCCATTCAGGTTTGGAATAATCATCAATATTCTTGAAAAAAAGTTCGTCAAATTCTTCTTCGATAATTACATCCTCTAATAGTTCGTTGGCCTTTTTGTAGAGCCACATATAAAATTCGTCTGCATTAGAAAAGTTTTCAATATGATCATAGGTTTCAATAAACAACTCATCAATAAAATCATTAGGATCATATTTGTTTCTTGGAAAATGACCTTTCTGTATCGCCGCCAAAACTCTTTTATTTACGTATTGTCTTAAATCTGGCAAAATCTCTAAGAGCAAATCATAGAAGGCGGCTTCATTATCTTCTTGCTTATACTTAATAAGGTTTGGTAATTTTTGCTTTATAGAGACGCGAAGTTCTTTTCGAATTTTATAATGAATAGTTTGGGTTTCCATAGATTTCACCTTTTTAGTTGATTAAATAACAAAGTTGCAAATAGTAAAGTCTTAATAAAATGACCAGCGTCAGTAAATAGTACTTAGTTTAAGGAAATCTTAGCTGTTTTTAATTAATAGAATTAGAAGTTCCGCCTTATTTTATGTTTTTTTTTGAACGACCAAAACGGCTATTTATTAAATGATGAGTCGAACACCACCCAAAATTAACAGGCGTTTAGTATTGGTTTTACAGCATCTAATAAATTGCTTTCTCCTCGAATGATTAAACAATAATTGTTGTTTTTTAACGCAGTTAAATAATTATCGATGTTTTCTATATTAGTTCCCAATCCTCTAAAGATACCAGAAAGACCTGCTGGTAATGCAGCGAGTTCTCTTTTATCAACTTTATTAAGAAATGTAGGAGTTAAATGACCTGCAATAAATAAAGAACCAACTTCTGGGTTATGGAAATAACCAAATTGAAACTCCTTGCCTAATGCAGTACTTAATTGCTTCTTTATATAGGTAATGGTCTTTTTAAGTTCTTTTTTAGGAATTGTTTTATTGGCCGTAAGGGGGCCTAGAATCGATACCTGAAGAGGTATGTTGTTTTTTTGAGTAATATTATTTAAGACTATCTCTATTTGTAATAAATTTTGATAGGTTTTTATAACAAATAGTTTCTGTGGTATTTTACGTTCTTTAGAAAGCATGTTAAAAATGTTAATTTAGTTTCTACGGATTGCTAAATTAATGGTAACATTTCTTTTCTTCAATGACGAAGGTCAACTATTCTAATTTATCCAAACAGCGCAATATCTTCTAAGTTACTTATATCTTCTATCATAATTTCTCTTTGAGAACCTATGGTTATTAATTTTTCCTCTTTAAAATCTGTTAGCATTCTAATAGCAGTTTCAGTAGCTGTACCAATTAGACTTGCTAAATCTTCTCTAGATATATTAATTCCTTTATTTTTAGAATTATTTAGTATTTCATTTTTAGATAAATTCAACAGTACTTTTGCTAACCGTTGTTTAACTGTCGAAAAAGCCATATTTACTAGTTGTTCTTGAAGCTCAATTAAGTCGTTAGAAATCATGGTGATAAATTTATTTGAAATTAGCTTGTCACCAAATAACAACGTTGTAAAATCGGCTTTGGGTATTTCAAAAACTTCTGCTTGTTCTATTACTGTTGCAGTATCTCTATAAATACCTTTATTTGTTAGTAAAGAAAGTTGACCTACAAATTGTCCTGGTCCAAACAGGCCTGTTACCAAAGATTTACCAGACTCAGTAGTTTTAGATGTTTTTATAGCTCCTTTTTGTATAAAGTAAAGCGTGTTAGCAGCATTCCCCTCCATAAAGATGACGGCTTTTTTATTAAAGCTAACAGTGCTACGATTCTGAGAAAGACTTTCCATACCTTCATGTGCAGCGACTTCATCAAAAAACTGATTGATACCTTCAATATTTCTAGAGAACTCTTTTTTAAGAAAGTTATGTTTTTTAAGTCTGGATGCAACTGCTTCTAACAAATCTCTTTCTTCAAAAGGTTTTGTTAGATAATCATCGGCTCCTAGGTTCATTCCTTTTCTAACGTCTATTCTTTCTGTTTTTGCTGTTAAGAAAATAAAAGGAGTACTGGCAGTGGTTTTATCTTTATTTAGATGCAGTAATACATCATATCCATTAAGTTCAGGCATCATAATATCACAGATAATAATATCGGGTTTGGTAAGTTTCGCCATGGAAACACCTTTCTTTCCGTTTTCTGCTGTGCAAACCTCATAGTTTGCTAACTCTAAGATTTCTGCCGTATTTTCTCGAACATCTTGATTGTCTTCGATTAGAAGTATTTTTGTCATGATTTCACTATTTAATAGTTTTGGGCAACTTCAATAAGAAAGTAGTACCTGTATTTATTTTACTCTTAAAATCGATGGTACCATTCATAAGTTCTACATATTGTTTTACAATATTTAGCCCTAAACCTGTTCCTTCAATATTATACGCATTTTTTGCTCTAAAGAATCGGTCGAATAATTTGTCTTGTTCTTCTGCCGGAATTCCAATACCTTCATCTTTAACTTCAAGAAAAACAGAGTGGTTATTTTCTTCAATTTTAATAATAATATATGTGTTTTTTGGAGAATATTTAATGGCATTGGAGACCAAATTCATTAAGATATGGCGAACTAATTTTGGGTCAAGATTAAGAAAAACAGGGTGGTCGGGTGATGAAAAAATAAGGTTCTTTCCTATCTTTTTTGTCATAGATACTTCTTCAATAAATGTTTTAGAAAGGGCAACAAAATCAAACAATTCCTTATTAACTATAACTTTTCCTTCTTCTAACTTACTTAGAGACAAGAAATCGTTTAAAATAACAACCAAGTGTTTTACATTGTTCTTTATCTGAGTTACATATTTCTCGCGTTTTTGTTCCTTACCAGCTTCATTTTGTTTACCAATAAGAATTGCAGAAGTCTGTATAGCACTCAAAGGAGTTCTAAATTCGTGAGATGCCATAGAAACAAAACGAGATTTTAATTCGTTCAATTCCTGTTCTTTTTTTAATGCATTCTTAGCATCTCTTTCGATTTTTTTTTGTTCAGTAATATTACTATATACAAATAAGGCGCTAGAAATAATAGTATCATCATCGAGTAAGGGAATGGTGTTTACAGAGAAATATTTATTTTTATATACTATTTCGAAACGAAGGTGCTCTCCGGCAATCGTTTTTAAGATATCCTTTTTTAGTTTGTTTTTTTGTTTTTCGGAAAAGATGGAAATGTCATTAACATTGGCATTTTCAAAATACATTTTATTTAACCCTAATTGTATAATAGCTTCTCCTTCTATAAGTAGCATTTCTAAACTAGCGTTAAAAACAATAATAAAACCATTAGGAAAGCTCTTAGCAATTGCAGAGGATAAGGATTTGCTAGCAGCAGCATTTTTCTCTGCTTCCTTGGTTTCTTGCATCTGATCTTCGAGATTTAAATTAGATGCCACCAATTTTTGAACCGTAGTGGTCAGTTCATTTGTTCTGCTGGTAACTTTTTCCTCTAACTCTTCAGAATAAGATTTTAGTTGAGCTTGGCTAATTGTTAGGTTTTTTTCTGTTTTTTTAAGTTCTGTAACATCAATTATAAAGGCTATTACAACATGTTCCTCCTTTACTGTAGCAGGGCTTAAACTTATTTCTAATTGAAATTGAGAGCCATCTTTTTTTAATCCCCACAGCTCTAAATCTTGTCCCATACGTCTTGCCTTTGGCTTTATTATATAACCTTCTCTATGGCTTTTATGGTTTTTTTTGAATTTTTCAGGAATAAGACTTTCTACTTTTTTTTCTATTAGTTCTCCAATCTTATAGCCAAAGAGTTGTTCGCTAGCTGGATTGGCTTTAATAATGACACCTTCTGCATCTACTACTAAAATACCTTCCACAGATGAATGAAATATACTTTGAAATAGGTCTGTATCTTGTAATTGGTTACTCACTTTTATTGGTATTTAGTTCTACAATCTACGCCATTTAAAATGACATAAGGCATCTTTTACTAATTTGATTTTCAAATATTTAATAAAGCTGATATATGTCATTTCAATTCATAGTTTGTGTCTGTAACTTTGGTTTTTATCAATATGAATTAATACAATAGAAATGGAAGCAACACAAGAAACAGAACAGATTACTTCACTGCCTAGAATAGGAGACGCAGCACCTCAATTTAAAGCCGTTACAACACAAGGAGCAATTAATTTTCCAGAAGATTATATCGGAAAATGGGTAATCTTGTTTAGTCACCCAGCAGATTTTACACCTGTTTGTACTTCAGAATTTATAACGTTTGCACATTTAGAAAGTAAATTTAATAAAGCGAATTGTCAATTAGTTGGTTTGTCTATTGATGGTTTATACAGTCATATTGCTTGGTTACGAACTATTAAAGATAAAATTGAATTTAATGGAATGAAGAATGTAGAAGTCAAGTTTCCTTTAATTGAAGATATTACGATGGAAGTGGCTAAAAAGTATGGAATGATTCAACCTGGTGAAAGTAAAACGCAAGCGGTAAGAGCAGTGTTTTTTATTGATCCAAATAGTATTGTTAGAGCCCTTATTTATTATCCGCTAAGCTTAGGAAGAAATTTTGATGAGATTTATAGAGCATTGATTGCAATGCAAACAGCTGATGCTTTTAATGTAGCAACTCCAGCAGATTGGAATCCTGGCGATGATGTAATTGTTTCGCCTGCGGGAACCTGTGGTGTTGCCGAAGAAAGAATGACTTCTAAGGATGAGTTGGAATGTAAGGACTGGTTTTTCTGTACTAAAAAATTAGGAAAAGAAGAAGTGTTAAAAGCTATTTTGAAGAAATAAAAAACCCTTCAAAAAAAATACAATAAAAATAATTTTATATGAACCTTTTAAATAAATGAAATTATGATGAATTATGACAATTACCAATTTGTAGGAATGCATTTTTTCTGGTGGATTATGTGGATAATCGTTCTATTTTGGATTTTCGCTACACCCTACAAAATCCCAGGAGAAAGAGCAAAAAAAGACACACCACTCGATATCTTAAAGAAGCGTTTTGCTTCAGGAGAAATAAATAAGGAAGAGTTTCAAGAGAAGAAAAAAATTATTGAGAACTAAATATTGTTAATCGCTGAATTCAAATAAAAGTAAAATTAATATTTGTTTGACTTATTAATAATCTTTTAAATGGACTAATGTGTTGCTTTATAATTAAAATTCAACTCAAGATAGTTTGCGAGTCTTGTTTTACAAAGAGTTGGGAAAACGAGGTGATTATTTTTATAAACATTAAACAGAGTTTATTTGGAGACGTTTTCTCAAACCCAATGGTAAAAGGTATAGATCAAAATGCCAATATACTTACAGTAGTATTAAACTATTTAAGAAACTAGAATGCTAAAATCATATATATGAAAAAAGAGGAATTTACAATACTTAAAGCATCTGGCGAGCGCGCAAAATTTTCAGTTCCTAAATTAAAGAACTCGTTACGACATAGTGGAGCCGATGAGAAGAGTATCTCACAAATTATAAATGTAGTGAGAGATGAATTGTATCAAGATATTTCTACAAAAGAAATTTATAATAGAGCATTTGCATTATTAAAAAAGAAGAAATCTATCTATGCATCTAAATATAAATTAAAAAAAGCCATTTACGAATTAGGACCAACTGGTTTTCCTTTTGAAAGGTTTGTTGCTGCAATTTTACAATATTCTGGCTATGAAGTTGAAGTTGGTAAAATACTACAAGGTAAATGTGTTACGCATGAAGTGGATGTAATTGCAAAAAGAAAAGAAGAATATATTATTGTAGAATGTAAATTTCATAGTGATAGAAGTATTAAATGTAACGTAAAAATTCCGTTATATATTCATTCTAGATATAATGACGTGGTTGCCAACTATGTTAAAGATAGCAATTGCCCAACGGAAGGTTGGGTGGTTACAAATACTCAGTTTACAAAAGATGCAATAACCTACGGAAAATGTTGTGGCCTTCATTTGCTAAGTTGGGATTTTCCAGAAAATAACGGACTTAAAGATAGAATTGACCGCTTAGGTTTATATCCCATTACAGTTTCTTCATTAATGACTATGAGAGAAAAACAATTTTTATTAAGTAGAGATGTTGTATTGTGTAGACAACTTTTAAATGATACTTTTTATTTAGATCATTTAGGAGTTTCAGAAAAAAGAAAGCAAAATATTCTCAAAGAGATAAATCTTCTTTGTGGTAAATCATAAAAATATGAAAACTGTTAAAATTCATTTCTTTGGAGCAGCAGGAACGGTTACTGGTTCTAAATTTATTATTGAAACCTCAGAAGGCAACTTTATGATAGATTGTGGAATGTTTCAAGGCTTAAAGGAACTCCGAGAACAAAACTGGAATCCTATTCCTTTTGATGTTAAGACCATTGGAACAATATTGTTAACTCACGGTCATCTAGATCACACAGGATACCTACCTCGTTTGCTAAAGCAAGGTTTTAGAGGAACCGTTATTGGTACAGCACCTACTTTAGCAATTACCGAGATTATTCTTAAAGACAGTGGTAAAATCCACGAAGAAGAAGCTAAAAAAGCCAATAAAGAAGGCTATTCTAAACATGCTCCTGCCAAACCATTTTATACTGTTAAAGAAGCAGAGAGTACAATTGGTCTATTTAAATCTGCGGAACTAGATACTTGGTATGCTATCTCTAAAAATGTGAAGTATCGGTTTAAATACAATGGTCACATATTAGGTGCTACATTTATCGAGTTAGATATCTTTGGAAAAATAATGGTTTTTTCTGGTGATATAGGAAGAAGTAATGATGTACTCTTAGCTCCACCTCAAAAACCAACACGAGCAGATTATCTGTTTATAGAAAGTACGTACGGGAATAAATTACATCCTACAGAGAGTGTTACAGAAAAATTGGTAACACTTATCAATCACACCATCGATACTCAGGGGAGTTTAATCATTCCTTCCTTTGCTGTAGAACGGTTACAATTATTAATGTACCTCCTTTATAAATTACACAAAGAGAACAGAATACCTAACATTCCAATATTTATAGACAGTCCTATGGGGAATAATGTACTTGCTGTTTTTGAGCGATTTTCAAAATGGCATAAGATTCCACCTAAAGAGTTTCTAGAGATGCAAAAACGAATGAATATTATTACATCGTATCGTGAAACTTGGGAAACAATAGATGCTCCACGCCCAAAAATTGTGATTGCTGGAAGTGGTATGGTAACAGGCGGACGTGTATTAACGTATTTAAAACAACTTATAGACGAGCCAACAACAACCGTACTGCTGGTAGGCTATCAAGCTGAAGGCACAAGAGGTAGACAATTGTTAGACGGTGCACACGAACTTAAATTCTTCGGAAAATGGATTCCAGTAAAAGCAACAGTTCATCAAATTGAAAGTTTATCTGCGCACGCAGACCAGACAGAGCTTTTAGATTGGTTAACAGACATTAAGAATGTTCCTGAAGAAGTTTTTCTAATACACGGCGAACCGTCGTCCTTAGATGCTTTTCGAGTAAAACTTAAAGACACTTTCAATTGGAACGTGACGATACCTAAACTTTATGAAAGTAAGGAATTCCATTTTTAAGATGAGGTCTTATCTGACAAGTAATTTTATCAAATCAATAAATTATCATAAAAACACACATTCAAGGAACTTCAACTTAATAAAAAATAAATGAAAACGAAGATAGAACTGGAACAGAATATAATAAGCATCACAGCTAAAATTCACAACGAATTTCCTGAGTTGTCTAAATACATTATTGAAATACCAATGAACGATTCTAAAGAAGATGAGGTAGATATTAAAAACCTAGAAGATTACTATAATTCTTTAAAAGAGATTGTAAGTAATTATGCCAACACACATAATAAATAAAAAGAATAATTAAACCAATAAAAACACAACAATGAAAATTCAATTTAATACCGATAAAACAATTCCTGGAGATGAAAAAGATCAGCATTATTTTACTTCTTTGATAGCAGAAGGGGTAAAAATTTTCGAATCCCATATTACAAGAATAGAAGTACATCTATCAGATGAAAATGGAAAAAAGGAAGGACATAATGTTATGAGATGCTTGTTGGAAACTAGAATTGAAGGCAGACAACCGTTAGCCGTTTCATGTCAGGCCAATACTGTTGAACTTGCTGTATCAGGTGCTGTCGATAAACTTACAGCTTCTTTAGAAACAATTCTTGGGCGGATACAAAATAATGAAAAACCACTTAATTAAAATACAAATGAAAACACAAAAAAACGTAGGTATCTGGATGGATCATTCAATCGCAAAATTGATTGATTTAACTTCCAAAAAGCACAGTAATTCGATAACATCGAAATTTACTTTTGATACAAAAGAAGAAGCATTGAGTAGAAGTGAAAAATTAATGCATAATAAAAGGCAACAAATGAATGAAGCTTTTTATAAAGAAATTGCAAATGCCATTTTAAAATATGATAGGGTACTTTTATTTGGGCCAACAAATGCAAAAACAGAACTGCACAATTACTTGAAGACCGATTTACATTTTAAGGATATAAAAATCGGAATTGAAATAGCAGATAAGATGACAGATAATCAACAAGAGGCTTTTGTTAAAAATTATTTTGAAGGGCAATAAGCCAGATTACCTTAAGTCGTTCAAATATTTCATTTGATTGATTAGAATAGTTAAAACCTATGAAATGTCTTTTTCTCTTTGCATTAATTATATGCAGTGCTTGTCAAACGAAACAGGACACGATAAGCCCTGTAAAACAATCTATCACGGAATCTGTGTATGCTTCAGGGCTTATTGTAAGTGAAAATCAATACCAGGTTTTTGCAACAGTAAGTGGCATTGTTGATGAGGTATTTGCAGACGAAGGAGTAACCGTAGAGATTGGTTCTCCCATTATATCTATTATTAATGATGCACAACGTTTGATATCGGACAACGCTAAATTATCAGCTAATTTTAATGCCTATAATGTGAATCGTGGGAAATTAGAAGAAGCGAAGTCGTTTGTCGATTTGGCAAAAAGTCAAATGGAAAATGATGCAATTATGCTAGAAAGACAAGAAAGGCTATGGGCGCAAAATATTGGATCTAAAGTTGTCTTAGAGCAGAAAGAACTTACTGTTAAAAAGTCTAAAAACACTTATGAGTCTGCAAAAGAAAAGTTGGAAGAGGTCGAAAGGCAACTGGAGTATCTCTCTAGGCAAGCCAAAAACAATCTACTAATCAGTAATAAAAACACAAGTGATTATCTTGTGAGAAGTAAAGTAAAAGGTAAGGTGTATCAAATAAATATCTCTAAGGGCGAAATTGTAACACCTCAAATATCAATTGCTATAATTGGAGATGATAAAAAATATCTCCTTGAAATGCAAATAGATGAATATGATATTGTAGACATTCAAGTAGGCATGCCGGTATTGGTTGTATTGAATAGCTATCGCGATTCTGTGTTTAATGCTGTGGTGTCAAAAATAAATCCAATGATGAATTTGAAAAGTAAAACTTTTACCATTGAAGCGGAATTTGCAAGTCCACCAACTACACTATACCCAAATATTTCCTTTGAAGCCAATGTGGTCATTAAAACAAAAAAAGAGGCATTACTTATACCAAGAAATTACCTGCTGAATGACTCTATAGTTGTAAATAAATTTGGGAAGAGGTTTATTGTAAAAACGGGTTTGAAAGATTACCAAATGGTAGAGATTATTTCAGGTATAGATGAAAATGAAGAGCTTATTCTTCCAGAGTAATGAAAATTAAGCTCATTACTCGAATTTCAATGGCTTTGCTCACCGCTAGGCTAAAGCAAACTGCGGTTGCTGCCTTTGGGGTTACCTTCAGTATTATGATGTTTATCGCTTTGCTGAGTTTTATGACAGGATTAAACGATTTGCTCGATAATTTGATATTAAACCGTACGCCGCATGTAAGACTTTATAATGAAATATTACCATCGAAGGTGCAACCCATTGCCAGATCAACAGCATACCCCAAGGCTTATCATTTTGTAAGACATATTAAACCTAAAATTGAGCTACCAGAAATACGGAATAGTGAAGCCATCATCAAAGCCCTAAAAAAGGATTCGAATGTTCGTGGTGTTGCACCAAAAACCACAGTGCCCATTTTTTATAATGTAGGCACAATTAATTTAACGGGTGTCATAAACGGTATTGATGTAGATGCAGAAAATAAGCTTTTTACGTTTCAGGATTACGTAGTGAAAGGTAAAACTATTAATTTAAAAAACACACCTAATAGTATCATTTTAGGCATTGGTGCTGCTAAGAAAATGCTCGTTCAGATTGGTGACAACATTCAAATAACGACAAGCGATGGAATTCGATTTCCTTTGAAAGTAGTTGGTTTTTTTCAATCAGGAGTAGATGAGGTAGACAAAGTTCAAAGCTATGCAACACTCGCTACTACTCAAAAAATACTAGGTAAGCCTAAAAGTTATGTTACCGATATTCAGATTAAATTATTTGATATGACTCTGGCACCAGCCCTTGCAAAAAGGTACAACACATTGTTTGAAGTAGAGGCGATTGATATTCAAACAGCCAATGCGCAATTTGAAACTGGTAGTTCTGTACGGACACTAATTTCTTATGCAGTGGGCATAACATTACTTATTGTTGCTGGATTTGGGATTTACAATATTCTTAATATGATGATTTATGAAAAAATGGACTCTATTGCCATTCTTAAAGCTACTGGCTTTTCAGGTAAAGATGTTAACTCTATATTCATCACCATTGCCTTAACTATTGGTATTGTTGGTGGAGCGTTGGGATTGCTATTTGGATTAGGACTATCTGCATTGATTGGTGAAATTCCATTCAATACCGCTTCCTTGCCAGCCGTAAAAACATACCCCATAAATTACAACCCAAAATTCTATTTGATTGGGGCTGTATTTTCTATCATCACTACTTATTTCGCAGGGTATTTCCCTTCTAAAAAAGCAAGTAAAATAGATCCTGTAGATATAATAAGAGGAAAATAAATATGAAAAAAAAAGTTATAGAAGCCATTGGTATTAATAAATCTTTTTATAACCCTATTACCGTAAAGGTGTTAACAGATGTTAGTTTTTCTATCAATGCAGGTGAGTTTGTTTCTGTTATGGGAAGGTCTGGTTGCGGTAAATCTACTTTACTCTATATTTTATCCACGATGGATACCAGCTATGAAGGAGAACTATTTCTAGATGGCATTAACATGACAAATAAAAAAGACGTGGAACTCGCCAAAGTGCGAAATGAAAAAATAGGATTCGTATTTCAGTTTCACTATTTGCTCAGTGAATTTAACAACTTGCAAAATGTAATGTTGCCAGCACTTAAGTATGGAAAGCTGTCGGAGAAAGAAATAGAACATAATGCTTATCAGAAATTAAAAATACTAGGTATAGAATCTGAAGCATTAAAGTATCCCAACCAGTTGAGTGGTGGTCAAAAACAACGAGTAGCTATTGCCAGGGCATTGATTAATGATCCCATAATTATCATGGGAGATGAACCTACAGGGAATCTGGACAAAAAGAGCGGAGATGTTGTATTTAATATTTTTAAGGAGCTAGCGGAAGTATACAACCAGTCTTTGTTGATTGTTACACACGACCTTGACTTTGCAGACAACACGCATAGAACGATCACTATGGAAGATGGTAAAATAATTAGCACTGGTTTATGATAAAATGAAGTAAATCAATGAAACATATAAAACTTATGTTACATATTTTTACGTCTATTGCTATTAGGATTTTAAATATTAGCAAGGTTTACTATTAAAAAAAACATACATTAAAGTCATCAATTTTAAATAAATTTTAGGATGGAGCAGTATAATTACGAGAAAATTTCTAGTGATAGAATTTTTAGAATTCTAGAAAAAAGAAACCCATTTTCAAACAAAGGAGATTTTGGAAATGCAATTCTATTTGTTGGAAGTTATGGTAAAATGGGAGCAGCAACTTTAACATCCACAGCCTGCTTACGTACAGGTGTCGGTTTGCTTACCGTTTATATTCCCAAATGTGGATATACAATTTTACAAACTTCGATACCTGAAGCAATGGTTGTTTGCGATAAAGAGGAAACAATGATTACTGCTGCTATTCCGCTTCATCATTTCAATGTTGTAGGCATTGGTTGCGGCATCGGTACCTGTAGAGAAACTGCAAAAGCTTTAAAAAAAATTATCCGTAGTTTTGATAAACCGATGGTTATAGATGCTGATGCGATTAATATTATTTCAGAAAATAAAGAGTGGTTAAAATGGATTCCTGAAGAAAGTATTTTTACACCACATGCCAAAGAATTTGAACGCTTGGTTGGAAAATCATCCAATGAAATTGAAAGAAAAAAAATGCAAATTGAGTTTTCACAAAAGCACCATGTGTATGTAATTTTAAAAGGACATGAAACCATTATTTCTTGTCCGAATGGAAATATTTACCTCAACACTACCGGAAATGCAGGTATGGCAAAAGGAGGTAGTGGAGATGCACTTACGGGAATGCTAACAGCTTTTTTAGGGCAAGGTTATACGCCTGAAAACACATGTATTGCAGGAGTTTATTTACACGGCTTAGCTGGAGATATTGCGGTAAAAGAAACTGGAGAATTTTCTTTACTTGCCTCCGATTTAATTAAAGCTATTGGTAAAGCATTTCTAGCAATAACACAACGTAAATAAAAATATAGACGATGTTCAATAACTTTGGTATAAATGGTTTAACGGATGAACAGGTACTTCTTGCAAGGAAAAAATTTGGAAAGAATAAATTAAATTATAAACAAGAAAATACGGTTTTAGATGCCATAAAAAATTTGGTAAAAGAGCCGATGATTATTTTATTATTGGTTGCGGCTCTAATTTACTTTATAAGCGGAGAAATAGGCGATGGTATTTTTCTTTTGTCTGCTATTCTTATCGTTTCGACTCTTTCTTTATTTCAAGATTCTAGAAGCCGTAATGCTTTGCAAAAACTAAAAAACCTAACACAACCCAACTGCAAAGTAATTAGGAACGGTAAAACGATAGCAATAAAAAGTGAAGACTTAGTAGTTGGCGATAGTTTAATTGTAGAAGAAGGCACTTCTATTACAGCTGATGGAATTATTATTCACTCCAACGACTTCTCTGTAAATGAATCTATACTTACTGGCGAATCGTTCTCTGTTTTTAAAGACCAATCGATGGAAGATAATCTTATCTTTAAAGGTACTACCGTTGCTAGCGGTTTAGCCATTGCAACCATTACAAATATCGGTAACGAAACCAAGTTAGGGGAAATTGGCAATAGCCTTGAAAGCATTAAGGAAGAGAAAACACCATTAGAGTTACAAATAAACAATTTTGTAAAAAAGATGGTGATTGCTGGTGCCATAGTATTCATAGTGGTTTGGGCTATCAATTATTTTCATTCATACAATTTTTTAGATAGTTTGCTAAAGGCGCTTACGTTGGCAATGAGTATTTTACCAGAAGAAATTCCGATGGCATTTACTACATTTATGGCGATTGGTGCTTGGCGTTTAATGAAAATGGGAATTGTAGTTAAACAAATGAAAACAGTAGAAACACTGGGTTCTGCCACAGTTATTTGCATTGATAAAACAGGAACAATTACCGAAAACCAAATGAGTTTGGCTAAAGTATTTTCGTTGAAAACGCAAAAAATTGTTAATCTAGATGAAGCGAATGACGATGAAAAAAACTTAATAAAAACAGCTATGTGGGCAAGCGAGCCTATTCCATTCGACCCAATGGAGGTAGCTTTGCATAAGGCTTATGGTGATTTATATACAGAAGATGAACGACCAAGTTTTAAATTAATTCACGAATATCCGTTGGGAGGAAAGCCGCCCATGATGACACATATTTTTGAAAATAATTCAGGCATAAGAATTATAGCAGCCAAAGGTGCACCCGAAGCATTAATGGCTATTTCTAATGTATCAAAAGAAGAAATACAGCAAATTGAAAAAGCCATACAAACTATAACTAGTGAAGGATACAGAGTCTTAGGTGTTGCCGAAAGTGAACTTACAGGTAGTAGTTTCCCTAAAACACAACAAGAATTTATCTTTAAGTTTAAAGGAATTGTCGCTTTTTATGACCCTCCAAAAAAGAATATAGAAACCGTTTTAAATCATTTTTATCAAGCAGGAATTAGAGTAAAAATAATAACGGGAGACAATGCAGAAACAACCACAGCCATTGCCAAACAAATTGCATTTAAAGGATTTGAGTATAATATGAGTGGAGATAAACTGATGCAATTGTCAGATTTTGAATTGCAGGAAAAAGTGATGAATACGAACGTTTTTACGAGGATGTTTCCTGAAGCTAAATTAAGAATCATAAATACCTTAAAGTCTCAAAATCAGATTGTAGCAATGATAGGAGATGGCGTAAATGACGGGCCTGCTTTAAAAGCAGCACACATTGGTATTGCCATGGGAAAGAAAGGAACAGAAATAGCCAAACAAGCAGCTTCACTAA
Source organism: Polaribacter sp. ALD11 (assembly GCF_002831685.1). NCBI lineage: Bacteria > Pseudomonadati > Bacteroidota > Flavobacteriia > Flavobacteriales > Flavobacteriaceae > Polaribacter > Polaribacter sp. ALD11. The sequence continues at coordinate 1,041,244 of NZ_CP025119.1, read as the reverse complement.
TTTTATTAGAAGATGATTTATCAAAAATGGTGGACGCTGTTGCTATGGGTAGAAGAATCTATACCAATCTAAAAAAAGCAATTCAATACATTATATCCATTCATATACCTATTATTCTTACCGTTTTTATACCATTGGCATTAGGTTGGGTTTATCCAAATATATTTTCCCCAATACACATCATTTTTTTAGAATTGATAATGGGACCTACCTGTTCTATCATTTTTGAAAATGAACCCATGGAGAAGAATACGATGTCTCAAAAGCCACGACCATTTACAACTACTTTTTTCAATAGGAAAGAGTTAACAACAAGTATAATTCAAGGAGTAGCCATAACTGTAGGAACTTTGTTTGCCTACCAATATTCGGTTTACCAATCTTTTGATGAAACGCTTACTAGAACAATCGTGTTTACTGTTTTAATAACAGCTAATATATTTTTAACGCTTGTGAATCGTTCTTTTTACTATTCAATTTTTACTACTTTAAGATACAAAAACAAGTTGGTTTTTCTCATTATTGCCATCACCATCATTATTTCGGGATTATTGATATTTGTACCACCATTAACAAACTTCTTTGAGTTTGAGAAACTTACCTTTTTACAGTTATTTACGAGTATTGGAATCGGTTTTATTTCTGTAATTTGGTACGAATTAGTAAAAATAAAAATAAGGTTGAAAAATAAAGTCAACACCACAATCTAATTCCTTTTGATAATCGTTTAGCATTGCCAGTCTTTAAGAATGGTACTATAAATTATATAGCCAATAGGGTTAATAGTCTAAATTGATTTGAGTAATTTCACAAAAATATTTAGAATAATTTACAACAACTCACGCTCATGGAAAATCAGAATTCAAATTTAAATTCACAAATTAATAAAGAACTTGTAAATAGTATCGTACATGGTTTTGGAATTATTTTTGGTATTGTTTCTATTCCTATTCTAATAGCATTTGCTATTAAAAGTGATAATACTTCTGGTATTATTGGTGCGGCTATATATGGGTTTTGCTTTTTACAGCTTTTTACTTTTTCTACACTTTACCACGGAATTCAGCATATTCAGGCAAAACGCACACTAGAAATCCTAGACCATATTAGTATTTATTTCTTAATAGCGGGAACCTATACGCCGTTTTTATTGATGTATATGGATAATTCTTTTGGTATTACACTGCTATCGGTTTTGTGGGGTCTTACGGCATTGGGAATTATTTATAATATTTTTTTTACAGGAAAATGGAAGGTTATTTCAACATTAATTTACATAGCAATGGGATGTATTATGGTTGTTGGCGGACGTACTTTTTTTGAAAGTATTCCTATTAATATCCTCACGATGCTTCTAATTGGATGCGGACTTTATCTTGTAGGTGTTGTTTTTTACTTATGGGATAAATATCCTTACAACCATGCGGTATGGCATTTTTTTGTACTCGCAGCCGCTGTTTGCCATTACGTAGCTATTTTATTGGCAGTCGCATCTAATTGATCCTAAAATGAATTCGATTTGTTTTAGAAGATGAAGTTCAAATTCAATAATAACTTAAAACTTTTATTTTTTTTTGAACTAGAAACTACACTTTTATAAAGGTGTTTTAATTCTCTTTAATCAGCATGTTAATTTAAACGACTGTTTACAAATAAGGAAAGATTAGAAAAATTATATGAGTATAATTCTGTAAGCAATATTAAGTAAAAATAACCCTGTAAAAAACAGTAAGGCATATATAACTTGTACCAACTTGATATTTATAATTTGTAGCGCAGCAACTGTATTTTTTGGAATTATAAACAAAGACAGACCTATAAATAGAGATGTCCACCCAATGAGTGTAATAAGAAGTTTATAATTAGATTCCCAAATATTATGAAATAAAATATTCAGCAATCCCATAATAATAGAAATAAAAGAAGCCATTATTAGAAATTTTTCATCGCGCAAATCTTTTATAATTTGCTTACTTCGTCTAGGATTAAAGGTTAATATAAAAAAGAAAATAAGAAGATACCATCCCCAAAACTTTGCTAAAAAAAATTGAATTGTCCATGATTTATGATGTTTTACGTTTATTGCTTAAAAAAGGTATGATTATTATACTTGTATAAATAATTCTTAATTTAATAGATACTAGTAGTTTAACTCTTGTTAATAATTGCGTTAGTATTTAATTTGGTTCCATAAAATTTATCAAATATGATACAGGCTGTTAAATCTCCAGTCACATTAACAGCCGTTCTAAACATTCCTAAAATACGATCTATTCCAATTATAATAATTAAACCATCTATAGGAATGCCAGCACTCTGTAATACCGATGCAAGAATAATAACGCCGCCTCCAGGAATTGCTGGTGTTCCTATAGAGGCAGCCACAACGGTAAAAGTAATTAGAAGCAAACTCATTATAGACAATTCCACACCATAAGCTTGTGCCATAAATATGGTTGTAATACATTGAAATAGTGCGGTTCCATCCATATTTATTGTAGCACCAACAGGAATAACGAAATCACTAATATTAGAAGAAACCCCTAATTTCTCATCAGCTGTTTTCATAGAAAGTGGCATTACAGCTGCAGAACTAGCAGTAGAAAATGCCAATAGTTGAGGTTCTCTTATCGCTTTTAAGAATTTAAAAGGATTTTTATTGGTGATTATTAAAATGAGTATTAAATAGAATGCTAATAAAATAATTAGGCCTAGCATAACAACAAACATATAATACCCCAAACCAAGAAATATCTCTATACTTGTTCTAGACAGTAAAGCTGCCATCAAACCAAAAACGGCATAAGGTACCAGCATCATTGCCCACGATACTACAATCATGCATATTTTCTGAATCGCCTCAGAGAAACGAATAATAGGCTTCGCTGTTTCAGAACGAAGTTGGGTAATTGCGACACCAATAATAATGGTAAAAATTACTACACCTAACATTTCTCCTGTTAAAATAGATTCCATTGGGTTATTTGGAATAAGGTTTGAGATTGCATTTGGAATGTTCCCAATAAGATCCGTTTGTTCATCAGGTATTATTTGACTTTTACCACTATTTGGAAATCCGCCTAAATCAAAAATATATTGACCAGGCTTTAAAATAAGTGTTACTACCAAACCAATTGTAATGGCAATGGTAGTTGTGAAAATAAAATAGAGTAGTAGTCGAAGTCCGAAGGTTTTCAGGTTTTCAGACGTGTTCCCTACAATTCCTGTAATAATAGATGTAAATATCAACGGAATCATAATCATTTGAACGAGCCTCATAAAAACTTTTCCTGGCAAGTCAAGCCAATCAGCAATTCGCAAACTAGAAGTTTCAGAAAGAAATCCTGCAGACGGATTCAGTATTATTCCTATTGCTGCCCCTAAAAGGAGACCGATAATTACTTTAAGCCATAAGCGCCCTTTGATAAGGCGATCTAAATGAAACGATAATTTATTAAGAGATCTAAATTCTATCATAGTTTAATTCCTTATTCAACATTCACATTAAACAGGTACCCAACCAAAGCCGTTAATCCCATTGCAACCGTTCCCCAAAAAGTAATTCTCAAAACGGCTTTTATAATACTCGAACCGCCCGTTTTAGCTGATAAAGCACCCAAAATAATAAGGAATATAATTGCAAAACCATACAAATAATATTCCATATTTATAAAAGGTAAAAATATAACCACCAAAAAAGGAAGCAATCCACCTACTGTAAATGAAGCCCCTGAAGCTAAAGCTGCTTGAATAGGCTTTGCTTGACTAATTTCATTTATACCTAACTCATCTCTTATGTGGGCAGCTAAAACGTCGTGTTCTGTCAACTCTTTGGCAACTATTAAAGAAGTTTCTTTTTTAAGACCTCTCTTTTCGTAAATCTCTGCCAATCGTTGTAATTCAATTTCTGGCGTTTCTTCTAATTCAATTCGTTCTCTTTCAATATCTGCATTTTCAACATCCGTTTGAGAACTTACTGAAACGTATTCTCCAGCCGCCATTGATAAAGCACCAGCTACTAATCCTGCTAAAGTTGCTAAAATAACGGGATCTCTTACGTCACTTGCAGCTGCCACACCAATTGCAATACTTGCAGTTGATAAAATGCCATCATTAGCTCCAAGTACCGCTGCTCTTAACCAATTACTTCGATGTATGTAGTGGTTGTCTAAATAATCGTCTAATTTATCTGAGTTCTTGTTCATCCTGTTATTTATTATTTTTTTTTAAGAAAGAACATGAATGAAATTGAATTTGAATTTTTTTTTGCATCCTATATAATTTGAGTATAAAAATACCATTCAACTATAATTAATACAATGATAAATATCAGTTTGTATAACTGACCAAGGTCATGTATTGTTAAGACAAGTTGCTTTATTTTTAACTCCAAATAATGTATACAGATTGAGTCAAACAAATTCTATAACAGCAAGGGCTAAACTTTTTTTTGATGAGGTGGGAGATATGACTTATTTCGCTATTCGTTTTTTTAGAGAAGTATTTACATCTCCCTTTGAATGGAAAGAATTTTTAAGGCAGTGTTACCAGATGGGGAATCGCTCTTTTATATTGGTTGGTGTTACTGGTTTTATCTTAGGATTGGTTTTTACACTACAATCAAGACCTACGCTTTTAGAATTCGGAGCCACTTCTTGGATGCCAGCAATGGTAAGTTTATCTATCATAAGAGAGATAGGTCCAGTAATTTTTGCATTAATATGTGCAGGAAGAATTGGCTCTGGAATTGGTGCCGAATTGGGCTCAATGAAAGTGACAGAGCAAATAGATGCTATGGAAGTTTCAGGAACCAACCCTTTTAAATACTTAGTAGTTACACGTATTTTGGCTACCACATTAATGCTGCCGTTGCTTATTCTTATGGGAGATGCTATTGCCTTGTTTGGGTCTGCTATAGTTGAGAATTTGAAAGGAGAAGTTTCATATCTACTATATTTTAATAAGGTGTTTGATGCCTTACGGTTTAGTGATGTGCTGCCGGCTACTGCAAAGTCCTTTTTCTTTGGTTTTTCCATTGGTTTGGTAGGTTGTTATAAAGGATATAATTGCTCTAAAGGTACGGTAGGAGTTGGTGAAGCTTCTAATGCTGCGGTAGTTTACACCTCGATGTTGCTCTTTATTATCGATTTTATAGCCGTATTTATTACTGATATTTTTTTTGAAATATGATAGAAACAAACGAGAATTTACAACCTGTTTTAGAAATTAAAGACCTTCATAAAAGCTTTGGAGATAATCACGTACTTAATGGTTTTAATTTAAAACTATATGAAGGTGAAAACCTCGTGATAATGGGCAAATCGGGATCTGGTAAATCGGTGATGATAAAATGCTTAGTTGGCTTATTAGAAGCAGATAGTGGAAGTATTACTATTAAGGACCTTGATATTTTAGAATTAGGAAGAAAAGAGCTAGATGTATTGAGAACAGAAATCGGATTTTTATTTCAAGGAAGTGCATTATATGATTCTATGACAGTACGAGAAAATTTAGAGTTTCCTTTGCGTAGAAATCGAGATAGAGTAGACCCTTCCCAAACCACAGAAGCATTAGTTGTAGAAGCATTAGAAAATGTAGGGTTGGCACACACCATAGATTTAATGCCATCAGAACTTTCTGGAGGAATGCAACGACGCGTAGCCTTGGCAAGAGCTTTAATTTTAAAACCAAAAATTATTTTATATGACGAACCCACCACAGGTCTTGACCCAATTACTGCAAAAGAAATTATTCAGTTAATGCGAACTATTCAAAAAACATATAAAACATCATCGCTAATTATTACGCATGATGTGGATTGTGCTCGCGTAATTAGTAACCGAATGATTTTACTGTTAGATGGAATTAATTATGCAGAAGGAACTTTTGAAGAACTATCAACATCCGAAGACATAAAAGTTAAAGCCTTTTTTAAAAATTAAATACTATGCAAAAATCAAACCTCCATAAAACCCGCGTTGGCCTATTTGTAGTCCTTGGAACTGGTATTTTACTAGCCGCACTTTATTTTATTGGTAGCAAGCAGCATCTTTTTAGTAAAAACATGCAATTGTACGCTGTATTTCAAAATGTGAATGGTCTTCAATTGGGTAATAATGTACGCTATTCTGGTATAAATGTAGGTACTGTTAGCGGTATTAAAATGATAAATAATACCGAGATTGTTGTAGAAATGATGATCGAAGATAAAACAGGAGCTTTCATAAAAAAAGATGCAATTGCAAGTATAGGATCAGACGGATTGGTAGGAAGTATGGTTATCAATATTATTCCAGGGAAAGAAAATTTACAAACAGTTATTTCTACAGACACCATTGCCTCTCATAGAAATATAGGCACAGAAGATCTGTTATCTACACTTAGCATTACCAATAAAAATGCAGCATTGTTAACGGCAGATTTATTGAAAATTACCAATAAAATATTGAAGGGAGAAGGTGCATTAGGAGCATTAATTACAGATTCTTTATTGACAAAAGACATTCGAGCTACGTTAGTGAATCTAAAGCAAACTACAAATGGAGCTAATCGGCTTATAGGTTCTTTGAACTATAAGTTCTCGAAAATTGATGTGGAAGATAGTGCTGTAGGCGTTTTATTGACAGACACTGTAGCAGGAAATCAAGCTAAGAATGTTTTTTTACAGTTAGAGACTTCAAGTATTAAAATTTCAGAAGCAACAAAAATGCTAAGTGATATGATTGTGGAAATAAGCACCGCTGAAAGCACTTTCAATTACCTTACAAAAGATAAAAGTTTGCCAAAAACGATAGATTCTACCATGGTGCAAATTAAGGAAGCTTCCCAAAAGTTAAATGAAAATATGGAAGCACTTCAACATAACTTCTTTTTTAGAGGTTATTTTAGAAAACAAGAACGTAAGGCTAAGAGGAAAGCAAAATCAAAAAAAGAATAGAACTAATGAATATAAAAAAATTAGAAGTGGTTTTGTTCATTCTAGCAAATTAATCTAAAAAGGTGTTGTAGAAAAAGTTGATGCCTTTTAAAAGAAGTACAAGGCATTATTTCATAAACTGAGTAGCTTGGGTATTTATTTTAATAAGCTATTTTTGTTATTTTCTAATACTTTTATAGCAGACTCATAACCAATTTTAAAAATTGCATCTATATTTTTTAGATTAAACATTCCGAATTTTTCAAGTTCTTTTGGAGCTATTAAAAGATCTACCTCTTTAAACTTATTCTCACACTGACTCACAAAACTAATGTTATAAGCTCTATTTGCTACTTGATAGGAATGCTTTAACTCATTTAGAGAAACGTTTTCTAGAGAGTTTACATAAACACCTATTATAGTATCGCATTTATTTTTAATATACTCTATAGGGAAGTTGTTTAAAATACCACCATCTGCATAAGGAATTCCGTTAATAATAACGGGTGTAAATAACCCAGGAAATGCGGCAGATGCCAGTATTGGTTTTAGAAGTTCGCCACTATTAAATACCATTTCTTTTCCTTCAATAAGATTGGTCGTCGGCACATAAAACTGTTTTTTTAAGCTATTGAAATCATCTGTTACAAAGAAAGGAAGTAGGTCTTTATAAAACATATTGGTATCTATAAAGCCAGGTTTATTGTATGCATAACGCTTGTATTCAAAGATGGGTACCTTCTTAAAGAACTCTAAGATGGTACCCCAAGAATTACCTGCAGCAAATAAAGCTCCTACGATAGCACCAGCGCTGGTACCTGCAATGTGAGTTATGTTTATATTGTATTCCTCTAGAGCTTTTAGTACACCTATATGTGCAAAACCACGTGCGCCTCCACCAGATAAAACTAGTCCCGTATTCATTTGTGTAAGTATTATTTATTTAAGTTATAAATGCTGAACGTATTGTTATCTTCTTTAATGCTAATAAGGTCATCGTTAATAAATTTAGAACGTATAGTTGGTATGTCTTTTTGTAATTTTAGCTTATGTAACAATAAGTTATGTGAACCAGAAAAATTCAATACCGATTTGTTTTCAGTATCAATAATCAATTCATTATAAGTATAATATACAACACTTTGACCAAAAGCATTAGTGCCTGTATCTGTTTTATAATAATTGATAACTCTAGAGAAACCATTTTTAAACGGGGTTGCTACAATATACTCTGCCGGAATAATTGTTTCACCCTTGGTATTTATAAAGCCATAATAGATAATATCTTCTCGTATTTCTTTGATAAGGCACAATCCGTTACTAAATACTGGAAACTCACCAGATGAAGTCGCTATATCTTTTCTAAAATTGATAACAAGAACTCCTTTTATATCTATAAACCCCCAAGAATCATCATTCTTTATAGCGATAAGACCTTCGCTAAGATTTCCAATTTTAGCTATATTTTTAAGTTGTTGCGCGCTTGTAACATATATAATGCTCAAAAAGAATACTATTGTTAATTTAAAATTTTTCATAGTTTTAATTTTACTGTTAATATTTTAGCAAATTTATGGTTCTATTTCATCTTTTGAAATGATGAATGTCAGTTAAATTCATATTTATAATGTTGAATGTTCTTAATACCTTGTCTTCATACTATGGGGTTTGTTTTGTAAAGACCAATAGATTCCTCTTATATCAGATGCCTAATTATCAGATGTAAAAATTAACGTAATTTCTTCAATGGTTTTAATAAACCAATAATAATCATACAATAGAATAGTCTGATTAGGTGCAAAAAATAATGTAACAATAATAAAAAATGCGTTTAGCTAAATAACCATCAACTGCATCGATACAAAAGCTAAATAAGAGAAGTGAAGTAAAAAGTAATTGTAGATTTTAAAATAATAAGGCAACAAGAAATGAAGCAGCTGCTATTTGGTAAAATGAGAACCAGTCTGCAATATTAAAATTTACTATAATAATTGCGTAAGAACAACTTCGATTGATAATTAAAATTAGCGGTGATTTCCATTGATAAAATGATATTAATTATTGACTAAAGTTTAACTCTCTACGATTAGAATTACCTTCCTTTACCTGTAATATCTACTATTTCGATGGTAAATATTATAGGGATGTCATCTTTATTAATTCTGTTAGAAAACTGATTGATAAAATCTAAGTTTTTTTGTTCCGAATTTGTGATATTTTTTTTTACACCCAACGAAAATTGATGGAGTATGTATTTAGCACCACTGCCTGAATGCTCTTTGTATGTTCCTCGTACTAGAACCGATTTCCAGTTACTAACAGAATTTATGTCAGACACACACACAAGGATACTGCGTTTTTTTTTCGTAAAGCATTTATTTTGTGTCCATTACTTGAGTAACAGATAATATTATTTTGTTCTTCATTATAGAAGTATGTAATGGGTACAACAAATGGTTCGTTATTATGTATATAACCTAAATTACCTATGTAATTTGTATTAAGTATGATGTTTTTTTCGTTAGTATTTAAGGTCTTAATCATCGTTTTTAGAGTCTTATTTTAAATAGTATTTTTTACAGCAGAAATATTTTTACGATTCTTTTAGAATAGATATAGTATTTCGTTTTATAACAAATTTAGGAGGCTATTTTAGTATGTGAAATGATGAATGTCAGTTGAATTAAATCTTTTATTAAAAAGTTTTACTAATTCATATTTAAAAGTAAGGCTACTGACCTATGTCATTTCAGGAGTGCAATTTGAAGTGTAGTTTTGAAGTGTAATTTTGTAATATTATTAAAGATATGCAGGCATGAAAAGATTATATCAAAACCTGCGTTGCTAATTATAAAAAAACTCATACTCATATGAAATGTATATTATTACCCACAGATTTTTCAGAAAATGCAGACAATGCTCTATCTTATGCTGTACAATTATATAAAGATGTTGAGTGCAATTTTTATATTCTTCATACGTATACTCTTATAAATATTAGTGCAAATAATATGATGGATAGTCCTTCTGTACTGGCATTACAAGGTGTTGAAAAAGAAATAGCAGAGCGAAAACTTAAGGAGACAGAAAATAGATTAAATACTGAATTTAAGAATACAAAGCACAAGTTTATTACTATTGCTTCATTAAACTTCTTAAAATCTGAGATGGCAGAAGCTATTAAAGACTATGATATTGATCTAGTAGTTATGGGGACTAAAGGGGCTACTGGTGCTAAAGAAATATTTATTGGTACCAATACAATGGATGTTATTAAAAAAATAAACTGCGCAGTAATTGCTGTTCCCTCTAAATTTAAATATAAGAAACCAAGAGAGATTTTGTTTCCTACAGATTACAAGGTCAGTAAATCTAACAAATATCTGTCATTAATAAGAGAACTCTGTGAGGAGCATCAGTCCAGGTTACATATATTAAATGTGTATCAGAATATTTCATTGAAAGAAACACAGCAACAGACGGAAGCTTTTTTAGAAGCTTTCTTTGTAGATAATGTGCATATATTTCATGATGGAGAAGGGTTGGAGCTTATTGAAGTTATCGAATCGTTTGAAAAAAAGTATAAAGTTAACTTTTTGGTAATGGTTTATAACAATCATAATTTCTTTGAGAATTTACTTTTTAAACCCGTAGTTAATCAAATGGTATATCATACGGATATTCCGTTCTTGGTTATACCTTCCGAAGAACTAATAAATAAATAATATCCTTAAATTTTCATTATAAAAACAATTCTTATACCAACAGATTTTTCAAATAATGCTTATTGTGCTTTATTTTATGCCGCTAAATTATTTAAAGATGAACCGTCTCGATTTATTATTTTAAATTCTGTTGAACACAAAGTTTCTCGGACTACAAGTGTTATGGACAGAAATAAATCGGAAAAAGAAATTGTTAAGTTTTGCAGTGCTTCAAAAGCAAAATGTTTAGCACTGCAGCATAAACTTGTAAGTGATATAGAAACAACAAAACATACCTTTAAAATAATTGCCACCTCACTTCTGTTAACACGAGCTATTAATGAACTTATTACAAAAGAAAATGTAGATTTTGTAGTTATGGGAAGTAAAGGAAAAACTGCTACAGAAAAAATATTTATTGGAAGCAATAGTTTTAAAGCAATTAAAACTATTAAAAAAGTACCTCTTTTAATAATACCCAACCAATTAAGTTACAAAGAGCCTAAAAAAATAGGGTTTGCTTCAGGCTTTAAAAGGAAGTATTCCAATAAACAGTTAGCTCCATTAAAAGACCTTAGCAGATTATTTAGTGCAAAAACTACGATAATTCATGTTCATGAGGAAAAAAAACTAGAAGATGAGCAACTAGCGAACCTTCATCATTTATTATAAATTTCTAAAAAAGAAGATTTTGAACTTAATTGGCTTTTTGAAGCACAAAGTAAAGTTGAAACTATTATGGAATATGTCTATAAAAAAAAAATAGACATATTGGCTATTTGTTATTATAAACATAGTTTTATTAATAATTTATTTAATAGGAATATGGTTAAAGAAATAGCATATAACATTAGAACGCCATTGTTAGTTTTACCAAATATAGATTAATGATTTTTGATAGAGAGTTTAGTTGTTTTTATAAAAACAATATATAAATGTAGATGATGAAAAAAAAGATATTATTACCAACAGACTTTTCAAAAAATGCACGCAACGCAATAAATTATGCAATTAAACTATATAAAGAGGAATCTTGCGAATTTTTTATATTACATACCTATTACCCTGGATACGCCAAGAATAACTTGTTTAATCCTCCCACGGATAAAAAAATAAATGAAGTAAAAGAGCGGACTGAAATAAACATGGAAAAGTTAAAAACTAAAATTATTTCTAATAATGAGAAAAGTCATCATACATTCCATTTTTTGAATGAATTTGGATCTTTTAATGATGTTCTCAAAAAAAATGTTACAAACGAAAACATTCAGTTAATAATTATGGGAACTCGAGGAAAAACAGATGATAAAAACATGATTTTGGGGAGTAATGCTGTAAATACAATGGAAAAAGTTAGAAACTGTCCAGTACTTACGATTCCTGGAGATGTTATTTTTAATACCCCAAAAGAGATTGTATTTCCTACCAGTTTTAAAACTCATTACAAAGAAAATGAATTGGCAACTTTAATAGAAATTTCACGATTAACCAATGCTCCAATCCGAGTTTTACATGTTCAAAAAAGCAAAATATTAAGCGAAGAGCAATTGATTAAAAAAGCGTTACTCAATCAAATTTTAGAAACCACTAATTTTACACATCATGAGTTGTTTAGCTTAAATTTACAAGAAAGTGTCCGTTGTTTTGCGCAAAGTAGAGAGAGTGGAATGATAGCTTTTATTAATAAAAAGCATGTTTTTTTTGGAAGTATTTTCTCTAGTCCAATGGTGAAATATTTAGGTCAGAATGCGAATGTCCCGATACTGACATTGCATGATTTAAGGAGCTAAGACTTTAAAACGTCTTAATTAGAAATAAGGAGTTTACTTATGAGGGATTTATAGCTCGGGTTTTACAATATTTATGACTATGAATTTGAGGTAGTTCAGACATCGTTAAAGATGAGCCTACTTCCCAATACAGTATGTAATGTTTCCTTTGTTTATATAGATATAGGTGGATTATAGAGTTTAGTTTTATTTTTATTTCCCAAAGTTATGTTGTATAAAGGTTTGGTATATATGTGTTTAATCCAAAAATAGGGTTTGCTAAATATTGAGTTTTATGACACGATTAAAAATGTAATGCAAGGAAAGGGTTTGACAGATAATATTCCGCCAATTCAAGAAGACTTATAAGATATTGAGCACCATATGTTGCACTTTTTAGAGAATCATGATGAGCAAAGAATTGCGAGCCCAGAATTTGCAGGAAATGCTTTAAAAGGAAAATCTGCAATGGTTGTTTCTACCACAATTTCTACAGCGCCAACGATGGTTTATTTCGGACAAGAACTTGGTGAAGATGGTTCTGAAAGCGCAGGTTTTGGAGCGCCATATAGAACTTCAATTTTCGATGAAAATGTGAAACGTTTTATCGATTTTTCAGCAAAAAAATAATATTGGAGGCGTTTTAGTTGAAGGCTGGAATACAGGTTGGGAACGTTGGATTGGTTTTGAAGATAGAGAAGGTGTTTTTGATTTTGTAACACCGTATCCGGATTACAATTTTGATGAAATTTCCAAATATGCAAAAGAAAAAGGAGTTCAGATTATTATGCATTATGAAACTTCTGCGGCAATATAAGCGTATGAAAAACAACAAGATACTGCGTATGCTTTAATGCAGAAATACGGAATGCACGTTGTTAAGTCTGGTTATGTGGGCAATATTTTACCGAAAGGTGAATATCATCATGGGCAATATATGGTGAATCAATACAACAATGCGGCAATAAAAGCAGCAAAATATGAAGTTGCAGTAAATGCACACGAACCTATAAAGGCAATAGGTTTAAGAAGAACGTATCCTAACATTATTTCTAGAGAAGGCCTGCGCGGTCAAGAATTTAATGCATGGTCTGGAGATGGAGGAAATCCGCCAGAACATTTATCAATTGTAGCTTTTACAAGAATGTTAGCTGGCCCAATAGACTTTACTCCAGGAATTTTTAATATAAAATTTGACGAATATAAGAAGGACAATCAAGTAGATACAACACTTGCCCATCAATTAGCTTTGTACGTTGTAATTTATAGTCCTGTGCAAATGGCAGCAGATTTGGTAGAACATTATGAAGCAAACCCTAAACCACTTCAATTTATAAAAGATGTAGGTGTTGATTGGTCTGAATCTAAAGTTCTGACAGGAGAAGTTGGCGATTTTGTTACCATTGCAAGAAAAGAGCATAAAAAAGGAGATTGGTTTTTAGGAAGTATTACTGATGAAAACTCGAGAGAAATAGAGGTTGATTTTAGTTTTTTAGATGAAAATACAGTTTATGAGGCTAAAGTTTATAAAGACGGAAAAAATGCACATTGGAATGAAAATCCTTTAGATATTGAGTTTGAAACTATAGATGTTAAGGACAACACCAAGTTAAATTTTAAATTAGCTAACGGTGGTGAATTGGCTATAAGTATTAAGAAAAAGGAGTAGTTACTTCATTAATAAAACATATAAAATCCGTTTTCAATAGAAATCTAAATAACATTAAGATAAGCATCATTTAAAATTACAGCAGGTATATAGCTGGCATTTTTACTATTGTACTTGTTTTCTAAATATACCGATATTGTAGATTCAAACAAAGAATCCTTCTTAACATATCCTTTACTTTTTGGTAATCTAGTTTCTTTGAAATTTGATTTGCTTTGTTACATGCAACGACAACCCAATAATATTAATTTCTATAAAGAATTAATGACTAAAATCAAACTTTCCGATGAGTCTGCTTTCGCCGTTCTTTATGATAAGTTATGGGAACGTATGTATGCACTTGCATTTTCTTTATTAAAAAATAAAGATCTTTCTAAAGATCTTGTTCAGGAAGTTTTTATTGATTTTTGGGTTAGAAGGTTAAATATAGAGAATAATAATATTGAAGCATATCTTATTAAAGCAACGCGTTTTCGAGTTTATAAAGAACTTAGAGATACAAAATTCCATAAGACGAATATAGATCAAATAGACGTTTTGAAAACCCCTCACGCAAGTGGAATTTTAGATAGTTTTCAATTGAAAGAAACTGAAGATCGTATTAATAAAGCGATTAACAAATTACCCAAAAAGCGGTATCAAATTTTTACTTTAAGTAGATTTAAAGAACTTAATAACTTTGAGATCTCTCAAAAATTAGGTATATCGAAACGAACTGTCGAAACCCAGATTTCTTTAGCTATTAGAAGTATTAAGAGCGAAGTAAACTTATAATAAGCTTATTTAATATCCTTTTATTCCACTCAAAATAACATTAAAATTTAAATTTTCATAAAAAAAATATTTTTTTTACGTGTGTTACGTCTATTTCGGTATTTACTTATAGATACTTTATTTATGACTGAAAAAGAATTTAAAAACCTTTTGAATAAATTTTTAAAAGGAAAGGCAACTAAAGAAGAGAAAGAGCTATTAATAGCGTTTGAAGAACGAGCTATTAAGGAAACTAAGCATGCTCTTTTTTTTAGTGATTTAGAAAAGAGTGAAATAAAAAGTGAGATCTATTCTGTTATTAAGAAAAAAACAAAATCTAATTATATTTTTAAACTAAGTGTTGCTGCTTCTATAATTTTACTTATTGGTTTAAGTAGCATGTGGTTTTTAAAACAAAATAATAATTCAAAAATTCTAATAGTATCCAATACCTCCGATCAAATAAAAAAAGTGCTATTAACAGATGGAAGTGTGGTTATTCTAAATAAAAAAAGTGCTATAAAATATATTGATAATTTTAACGGAACGAGACATTTAGATTTAGAAGGAGAAGCCTTTTTTAACGTAAAAAGGAATGAAAAAAAACCATTTATAGTTAAAACAAGAGGTATAAATACAAAGGTGTTAGGTACAAGTTTTAATATAGCAGATAACGATTCTATAATTAGTGTTACAGTTGCAACGGGTTTAGTAAAGGTCTATGATGCTAATAATTCTGTGCTTTTGAAACCAAATGAACAAACTAGATATAAAATCACTTCAAAATCCTTTAGAAATAGAAATATAGCACATGAACTTACTGCTTTATGGTTTAAAGAAACGACTTCACTTAAAAAAGTAAGTATGGAGGAATTAGCAGGTTTTATAAAGTCTAATTATAACATAGAAGTGAAATTTTTAAACAATGACTTTAAAAGAGTTCAAATGTCAATCACCATAAAAAGAAATGAAAATATAGAAAGTATAATAGATCAAATAAATTATATAAGTGAACTAAAATTAACTCTAAATAAAAACAACATGATAGAAGTCAAATAATAAAATATAAAAAGAAGAGTCTGCTGTAACAGACTCCTCCTGTAAAAAGCATCGAATATATATAACAAAAACAACACTTAAAAATGAAATTTAAAAATTACTTATCTAGATTATTTCTACTTCTAATTATGTCAATCTTAGTTCCGACAAAAAGTTTTGGAAAGAATCTCGATATGATATCGGAGTTAAAAATAAGCATAAAATTAGAAAATGCTAAGCTAATAACTATTTTTTCAAAATTAAATAAAGATTACGGTATTAATTTTTCTTATGGGCAAAAAATCATCAAAGATTCTGCTACGTATTCCGTTAATTATAAAGAGATACTGTTATCAAATTTATTAAATGATTTAGGTACAAAAGGTCATTTTAAATATCAAATTAACGAAAAACATATTTTAATTAAAAAAGTAAAACAAAAAAAGCAGCAACTAAGCATTAAAGGAATTGTTTCAGATATAAATGGAGTTACGCTTCCTGGTGCTTCAATCCTGGAAAAAGGAACAAAAAATGGAGTAACATCAAACTTTGATGGTCAATTTTCTATATCTGTTTCAAATTCTAGCGCTATTTTACTTATCTCTTTTATGGGGTATGCAAGTCAAGAGATACTTGTTAATAATAAAAGCGATTTGAATATTGTTTTAAAAGAAAATTCGGCGGGTTTAGATGAAATAGTTGTTACAGCCTTGGGAATGAAAAGAGAAAAGAAAGCACTGGGTTATTCTGTAGGCGAAGTAAAATCTGAAAAAATAAACCTTGTTCCTCAAGAAAATGTTTTAGGAGGTTTGTCTGGTAAAATATCTGGTTTAGATATTCGTCGTGGAGGAAACGATTTAAACAATGAAACTTACGTATATATTAGAGGGAAAACTTCTTTGACAGGAAATGATCAGCCACTTGTTGTTATTGATGGTTCGCCTGTGGGGAACCCTAATGTAATGGGAGATATTAGTGCTATGGATATTGAAAATGTGTCTATTTTAAAAGGAGCAAGTGCTGCTGCTCTTTATGGCTCTAGAGCTGGTAACGGAGTTATTTTAATAACTACAAAATCAGGAAAAAACATTAAAAAAGGAATTGGTGTTACCTTTAATACGACTACTACTTTTAACGTTCCCTATAAATATATAGACTTACAAAATAGGTTTACCAATGGACAAAAAGGTTTATTTGATGAAGCTACTTGGCAACATTGGTACGGAGGCGAAGAAGGAACATCTGCTGTACAGTGGAATAGCAATGGAGAAGAAAAACCATTACAATTTTACAATAATAGCTTAGAAGATTACTTTAAAACAGGAGCTACTACTATTAATGATATAAGTGTTTCAGGAGCATATGATAAGGGAAACTTTCGTTTATCTATATCTCATCTAAAAGGAAAAGGTTTTTCTCCTGGTACTGAGTTACAAAAAATAGGTGTTAATTTAACTACTAGTTTTAAAATAACAGACAAAGTAACAATATCTACAAATATTAACCTTTCTAATCCTAACTCAAATAATTATCCTATTAAATCTTTAGGACGTAATGACCAATACTTTGATGTGTATAATATTGCCCCTCACATCAACATTAATGATTTAAAGGGTGACTATTGGGAGGTGAAAAATGCACAACAACGTAAGGTTACAGAGGGCTATAATAACCCTTGGTTTTCAGCCAATGAAAGAAGAAACAAGTTTGATAAAATTAGAGGTTTTGGAAACATTAAATTAGATTGGGAAATAAATTCTAATTTTAATGCAATGGCTAGGGTATCTAATAGCAGCAGTAGCAATAGAACAGAAATTATTAGACCTTGGTCTTATGATGGGTTCGGAAGTAGTAAACCTTTTGGATCATATGATATTAGTGAAAGCAATTCTAGAGAAACCAATGTTGATGTGCTTTTTTCTTTCAAAAAAAAGACAGGAAATTTCCGTATAGAACCGTCTATCGGAGGGAACATAATGAATAGTCGAAACACGTCAATTAGTTCTGGTGGAGACAATTTGGTCTTACCTGGCCTTTACACTTTATCTAATGTAGCTAGAGGAGGTTTATCATACACTAGTGCTAGTTATAAAAAAGCAGTTTATAGTGCTTACGGAATGCTTTCTATTGGATATAAAGATTATGCATTTGTAGATATAACTGCACGTAACGATTGGTCTAGTACATTACCTAAAAAAAATAGATCTTATTTTTACCCTTCAGTTTCAACAAGTGTATTAATCTCTCAGTTTGTAAATATGCCTCAATGGGTATCCTTTTTAAAAGTAAGGTCTAGTTGGGCTCAAGTAGGTAAAGATACCTCACCATACTTAATTAACCCAACTTTGTCTCAAGGTTACTGGGGAGATAATTTTACATATTCTCTACCAAGCAGTATGCCAAATACCAATTTAAAGCCAGAAATAGCTACCTCTTACGAAGTTGGTACTGATATTAAATTATTTAATGGTCGTTTAGGGTTTGATGCGACTTATTATAAAACCCAAAATAAGAATCAAATTTTAAATGTTGCTGTGTCTCCTTTAACAGGTTATACAAGTACTACTATTAATGCAGGTAATGTAGAAAATTATGGTATAGAGCTAGGTTTAAATATTGTTCCTATTAAAACAGAAGATTTAAAATGGAACATGGATTTTAATTTCACCAAACAACAAAGTAAATTGGTAGCATTGGTGGACGGGATTGATAGAGTTTCTTTTGGAGGAGGTAGAGATATGGGAGCTTTCACAAAAGTGGGAGGTATTATTGGAGATTTATATGCACCCTATGTTAAAAAGGTAGAAGAAGGCGAATACAAAGGATGGAACTTATTAGACTCAAATGGTAGGTGGGAAGTAGATAGAGCTCAAGAAAATCAACCAAAAGTAGGGAACTTTAATAATGATTTTACTGTTGGAATAAATAATTCTATTACGTATAAAAACTTTACTATATCTGCTAGTTTAGATTGGAGACAAGGTGGAAATTTTTTCTCAGAATCTATGAAAAGAATGGCACGCTCTGGTAAAATAGAAAGTTGGAAAAACGGAATTAGTACAAGTACATTTTCGGGGGTATTAAATGCTAATTCTTTCGGAGGAGACAGAGTTGCACTTGCTAATGAAATAAAATCAAACCCTGCCTATAGAGATAATAATGTATGGGTTGGTGGTAGAAATAAAGATTTAGGTGGTTTTGAACATAACGGAAACAACAATGGTGCTTTCTTCCCTGGGGTAATAGATAATGGTGATGGCACTTATACAGAAAATTTTGGAGGCCCAAATACTAAATTATTTGATGCATACAGAGTTGTTGAGTCTAGTGGTAGTTTTTGGAGAACTGGAGATACTTTTATGTACGATGCTTCTTTTATAAAATTAAGGGACATTACTCTTGCTTATAAATTTTCAGACAACGTCGCTCAAAGTATTTCCGCACAGAGTATTTCTCTATCTGTATACGCAAAGAACATTATGTTATGGACAAAAGCCAATATTGGCATAGATCCAGAAACAGCTTATAACGACGGTAATCAAGGTTTTGAAAAATGGAGTCTTACCCCATGGACAGTACCAATGGGATTCAAATTAAACGTTAGTTTTTAATTCATAAACACAAAACAAAATGAAAAATAATATAATCAATATAATACTATTAATGTTATTGCTTATAGCAACATCATGTAGTGAATCTTTAGACGATATTAATATTAGTCCAAATACACTTCCAGATACTGAAGTAGATATTAAATTTGTATTGACAGGAGTTATTTCTGAAGCAGCAAAAATAACAACAAGGTTGGCTTATGATTCTGGTGAATTATCTGCTGCAAATCAATACCTACAAAGAGATTTTACAAGTTATGAAGAAAATAATTATCAATGGGGAGCAAATGATTTTTCTAACTATTACCAACCTCTAAAAGACAGTGATTACATTTATAAAAGAGCAGAAACTGAAAAAACTGATGAGGTAAAAAATTATTATCAAGCTGTAGCGTTAATTATAAAATCGTATCAATTTGGTTTTCTTACCTCTGCTTTTGGAGATATTCCATACAGTAAAGCTCTACAAGCAGAAAAAGGAGGAAATGAGTTTTTTAAACCTGCTTATGATACTCAAAAAGAAGTCTTTGTTGGTATTCTTAAAGATTTAAAAGATGCTAATACACTTTTAAAAAATACCAGAGTTTGTAAAGAAGCTATTAATAGTGATATCTTATATAGCGGAGATGGACAAAAATGGAGGAAATTAGCGAATTCTTTACGTCTTAGGTTTTATATGCGTTTGTCTGAAAAAAATGACTCAGATATTGATGTGTCATCTGAAATATCAGCAATTGTAAACAATAAAAGTGAGTTTCCAATCTTAGAAGATAATAATGATAATGCCGTTATTTCTTACTTAGGTACAGATAAAAGTAATAGTTGGTCTGGTGGCGCCTTAAATTGGAGTAATAGGTCTGAGTTTTATCGTAGAAAACCATCAGCAACTATTGTAAATAATTTAATAGGTTTAAAGGATCCACGTTTAACGAAGTGGATAAAACCTGTAGATGTTCAGCTTATACAAGGAGAAACAAACCAGGTAGTTATAGAAAACAACAGAGTTAAACGATATGTGAGTATAGATATCAATGCCATTAATACAGATAGTAATTTAGAGAATGATATTAATACCAATTTATTTGTTGGTTTGCCTATTGCATTAAGCGCTCCAAACGATTTTAATTTAGGAGGAACAATTAGTGACATCAAAAATGACATTACAAATTTAGATGGAAATGTTTATTTAAATGCAGCTGCAAACCCACACACGTCATATTTAACAGATATGTATTCAGAAAATAATAATGAACTAGTAAAGTCTATTTTAATGACTGCTACAGAAGTAAAATTTTTATTAGCTGAAGCAAGTATTCGAGGTTATATTAGTGGTGATGCTTTTCAATATTACACTGCAGGAATAGAATTGTCGTTTAAACAATATCAGATTTCTGACGGAGATAATAATGCTGTTTATGATAAAGCTAGTAACGCTTTAATTTCTTTTAGGCAAACTGAATATCTAGCCAATACTAAACTAATTTATGACAATGCTTCAGATAAATTAGAACCAATTATGCATCAAAAATGGATTGCTCTATGGTTAACAACAGAGTCTTGGTTTGATTTTAGAAGAACAGGATTCCCTGATCTTAATAGTAATATTATATCTGGTACTAAAGGAAAACAAACTCCCATTAGGTTTATTTATACAGATTCTTATAATGAAGAAAATATGTTAAATGCTATTAATAAGTTAGAACCAGCTGTAAACAATCAATGGTCTCAAATGTGGCTTTTACAATAATTACGTCTATAAAACAGGAGTAATTATACTCCTGTTTTTCTTTTAAACTGAAAGTAAATTATGAAAAAAATAGTATCTGTTATTTTATTAGGTTTAAGCTTAACGGCATGTAAATCAGTAGAAAAAAAAGTAGTACATGATGAAGAAAATCATTCGCATTATTCAGAAATGTCTAATGTAGATGCACATAAATTAATTTTTCCATCTAAAGCACCAGATAGAATTATAGTAAATCTTACAGAAGACCCAAATCATAGTTTTGCTGTTAACTGGAGAACAAATCAACAAATAGATACTGCATATGTAGAAGTAGCTAAAGAAACTCATGGCCCAGATTTTTTACTAGAGCATAATATTAAACGTGTTATCGCAAAAACAGCATTATTAGAAATAGAAAATACAAGAGATAATGAGCCTTTAGTAAAAGCTTCTTATCATTCTGTAATTGTAAAAAATTTAGAGCCTGGAACCACTTATGTCTATCGTGTAGGAGATGGTGGCAAAAATAAGGATACTTGGAGTGAGTGGTTTCAAATTAAAACACCGCCTATTAATCAAGATATTCCTTTTAGTTTTATCTATTTTGGAGATGCACAAAATGAAGTGAAATCTATGTGGTCTAGAGTTATTCGTAGATCATACAAAATGATGCCAGAGGTAGATTTTATGTTACATGCTGGAGATTTAATTAATCATAGTGAGTCTGATAGAGAATGGGGAGAATGGTTTTATGCAGGTAGTTTTATACATGCAACAGTACCAAGTATTATGACTCCAGGAAACCATGAATATGATAAAAGTGTAGATCGAAAAAAATTATCCGCTTTATGGAGACCACAATTTACTTTACCAGAAAATGCACCATTAGAAGAACTTAAAGAAACTTGTTACAGTTTAGATTATCAAAATATGAAATTGATTTCTATTGATGCACAAAGTTTTATTAATAGTGAAGAGTCTAGAAAAATACAAACTAAATGGTTGGACTCTATTTTATCTAACAACAAAAAAAAATGGATAACCATTACTATGCATTACCCTGTTTATTCTACTAAGAAAGGGCGTGATAACAAAGAACTACGAGATAACTTAAAACCTTTAATAGATAAATACAATGTTGATTTAGTTTTACAAGGTCACGATCATACCTACGCTAGAGGTTATGCTTCTAACGAAGGTTTGGGTAAAACAATTGTTGAAGATGCTGGAACTGTTTATGCAGTATCGGTTAGTGGACCTAAAATGTACGAATCTCAGAATCAGGACTGGATGGTAAAGAGAGGAGAGTTTACTCAACTTTTTCAAATAATAACAATAGAAAATAATACATTAAAGTATAATTCTTATACAGCATTAGGAACTCTATTTGATAGCTTTCATATAATTAAGACAAAGAATGGTGAAAAAAAGATAGTCAACAACCCCGAAAGTCAAAAATTTATGAGGTTTAAAAAAGATTTTATAAAGCAATAGCCACTATCTATGGTCTTAAATTTTAAATATAAAAATGATTAAAAACACTAAAAACATAGCAGAGCATAAATTCGTTGTATTATTTCTGCTTTTTTCAACCTTAGTATTTCAAGCACAAACAACAAAGGTAGAACGTATTCTTGAAGATTTTTATGGTAATAAAAATGTGTTAGTTGCTTCACATAGAGCTGCTCATAAAAAATATCCAGAAAACTCAATTAAAGCGATAAACGAATGTATTCGTCTTGGAATTGATATTGTAGAATTGGATGTGAGACAAACTAAAGACGGTGAGTTAATAATTATGCATGATAATACTGTTGATAGAACAACAAACGGAACAGGAGAAGTACATAATTTAAATTTTGAAAGTTTAGAAAAGCTATACCTTATATTTGATGGAGAAGTAACAAGCGAAAAAATTCCAACTTTTGAAGATGTATTAAAGATAACTAAAGGAAACATTATTATTGATGTTGATTTTAAAGAAGATAGTGTCGATGCCGTAAATAAAACTTATGCTTTAATAAAAGAATATGGTATGGAAAATCAAATTATCTTCTTTCTGTCTAATTATAAGCAAGTACCCTCTATTACGTAAAATAAATTCAAAAATTAACATTATGCCAAGGGCTTACAGCAAAACAGATGTAAAAGAAATACTTGGCTATTCAAATATATCTGTAGTACATATAGATGAAAGTTTCTATGAGCCAAATTTTATGAAAGGAGTTATAGAACAGGGCTCTAGAGTATGGATAAATGCACTTGGAAAATATGATAGAATGGAGTTAGAAGAAAGAAATTCAGGCTTTAATGAACTTTTGAAAAAAAAGTATGTAAATATTATACAAACAGATTTACCAGAAGAACTATTAAAGTATTTAAAAAATAAAAAACTGCACAGATAGTATTTTTTTTAGGCGTAATAGTAACATTATTACGCCTTTATTTTTTAAAAAAAAATCTTAATTTATATTACTATTTGTGTTTTTTTTTTGATTTATTAAAATGAAGAACATAAGTGTTTCTGTTTACAGATAACTTGATTTTGTAATTTTAAGGTTATAATGTGTAATTTTTAATTAGCTCTATATATTCGGTTTTTATGTTTATTTTTTTAGAGCTTTTAAGACAATTAAAACTTTTAAAAATAACATTCTTTTTTATCGTAACTGTAAAATTTATTTTTTGTTACAAGGAAGTTCTATTTTATAGGTCATAACATAATATTCTATCAAATAAAAACCACGACTACTGTTTAAAACGGATATGATACATTTAATAGGGGAGTAGCTTTTAAAAATAAACCTTGAAAGTTTTTGTTACGTTAGCTATTGCACACTTATTATTAAAAATAAATAAGAACTCTATTAATAGATAAGTAAAATATTTATGAATTAAACTTCATAAATTTACTAGGAGTTACCCCATATTTCTTTTTAAATGCAGTTGAAAAATGTTGAGGATTTTTGTAACCAACCAATTCTGAGACCTCACCAACAGGTAACTTCTTATCAAAAAGTAATTCCTTTGCCTTATCCATTTTTAAGTCTATAATATACCCGAAAACGGTTATACCGAATTGCGTTTTAAACCCTTTTTTTAAAGCACATTCATTCGTCCCAAATTTTTTAGACAGAAAATTTAATGTCATCGATTTAGTGCAGTTTTTAGTTATATAATCTTTCACTCTAATTATTTTTTCTTCCTCGCTAGTTCTTGTTTGATTACTACTATTAAATTGATCTAATTGCAATAATAAAAGTTCTAAAATTAAAGAATTCATGTGAATCTTACGATAAAAACCTTTCCATTTTGAATTTCTTATTTCATCTATTATTAAAAATATTTTTGATGTGATAGCTCCATTCTTATTTTTAAGTTTACCTGTTTTATTGTAACATATTTGTTTTCTAAAGTCTTTAAATTTATTTTCATCAGGTAAAAATTGATTAAAGAAACTTAACGAAAAATTGATTCTAAATATTGAAACAATATCATCTGTCATTTCAATTTCTCCAGATATACTTGTATAATAAAATAGGTTATGCTCATTTGACTCTAAATAATTTGTGTGAGATAATTTTGGAATGTTTATACTAAGACTTCCTTTTTGTATAAAAACCATCCCTATAGTTTCTCCCTTAAAATCAAATTTTATTTTATTATTTTTAACGTCAATTAAAGTACCGTAACCAATCTTAAAACTATCAAAAACTTGTTCTTTATACCAAGATTTATCATTAATTAAGGTAACAACCTCATGAGTTCCACATTCATCAATTTTAATAATTTCTGAGGTTTTATCAAAAACAATCTCTCTATTATTTTCTATTAAAATACTACTTATCATTATTTCTTTTTTGCCCCTGATTTCAATTTATAAAATAAATATTTTTGCCAAAAATACATTATATTTATTGAATCTAAATAAGTATAGCGGTGTTTTGTTTTTATGAAATAAAATTATTGAAGAATCTGAGATATATTAAAAAGTATTTAAAGTATTTAAATTCAGGTATTTATTGAATAAGTTTTTTAGTGTAAATTTAATTTTTTTTAAATGTATTATAGTAGTTAAAGTTTTAATATTCCGCTTTACGTAGATTATATTCCGCTTAGCGTAACTTTTAAATACGTGTTGTTAATATTTTTGCGTTAAATTATTTAGAATAAATCTAAATTAAAATCGAATAACTATTAAAAATGACAGCTGTAAAACAATTATTAGTATACCTATTCATCTTTGCAAATACAGCCAATATATTTGCACATGCTTTATTTATTAAAACTAATGGAGAAGGGAAAAAAGGAGAAGCACAAGATGTTTTTGTTTTTTATGCCGAACCTCATGATGGCAAAAGAGAATTAATTAAAGATTGGTGGTCTAATACAAAAGACTTTACCCTTTGGTTAACGCATCCGAACGGAATTAAAGAAAAAATAATAACGCAACAACGTAATAATCACTTTTCAGCTTCATTTACACCTAAAACAGATGGTAGATATTATTTTTCAATACACCATAATGTAGCTAGTTTATATGGTAAAACGCAATATCAATTTAATACATCTACAAGTGTAGAGGTAGGCAAACCTTATGTTAGATCTAAACTTATTAAAACTAAAGAAGAGAATCTTTTATTAATGTACAAAAGCTTTAAAAATGATAATATAATTTCAATTTATGTTGAAAATAGGGGAGTACCGTTAGCAGATATATCTATAAAAGTTTTTGCACCTAATGGTTGGCAGAAAGATATTAAAACAAATACAGAAGGTATTGCCAGTTTTAAAGTAGAATTGCAGGTGCCATATTTGCTTGAAGCTAGTAAAAAGGAAGACGTAGAAAATGAAGAATATATAAATAGAATGCGCATCGTTACAACTTTTGTAACGCATTAAACTTAATTATTTAAGATACGCTTTTATAATTCTACTTAAATTTTATAATTCACATACAAATGCTTACACTAACTTGTTGTATTGCTTTTTTAGGGTTTTACCTACTATACAGTACTAGTAAACGTGCCGAATTAACACTACAATATAAGCTTCAACGAAAGAGTGCTGCTAACAAAAAAACAGCATCTTATTTTGGTATTGGTTTATTATTAATAAGTCTGATACCTTGTTTGTTTTATTATGGTATTGGTGCAGGTATTTTTTCTTATTTGGTAATTGTAATGACAGTTGGTTGTTGCATTGTTTTAATAGCTCCTCTTCGATTTTTTAATCTAACCAAGCTTATAATTATCACTGTAATTGCTTTTGTAATTGAAATATTCTTGAAATAAATAGTATGCCAGCAAATAAAAAACACTTATCCACACCATTACAGAGATTTGCTAAAATAACCGCAGGTTTTATTGGAGGCTATATTCTTACACAACTCTTTCATATGGTTTTAGTTGTTTGGTGGAACCCACAAAATAGTATCTATACCATACGTTATGCTGGTTTCATCCTTTGGGTAACCTTACTAATTGTTGCTTTTTTAGCTAAAAATGGATGGAAAATATGGGGAGTATATATTTTAATCGCCATAATTTTCATTGCATTTATTTATACTAAACAGTCATTAACTATCTAATTTACAAAACACATGTCTAAAAGAGTCTATAATATTATGTTACATACGCATACTATTAGTGGTATTATTATTAGTGCTGCATTGTACGTTATTTTCTTTACGGGGTCTATTTCTTTTTTAAGAGATGAAATTATAGCATGGGAACGTAATGAACCTGTTAAAGACAGTGCTTTTAGCGAAACTAATTTCGATAAGCTGTTAATTAATATTGAAAAAGAATACAAATTAAACGGACAAAATATTACTTTCTTCCAACGTATAGAGGGGCAAATGGCTACTACGGTTATTTCGCCATCAGAAAAAGAAAAGTTAAAAATTGAAGGAAATAAAACAGTAAAAGAAACTAAAAAAGAAGTAGAAAAAAGACCCAAACGAACATTTTTTAATACGAACTTGAAAACGTATAAATCTGAAAGATATGATAAAGCTTATACATTAGGAGAGTTTTTTTATAGGCTTCATTTTTTTGCACAACTAAATCTATACGGTCGTTCTGGTTATATGTTGGCTGGTTTTGTTGCATTTTTCTTTTTATTTGCAATTATTACGGGTGTTATTGTTCATTGGAAAAAAATTGCATCAAGTTTTTATCTTTTTCGATCAAAATCTAAATGGAAAACAATTTGGACAGATGCACATGTTTCTCTAGGGCTTATTGGTTTGCCTTTTCAATTTATGTTTGCCGTTACAGGAGTATACCTAATAATTGGATACAGTATTATGGTACCACCAATTAAGTCGTTTATATTTAATGACGATACTAAAGTATTTAATGAAGCATTAAATACAGAGAAAGTTATAAATTATAAGCTAAAAGGGGAAGTTATAAATAAAACGATATCCATTAATGATTTTATATTAGAAACTAAAAATAAGTGGCCAGATTTAAAAATAAATAGCTTGCAAATTTTTAATTATGGAGATGCCAATATGCATGTTAAGGTAGAAGGACATCCGCAATTTAAAGACAATCTTTTGGGTGATGGTTCTTTAACCTTTAAAGCAGAAAATGGTGAGATTGTCGATGAAAACAGCCCTCTAAAAGAAACAACTTATGTTAAAGGAACTACTAACTTATTAAAACGATTACATTTTGGCGATTATGGTGGTTACGGTATGAAACTTATCAATTTTGTACTCGGTTTAATAACTTGTTTTGTAATTATTTCTGGTGTGCTTATTTGGCTAGTAGCAAGAGATAACAAAGTAGTACCCAATTATAAAAGAAAATTTAACAGTTGGTTAGTAAATATTTACATGGCTATTTGCCTTAGTATTTATCCTATTACGGCATTAATTTTTATTGTAGTAAAATGCTTTTCAAGTGATTATGACGGTGGAAAAAAAGCTTTAATTTATAATGTTTTCTTTTGGGGATGGTTAGCTTTAAGCACATTAT
Source organism: Polaribacter sp. ALD11 (assembly GCF_002831685.1). Taxonomy (NCBI): domain Bacteria; kingdom Pseudomonadati; phylum Bacteroidota; class Flavobacteriia; order Flavobacteriales; family Flavobacteriaceae; genus Polaribacter; species Polaribacter sp. ALD11. Next base: position 1,013,069 of record NZ_CP025119.1, on the reverse strand, counting down.
TTATAATTAAACGAGACATTTATTTTACAAATAAGACATCCTTAATACTTGGTAGTATTTTTGGTTTTTTAGTGCCAATTTCTAATGGTGTTATTTCTGGGAACTGGTTATGGATTACTTGGCAAAAAGGATACTCTCAAATTTTTGTAATAGACGTCTTTTGGATTTTATTATCCTTAACCGCTATTGCAGTTGTTTTTAAATTAAAACTACAAAAAACAAAAGGATAACTATTATTGCTAATTATTTTAACCTAATAATACATTAATTCATCAACCAATTAATGTTTAAGTTCATTTATTTACAACCAATTTTAGTATTCATCTAACCTTGTTTTATGGCACCTCTTTTTGTTTGTTTTTAGAGGTGTTTTTTATAACAAAAAGCTATTTTATTTTATTCCGTTTTGCGTAGTTTATTATCCGCATTGCGTACAATTCTAAGAAGGAATTCAATTTATATTTGCACATTATTTATATTAAGTCTAAATAATAATAAATTCATAGAATTCACATTCAATATGTCAAAAAACAATTTATACCTTGCATTTGCTTGTTGTTTATTTTCAATTATAGGGTTTTCCCAATCAAAGAAAAGCAACATAATTGGTCATGTACTAGATCAAAATCAGGTTCCTTTATACGGAGCAACCGTAATTATTAAAGAGACTAATAATGGCGTTATTACAGACAATAATGGTTTGTTTAAGTTTATAGGAAACTACGATGGTTTATATACTATAGAGGTGTCTTTCTTAGGTTATAAAACCCTACATAAAACAATTACTATTAATAGAGGTAATACAAAAACAGTTTCTTTTATTTTAGAAGAGTCTAATACACAGTTAAGTGAAATTATTATAACTGGTAAAAGCAAGTTGCAAAAGGTAAAAGAAAAAGCTTTTAACGTAACGGTAGTAGATGCTAAAAAACTACACAATACCACTTTAGATATTGGCCATGCTTTAGGAAAAGTATCTGGAGTAAGAATTCGTGAAAGTGGTGGAGTTGGCTCTAAAATGAATTTTTCTTTAAATGGTTTTAGAGGAAATCAAGTACGTTTTTTTATTGATGGAATTCCTATGGACAATATGGGGTCATCATTTCAATTAAATAATATTCCTATTAATTTAGCAGAAAGAATTGAAGTGTACAAAGGTGTTGTTCCGGTAGGTTTAGGTTCTGATGCTTTGGGAGGTGCTGTAAATATTATTACCAACACGTATAAAAAAAGCCATTTAGACGCTTCTTATTCTTACGGCTCTTTTAATACACATCGTAGTTATGTAAATGCAATTTACGTTTCTAATAAAGGGTTTATTGCTCAAATGAATGCTTTTCAAAATTATTCAGATAATAATTATGAAATTAAAGTAGATGTAGCAGATATCAATACAGGTAAATATTACCCAAACAAAACCGTAAAACGTTTTCATGATACCTATCATAACGAATCCGTAATTTTTAATTTAGGATTTGTAAATAAAAGTTTTGCAGATCAATTATTATTTGGAATTACTTTAGGAAAAAATTATAAAGAAATTCAAACAGGTGCGAGACAAGCTAGTGTTTTTGGGGCATGGAACAGAAGAGGTAATATTATTATGCCTAGTATAAAGTATAAAAAAGATGATTTTATACTTAAAAATTTAGATGTAAAGTTCAATGCTAGTTATAATTTAGGGGCAGAAAAAAACATAGACACTATTAATAGAAGGTATAATTGGTTTGGAAATTATAAAGAATATAATACACCAGGAGGCGAACGTTCTTATTCATTATATAAATATAAAAACAACAACGGTTTGGCTACTGCAAATGCCAATTATAAAATAAATAAACACCATAACTTAGCTTTAAGTAGCACTTTAAATACTTTTAATAGAAAAGGAGTTAACGAATTAAATCCAGATAGTGATATTTATCAACAACCTAAAAAAACATTAAAAAATATTACTGGTTTAGGTCATGATTTTAAAAGTTCTAATTGGAACACTTCTTTATTTATTAAGCAATATTTTCAAAAAAACACCTATGCTCATGCCTATAATCCTACGGGAGGCTATGGTGATGTAGCTTATATCAATAAAACAAATACGTTTAATTTTTTAGGTTATGGTTTTGCAGTTACTTATTTCTTACATGACAATTTACAGTTAAAAGGATCTTACGAAAAAACATATCGATTACCAGAATCAAATGAATTATTTGGTGACATAATCAATTTAGAAGGAAATATCAACTTAAAACCAGAAAGTAGTAACAATTACAATTTAGGTTTAAGTTATTGGGGGAATTTTAATAAAATCCATCAGTTTAGCTTTAGCTCAAATCTGTTTTATAGAGATGCCAAAGATTTTATTAGACCTAGATTAAACAAAAACCAAGTTATGCAAGTAATGGACAATTTAGGAAGTGTTACCAACTTAGGAATTGAATCTGAAATAAGATATACATATAATCAAAATTTATCATTGGGCTTGAATGCAACTTACCAAGACTTAAGAAACAATACTAAATATGATGAAGGACAAACCACAGTAAGCGTTGTCTATAAAGATAGAATTCCGAACATGCCCTATTTATATGGGAATGGAGACATAAACTATGCATTTTTGAACTTAGGGAATAGAAAACAAGAATTAAGTATTGGTTATAACCTACTATATGTACATGCATTTTACTTGTATTGGCCAAGTTTAGGTAGTGATAAATTAGATATTTCAGAACAAATTTCACACGATTTAAATTTCACATATAAATTTAATAAAAAAGTACAATTTACACTAGAATGTAGAAATATTACCAATAGCATGTTGTACGATAACTTTAGTTTACAAAAACCAGGAAGAAGTTTTTCTGGGAAAATTAGATACGTATTCTTTTAATAATTAATAAACATTTAAATATAAAACAATGAAAAAAGTAAGTTTTAAAATAGGAGCATGGGCCTTAGCAATTGCTAGTTTAGCAGCATGTAGTGAAAAGGAAGTTACAGATCCTGTAGGTTCTAGTTCTGAATCTAAGTATATTATTACAGCAACCCCAACAGCATCTGAAGGTGTTGCAGATTATATTTTAACAACAGATTATTTAAGTCAAGGAAAAATATCTACCATAGGAAATGGAATAGAACAAGACGGAACTTATAGATATTACGTAACGAATAACAATAAATTTTTTAGTTTGTTATACGGACAAGGAAATCCGGGAGCTGTAACTACTTATCAATTAAATGGAGAAAGTGCTTTACAGAAGTTATCTGATTTTCAGTCAGAAACAGTGCAAGCTTTTGAGTCTATTGATAAGGATATTTTATTAATGAAAACAGCTAGAAGTATAGACAATCCTATTGCATATTGGTATCGTTTCGATACAGATTTGTTAGAATTTGTAGCAGAAGGAGAAATTAATGTTCAAGAATTAGCGAATAAAAAAAATGGTGAAATAGCTTTTCCTACATGGATTACTCAAGTAGGAAACAAAGTGTTTTTACCTTATATGACTATAAAAGGAGCCTCTGATAATAGGTATGGAACAAATTATCCAGACGAAGCTAATATTGCTGTTTTTTCATATCCAGAAATGAAATATGAAAAAACAATTACAGATAACCGCATAAGTTTTATTGGGCGTTATTTTACAAATGGTCTTTCTGTAGATGAAAAAGGAGATGCCTATGCATTTTCATCTTCAATAGCAAAAACTCAAAATAGCTCAGGATCTTATGACTTTTCTTCAACGAAGCCATCTGCAATTACTCGAATTAAAAGTGGTACATCAGAATTTGATTCATTTTATTTTGATATAGAAGCAGCTTCTGGAGGTAAATACGTTACTTCTCAAATGTATTTAGGTAATGGTAAATTTTTAGCAATTCTTTTAAATGTATCTGAGAGAGGTTCTTATGGTAATGGTAAAGAATTAGCTATTATTGATGTACACACAAAATCTTATATTGCTGTAACAGGGTTACCATCAAATGAAAACATTTCTAGTATTGCGGGTAGAAACAATTATGTCTCTAAAAATGGTACAACAGCTTATGTTGGAGTAAATACTACTGAGGGAAGTTTTGTTTATAATATTGACGTTGCGTCAGCTACAGCTACACAAGGATTAGAGGTAGAAGGAGGGGAAATCACAGCTATTAGTAAACTTGAGACTGCAAATTAATTATCAGTTTTCATAATCAATAAATGCGATAAAATCTCAGGTTAAAATTTAACCTGAGATTTTTATTAACTTCTATTTTAACATAAAAAAACTTCGTCAGGAATAAGGTTAGAATTTAAAATAAGTTTAAGAATTAATAGTTGTTATAATTTGTCGCCGTTTTGCTCTAAACTACAATTATGGTACAATATTTATAAAAAAACAGAACGTAGTTTGTGAATACATATCAAGTAAATCCACTATTTTATAGGGTTTTTAAGCGATTGGAAGTGTTTTGTTATTTGGTTGTTTTGTGTAATTACTTCCCAATACAAAAATTACTAAAAATATGCCCAAGTATATCCTTATCAACATCATATTCTCCAGTAATATTACCTAAGTGACGCAAACATTCACGAATATCAATAGAAAATAAATCTGTAGAAATTTCTAAGTCAATTCCTTGCTGAACAGAAGTAATTGCCATTAAAGCATTATTTAAAGCTTCAAAATGACGCGAATTGGTCACAATCGTTTCATTGTTACTCAAAGCACCAATATTAACAAGAGAAGTTAATTCTTTTTTTAAAGTATCTACTCCAGCTTTACTTTTTGCTGATAATAATATTAAATCATCAATTTCAGATTCTAGGATAGAAGTATCGTGACAAGATAAGGTATCAACTTTATTAGCAACCACTAATAAACGTTTCGTAGGAAAACGGGTTTTAATTATTTCAATTTCTTGCAGAAATTCTTCACTAGAATAAGAAAATTTATTAGAATCAATTAAGAAAATAATTAACTGCGCATTATCCGCCTTTTCGTATGCCTTTTTAATACCAATGCTTTCTATAACATCTTCAGTTTCTCTAATTCCTGCAGTATCTATAAATCGAAAAGCAACACCATCAATAATTATTTCATCCTCAATAGCATCTCTAGTAGTACCAGCAATGTCAGAAACAATTGCTTTCTCTTCGTTTAAAAGGGTATTTAATAAAGTAGATTTACCAACATTTGGTTCACCTATAATTGCAACAGGAATTCCGTTTTTCATGGCATTTCCAAAAGAAAAAGAGTCTATTAAACGTTTTAAAACAAAAGTGATTTTTGCTACCAGCTCTTTAAATTTTGTTCTGTCGGCAAATTCTACATCTTCACCAGAAAAGTCTAACTCTAATTCAATTAGAGCAGCAAAATCTAATAATTGCGCACGTAATTCCTTCAATTCATTTGCAATTCCTCCACGCATTTGTTGAATTGCCATTTGATGACTCGCAGCAGAGTTAGAAGCAATTACATCAGCTACAGCTTCCGCCTGACTCAGATCCATCTTTCCGTTTAAGAAAGCGCGCATGGTAAATTCACCATTATCTGCCATTCTACAACCTTTTTGTAGAAATAACTGAATAATCTCTTGCTGAATAAAGCTAGAACCATGACAAGAAATCTCAACGACATTTTCACCAGTATAAGAATTCGGATTCTTAAAAACAGATACTAAAACTTCATCTAAAAGAATCTCGTTCTCTATAATATGACCTAAATGGATGGTATGTGTTTTCTGATTTTTTAAAGTTTTATTTTTTTTGATAGATTTAAAATTGGCATCCACTAAAGAGATAGCATTTTCACCAGAAAGTCTAATTACAGAAATTGCACTAACACCAGAAGGGGTTGCTAAAGCAATAATAGTATCGTTTTGAATCATGTTGCAAAAATACATAAGATTTTTAGAGAAAAATAGAAAGCCCAACACTAAATGTGTTGAGCTTTCCAAACAATAGTCGGGGGAATTATAAATTATTAATTTACAGAACCCTTACTATTGGTAATTTCATTTATATTCAATCTATGGTTCTCTGTGAATTCTAATGTTCTCATAGGGAAAGGAATATTAATGTTTTCTTTATCAAATGCTTTCTTAATCTCAATAATAGCTTTACTCTTTGCTTTCAATTTTTCTAAGGCATTTTCTGAATCCACCCAAAATCTACATAAAAAATTAATAGAACTATCGCCAAATTCTGTATAGTAGAACTCTACTTCTTTACCAATTTTATCTTGGTTAAAGTTGTGTTTAATTGTTTCTATAGTTAATTTTTCAACCATTTCTAAATCTGCGCCGTATTCAACACCACATTCTATAGCAATTCTCATTTTTGTGGTTAAAGAATAATTTTTAAACGGACTTTCTAAAATAGTTTTATTAGGAATAATAACCATATTATTATCAAATTCTTTAATAACAAAGTAATTTAAATTAATATCAATTACTTCACCAGAAAACCCATTTGTTTCTACCCAATTACCAATGTTTAAGTTCTTTCTAAACGATAAAACAACACCAGAAATCGTGTTCGATAAAGTTCCTTGTAAAGCTAAACCAATAACAATACCAGAAACCCCAGCTGCAGATACAATTGCTTTTAGTGTATCATCGAATTTTAAGACAGTCATCGCTAAATATAAACCCACTAAAATAGTAACTGCAGATGCAACTCTAGAGACTAAATCTCTAACAGATTTCTGTCTTATTTTTTTACCGATAGTTTTATTAACTATAGAATTCATTGCTCTAGAAGCAAAATATGCAATAACTAATACTATTAATGCAATTGCAATATTGGGTATATTCTTAATGAAAATATCTTTCCAATCCTCTAGTTTATCAACTACTTTATTCATTTTTTTTGTTTTAATTTATTACTTTTAATAACCAAAAATAAAAGCAATAAATTATTTAACAAAGCTCGTATCTAATTCATCTTTAGAGTTTTTAGACCAAGCACTCAACATCCAAGTAGATTTTTCTAGCTCTCTAATATAGGCGCCAATTAAATCAATAGTACCTTCATCTTTTGCTTTGTCTGCTCTATCAATTACCTTACTTAATTGCTCAATTAAGGTTTTATGGTCTTCTATAATTGTATTTACCATTTCTACATCTGTTAGTAGCGGGCTCGATTCCTTTATTTTAGAAACTTCGATATAATCAGATAATTTACTAATTGGGTGATATTTTAATGTAATAATTCTCTCAGCAATTTCATCAACCTTTATTTTTGTGTCATTATACATTTCTTCAAACCTATTGTGTAAATCAAAGAAATTCTTTCCTAAAACATTCCAATGAAAATTTCTTAATTTTTGATAATACACATGATAGTCTGCTAATAAAACATTTAATTCTGTTACAACTGGTAGTATTTTGTCTTTGTCTATATTTAAGTAACTCATTATCTTATACGTTTTTAAGTTCACTACAAAATTACAATCAAAGCTAAATTTGTCTTAGCTCAAACAGTTTTCATCTTAACTCAAACACTTATTTAGCAAAACATTAAAAAGTAAAATCATGTAACATAACAAGCAAAACAGCGTCTAATAAGTACATAATAAAAACCTTATATATAAAAATGAAAGCAGACAAACAGTTATTGGTACTTACACATTTAAGTCAGTTATTAGATTTTGTAACCGGAATTGGCGGCTTTATCGTTCCGTTAATTTTATGGCTAACAAAAAAAGATGAGATTTACGGAATGGATGCTCAAGGAAAAGCAATTTTAAATTTCAGAATCTCTATGTTCATATACCTTTTGCTTTGTATTCCTTTAATTTTTTTATTCGGATTGGGTATTTTAGGGCTTATTGTAATCGGAATTTTCTATTTAATTTTTCCAATAATAAATGCAATAAAAGTGAGCAATAACGAAGCACCAAGTTATCCTTTCAGTATTCAATTTTTAAAATAAGAAGAAGAAGTGTAAATTAAAAAATCGCCCTTTTAAAGGACGATTTTTTTTATTTGTGCGTTCCCTTTCAGGTCAGGCTTTCCGCACTCGCTTTTGGCTCATACTTCGCAAAAGAGCTCAAACAATTGCTTCAATCCTTAACGCGAGCTTGTTCATGTATTTTTCGGAGTTCTAAAAGCAGTTCGTTTTTTCAATCTAGCGATTATGAATTGTAATTTTTAAGATGGTAGTGGCTTATTTAAGAAATAGATTACTTCGTCATTCTTTCTCGTAATGACATTAAAGGTGAAATTATATATTCTTAATTACGTCTTCATATTCGTAATAAAATTCTTCAAACTTGGGCATTGTTTCCATAAAAAACTCGAAACAATCGCGCCAAGTATCTTTATTATGAACGCTAAATTTACCTTCAAAAGGAACATAAATTCTATGAATTTTTTTTCCGCTTTCTAATTCGTATTCGTTATTAAAAATAATTTCAGGAATTTCAGACTCTAACAAAACCTTTAAAGACAACATTTGGTCGTAGTAGAGTAGGTTTACCAACTCATCCGGATTCTCGATATCCAAGCAAACTGCTGCATTTTTTCTATCGGCAACAAACTTAAAAGAAAACCCTTTAATTTTGGTGTTGTACAACAACCATTTCCTCGGAAAAGACTTTCCAAAGCTTGTCCAAAATTCTTTACGCATTAAAGCTGCTTCGTCTTTACTAAACATCTAGTTCAATTATTATTTATCAGTTACCTTTTGTTAATTATCGGTTGTTATTTGTTTTGTAACAATTAACTACTATTTTACCCGTGTATTTTAGCAACGTTTCCACGTTCACGCATTATTTCAGCCTCAAAAGCTAACAATGCATTCCATTTTTCATCAACAATGGCTCTGTCTTGGTATTCTCTAGCAAATCGTAAGAATGTAGTGTAGTGGTTTGCTTCAGAAACCATTAAATTCTGATAGAATTTAGACAATTCTTCATCTTCCATATTTTCAGAAAATACTTTAAAACGCTCGCAACTTCTAGCTTCAATTAAAGCAGCAATTAATAAACGTTGCACCAATGCATTCGTTCTGTCTTTTGTTTTATTAAAAAACTTCTGAAGTCTAATGGCGTAATCGTTTTTTTGTTCGCGTCCTAAAACCATTCCTCGTTTTACCATTAATAAGTGCACCATTTTAAAATGTTGCATTTCTTCAATAGCAATATTGCTCATTTCTTTTACAAGTTCTGTTTCTTCAGAATAATTAATAATAATAGAAACAGCATTAGAAGCTGCTTTTTGCTCTAAAAAGGCATGATCTGTTAATATCTGTTCTAAATTTACTTTGGCTATATCTGCCCAAGATGTTTCTGTTTCAAATTGTAATCCTAACATTTTTCTATAATTTTTTGCAAACTGGCGCCAAAATAGGCGAGTGCTTTAATTTCTTTTACACTTGCTAATCTTTCATTACTAAGAACTAAAAGACCAGTATTTGTAGCTTCTATGTGATATTGTTTGTTGCTTTCAAAAAACAAAATTAGTTCATCTGTAAAAAAGGCTCTAATTTTTTCTTCACTTTTTCCAGATAAATAAAAACGTTTGCTAAAATCTGGGTGTTCAGAAATATCAATATCTTTATAACCAGCAAAATGTAAAATGTATTCAAAAACACCTTCTTTATCTAAGGTAAACTTCGGAATTTTCTTTGTGGTGTGAATATAAAACATGGTCGCTTTTATAACCTGTTTAGCAATCATTTCTCCTTCAGAAAACTGAATATCGAAAATGGTACAATTGTTCTTTGTTAAAACATTAGAAACTTTATCGATGTTTCGCGTTTTAAAATATCCGAAACATGCTAACTCTTCAATTTCTAAATCAGAAAATGCGTCATAAGAGTATCGCATTTCTTCACTAATTTTCTGAATAGATTTTTGTCTTTTTGTTAAAACACCTTCTTTTGGTATTCTTTGTTTTGGTAAAATTTTACGAAGTGCAAAAGGATGTTCACTTCCCGATTTAGAATCATCTAAACCAATCACTTCAAAATGACCTCCTTTTCTTTCGAAAGTTTCAGAATAATTATTCATGTTTTCCATTACAGAATGATCTACAAAATCGCACAGAGAAAAATCGACAATAGCTTCTTCAGTTTCTGGAATTTGATCTAACTTCGATTTTAGTTTTGTGTAGTTTAAAAAGCTAGAGAAGTTCTTTACACTTACATAATATGTACCATCTTCGGTAAACATTAAAACATTTGGTTTTAAAATATTTTTAATAAATAAAAAAATGTTTTTATTGATGATTACGTGAATTGCGAATGTGATAATGATACCAGATAAAATTCCAGTAATCAGACTTGTATATATTGTTACCAAAAGTGTTACTGTAAATATTATTAGCTGCTCAAAACCAATACTAAAGACCTTCTTTATGTTCTCTGGAGAAGCTAATTTGTAGCCAGTATAAACTAAAATAGCAGCCAAAGCAGCAAGCGGAATCTTACGCAATTCAGTTGCGAAAAGTAAAATAAAAGCAACTAAAAAGAGTGCGTGAAAAAAATTAGCAGACCTGTTACTACCCTTATTATTTACATTTACAGAGCTTCTCGCGATTACAGTAACTACATTTAAGCCACCTAAAAAACCACTAATTACAGTTGCTAAACCTAAGGCTCTAATGTCTTTATTTACGTTAGATCTTCTTTTAAGAGGGTCTAATTTATCTACAGCTTTTATGCTTAATAAGCTCTCGATACTAGCAATTAATGTAATTGAAATTACAGCACTTATAAACTCAGACTCGTAGACTTTACCAAAATCAGGAAACGCAAAATTGGCTAAAATATCATTGGGTAAATTAATTAATAAACTTTTGTCAATTGGATATGCTGTCGCAGAAAACAAATCAAAATAATAGTACAAACTAACACTTAAAACCACAATCCACATAGGTGCAGGAATCAATTGAAAGTATCTGTTTCTTATTTTGCTGTAAAAAATCATAATGAATAAGCTAATAATACCTATTACACCTGCATAAAATGAGCCTGTACCTGCAGAATTAACAAAATTTAGAATTCCTTCAGGTAGCTGAATAAGTAGGTCTATAATGCTTCCTTTTGCGTTAGAATCTCCAAACATTACGTGAACCTGTTTTGCGAAAATTCCAATTCCGATGGCAGCTAGCATTCCTTGTATTGCCGAAGAAGGAAAGAAATCTCCCAAAGCTCCCATTCTTAAAAAGCCAAGAATTACTAGTAGTACACCAGAAATAACAATAGCTGCAAGTGTAAATAAATATCCTTGGTATACATCTCCGTTTCCTAAAATAGTGATGGCAGAAAGAATTACAACCACCAAACCATTTCCAGGGCCCGTAATTGTTACGTTGGAACCACCAATTAAAGAAACTACAATACCACCAACAATTGCAGCAATAATACCAGAAATAGGTGGTGCACCAGAAGCTAAAGCCAATCCTAAGCCTAAAGGAAGTGCAATTAATGAAACGACAAAACCAGAAAACAGGTTCTGCGGAATTTCGTTTAAAAATATTTTAAAAGTATTTTTCTTGTTCATTTATTTTACAATTAAAACGTCTGTTGGTAATTCAGATAAAATGTATTCAATATCATGAGGAAAAATTCGATATAAAATTCCCGCTTTGGTTGGTGCATTCATTACTAATAAATCTGCTCTTTTTACTTTTGCATAATGTCCAATGGAATATCCTCTAGTACCAAAAATACTTTGTGTTTTTATAGAAATATCAGAACAACTAATGTCTTTCAAAATATTTTTCACCCGCTGATCTTCTCTGTTTTTTAATCGCTCTTTTGCAATTGTGGCCTTTCTTAAACTCTTATCATCGTTTACCTTTACATGTAATTCACTCTGACTAATTTCTTCTACAATTGTCATTTTTTTACATAACAAATGTTTAGCAAATAGCACAGAAGTTTTAATAGTTTCTTCTGTTTTTTCATCTTTTAACCCATTAACAACAATGTGTTTACATGGGTTTCTTTCAACTGATGGTTTGATTAGTAGTAGAATAGAACAGGAAGCTTTTCTGGTTATCTTTCTAGCAATAGACCCTACATAGTATTTTAGTAAATTCTCTTTTTGTAAGGCTCCTAGAATTAGTAAATCTACGTTTTGAAGCGCAGCAGTTTTAAGAATTACGTCAACAGGTTCTCCTCGTTGCCAAATTGTTTTTAGTGGTTTATTTAAGTTGTCTGCTTCAGAAATAATCTTGTTTAAATCAGTTTCTTTTTTTGTGTTTTTTTCACCAACATGAACTCCTATTAATTCTGCATTAAATAAGTTAGCGATTCTAAAGGCTTCAAATAAATTAGGTTTTAAGTTAGGGGAAAATGCAATACCAATTAATATTCTATGAATTTTTTGCAAGAAGTTGGTTTAACGTTTGAATTATCCGCACAATATAATGAAACGATACAACAAATTTTATACTATTGAAAAAAACTATAAAATATATTTTCAAGTTCATGAAACATTCTTAGATTTACTTTTTTTAACTTAAAGAGGTATAATGGTAGAATTAGCAGGAATTATCATTTTAGGAATATTGGCACAATGGGTTGCTTGGAAATTTAAAATTCCGGCAATTTTACCTTTAATTTTAATAGGTTTATTGGTAGGCCCAATAGCAGCGGCCTATTTAAGTGAAGATGGTTCTAAATGGATAGAACCAATTTGGAATGGTACAAAGGGCTTGTTTCCTGGAGAAAGTTTGTATTATTTTGTGTCTTTAGCAATTAGTATTATTCTTTTCGAAGGAGGTTTAACGCTTAAAAGAAGTGAAATTAAAAACGTAGGTCCTGTAATTACAAAGTTGATTACTTTAGGTTCTGCAATTACTTTTTTTGGATCAGGAATTCTAGCACATTATATATTTGATTTAGGTTGGGACCTTTCGTTTCTTTTTGCAGGATTAATTATTGTAACAGGTCCAACTGTAATCACACCAATTTTAAGAAACATTCCGCTTAAAAAAGACATTTCTACCGTTTTAAAGTGGGAAGGAATTTTAATAGATCCAATAGGGGCTTTAGTTGCTGTATTGGTTTTTGAGTTTATTAGTGTTGGTGGTGGAAGTGGTTTTACTAAGACGGCTTTAATGGAGTTTGGAAAAATTCTTTTATTCGGAACTAGTTTTGGATTCACATTTGCACATGCTTTGGCGTATGCTGTTAACAAGAAATTGATTCCACATTATTTATTAAACGTAGCTTCTTTGTCTTTTGTATTATTGGTGTTTGTGTTGTCGGAAATGTTTGCACATGAATCTGGTCTTTTAGCTGTAGTGGTAATGGGAATGGTTCTAGGAAACGGAAAGTTAAAAAACCTAAAAGAATTACTATATTTTAAAGAATCTCTAAGTGTATTATTAATCTCTATTCTATTTATTTTATTAGCAGCAAACATCAATATTGAAGATTTAATGCTGTTGTATACCTGGAAAACAGCCGTTTTATTTGCAATTGTAGTTTTTGTAATTAGACCTTTGGCGGTATTTGCAAGTACGTACAATTCTAAATTAAAATTAAACGAAAAACTATTTATAAGTTGGGTTGGTCCAAGAGGAATTGTAGCTGCTGGTATTGCTTCTTTATTTGGTAGCAAGTTGTTAAAACAAGGCGTAGAAGGTGCAGAGTACATTACGCCATTGGTTTTTATGATTGTTTTAGGAACCGTTTTGTTAAATGCAACAACAGCAAGAATGTTTGCTAAAATGGTTGGTGTTTTCTTAAAAACATCAAATTCAATTTTAATTGTTGGCGCATCAAGTCCTGCTAGGTTAATTGCGCACTATTTAAAGGAAAATAATAAAAGAGTAGTTTTAATCGACTCGAATAAAAACTTTATTTTAGAAGCCAATAACATGGATCTAGAAGCGTATACAATTAATATTTACGATGAGGATTTAACAGATAATATAGAATTGAATGATGTTGGATATCTTTTAGCGATGACAGGAAGTGAGGCTGTAAATCAATACGCAATTACTAATTTTACTGATACTTTTGGCGAGCATGGTGCTTATAGGTTGGCAACTTCTAAAGAGATAAAGAACAAGTCAGACGATAATAAAAAAAAGTATTTGACACCAAAAGATGACTATATTAATTTAAGTGAAGCTTTTAGAGACAACCCTAAAATTTACGAGGTAGAAATTGAAACAAGTGATGCGTATAATACCTTAATTTCTAAACTTTATAAAGAATCAAGATCTGTTCCATTATTTGTTAAAAAAGATGAAAATATTTATCTCATACCAGAGTTTGAAAAGTTAGATGAACCGCAAGAAGATTGTACGTTGGTTTATTTAGGAAAACCTTTAGAAGAGAATAAAAAAAGTAATAAAACCATAGAAGAATAAGGTACTTGTTTTTTTAATGAGGATCTTATATATTCAAGTGAAACGCATAGGTTATTTCATCAATTACAGTGGTTGAAACTGATACAGAAACAGCATACAGTGTCGCTTTAGAGGTGTTAATCAAGAAATAAAAATCAATTTCTTTGTTTATTAAAAAAGGTGACGGAGTTTATTTGATACCAGAATTCGATAAAATGAACGAAGCTAAAGAGGGTTTAACATTATGTTATCTAGGTAAGAAGTTCGTAGTTCAAGAAAAGTAAGATTTTTCTATTTCTTTTGCTTCTTTAATAATTTCTGAAGGATACTTATATAAATTTAGAATTTTAATGGCGTTTCTTGTCTGTAGCTTTCCTTCTTTAATTTTATGATCAAAAAAGAGGTTGTTATTTTTTATATCTTCGCTAAAATGATACAATTTATAAGCGTCTTTTTCTAATAATTCTGTCAGCTCTATATCATGTGTAGAGACTAAAACAGTATTATTCTTCTTATTTAAATAGGATAAAATAGCTTTTCCACCAGAAATTCTCTCTATTGTATTTGTTCCCTTAAAAATTTCATCTAAGACAAATAAACAAGGGCTTTTATCTGTTGAAACATCTATTAGTTCTTTAATCGTGAGTACTTCTTGTAGGTAATAACTAACGTTATCTAATAAATCGTCTGTAATTCTAATTGATGAGTACAGTTTGTAAAAAGGCGCAGAATATGCATCTGCAAAGCAAAGGTGTAATGTTTGTGCTAAAATACTATTAATAGCAACCGTTCTTATAAAAGTACTTTTACCAGACATGTTAGAACCTGTTAATAGCATGCTTTTATCTGATAAATTTACATCATTTGCAATACATTTCTCGATTAAGGGATGATAGATTTTACGAACATTTAACTTATTATTCTCATTAAATGTTGGTGTGCAGGTTTCTAGGTGTCCAGATTTTAATGAAGCAGTAGAAATTGCAGCATCAACTTCACCTATAAAAAGAAACAGGCTTTCAATACTTTTTTTCTCCTTTGTAATAGCGTCTAAAAAACTATAAAATACTATGTACTCTACATTAAATAGAATTTTATTAAGTTCTATAAAAAGCCAAATAGGAAAGAGCCATTCATTATTAATGTTTTTTTCGAAACCAATAAATTCTGACTTTAACATGATTGAATTGATGCTCTTTATAAATAAAAAATCATTAAAATGTTCTTTTATAGAAGGGTGTTTAGATAGTTTCTTAGCTGTTTTAAGGCTTTTAGATAATTGACGAATACCTTGTAAATAATAATTCACATTTCCTTTATTTTTATAGTGAAAAACAGAATTCACAGCAAAAAGGGGTACTATAAAAAGAATGAAAATCGGAGAAAAGAAGGATAAAGCTATAGATAAAATGGAACAAATAGATAATAATTTTACAACCCATAAGTTTTTTGGTTTGCTAATTTGCTTACCATTGATAAGCTCTTCTAGATAATAGGAGCTAGGAGTGTTTAGTTTCGATAATTCAAACTGACAAGAAATACTTAATTTTTTGTTTTTTTGAAACAACGTAGTTAGTTCATCAAACCTTAGTAAATCATTAATAGAACCGATCGTTCTTAATTTAAAATATAAATATTGCTGACCTATTTTTGAGGAAGTCCTATCTACAAATTTAAAAATCTCGTCTATATCAAGGTCAATTTTACTTTTTTCGGATAAAATATGATATGCCTTTTCTTTGTGTCTATTGTTTTCAAAATACTTGCCAATAACAAAGAAATTATAATATTCGTTCTTTTTTTGCTTTCCCCAATTATTATAAAGCTTCGCTTTTATTTTTTTTAACTTTCTCTTTTTTAGAAAATTACCAATTAAAAACCATAAAACAAAAATAAATGAGATTCCTAAAAAGTAATTCATAATTTATAATCAGAAAATTGTTAATGTAATGATTAGTAGAAAAAGTATGTAAAATGTTACATATCTAACTCAAAAGTCTGACGCAATTTTTCTAAAAGTGGGTTTTTCTCTTTCAGTTTATTGTATTTTTCTTGTGGTGTATATGCAAATTTCTTTTCTATAGCTTCATTCAAATTTACAGCAATGGCAATTCCGTAATTATTTAATTTCTCTCTTAGAAAATTCAATAATTTAGGACGTCCTTTTCTAAACTGGTCTTCCATTAATTTATTAGGAACGGTAAAAGATATTTTGAAGTTCTCGTTTAAAGTAGGGATATCTGTACCAACAATAGAAGCCATACTTCTTTCGCCTTTTGTAAGTAGAATACTTACATATTCTTTCCAGAGCTCTTGTAATCGCTGTTCTGTAAAAACGTCTTTTGCATGATTGTCGAAATTCTCTTCAACAACCTTCTTTTTTACGTCCTTTTGCTGATTAAAACCTTTTAAAGAATACTTACTAGGTTGTTTGTTTAAACGCCCCATATTTTTTAAAAGAGGTGTTTTCGTTTCAGGTTTTGGAGCAACAGCAACAGGTGTTTTTAAAGTTTCTGTTTTAGTAGCTGTAACTTCTGGCGTTTTTACTTCTGGTGCTTTCTTTTTTGCTGGCGAAAGTGCTTGAAAAAAAGTTGCAGGAATTATGTAGTTAGCTGGTTTTTTTTTTTCTCCATCAAAAGTGATAGAGGCAATCTGCATTAAACTTAATTCCACCAGCAATCGCTGATTTTTAGAAGCTCTATAATTCAAATCGCAGTCATTTGCTTTTTGTATCGATTGCATTAAAAAAGGAATACTTGCTTTGGTCGCTTGTGCTAAATACTTCTTTTTAGCATTGTCGCCAACTTCTAACAAAGTGATCGTTGCTTTGTCTTTGGCAACTAATAAGTCTCTAAAGTGACTTGCCAAACCATTAATAAAATGATGCCCTTCAAAACCTTTAGATAAAACAACATTAAAAGCATTTAAAACGTCTGGTATTTTATTGTCTAACAACAAATCTGTCATTCCGAAATACGTGTCGTAATCTAACACGTTTAAATTTTCTGTAACAGCTTCTCTGGTTAAGTTTTTACCTGAAAAACTAACAACTCTATCAAAAATAGACAAAGCATCTCGCATTGCGCCATCTGCCTTTTGAGCAATAATGTGCAAAGCATCATCATCTGCTGTAATTCCTTCTTTCTCGCTAATTACTTTTAGATAGTTTTTTGCATCTAAAACACCAATTCTCTTAAAATCGAAAATCTGACAACGAGATAAAATAGTAGGAATAATCTTATGTTTCTCTGTAGTTGCTAAAATAAAAATAGCATGTGCAGGTGGTTCTTCTAATGTCTTTAAAAAGGCATTAAATGCTGCTTGAGACAACATGTGCACCTCATCTATAATATATACTTTGTATTTACCAGTTTGTGGCGGAATGCGAACTTGGTCTGTTAAACTTCTAATATCATCTACAGAATTGTTAGAAGCAGCATCTAATTCAAAAATATTGAAAGCAAAATCTTCTTCTTCGGCATTTTCTGCGTCTTGCTGATTGATTTTCTTAGCCAAAATTCTAGCACAAGAAGTTTTACCAACTCCACGAGGTCCTGTAAATAATAAAGCTTGCGCTAAATGATTGTTTTTTATAGCATTTTCTAACGTATTTGTTATGGCTTGTTGCCCAACAACATCCTCAAAGTTTTTTGGACGGTATTTACGTGCTGATACTATAAAATGCTCCATTTATAATAGATTAAATAATATTATATGTCTGTTTAAGCGCAGTCGAAAACTAAAAAGAACCCTTTTGTTAATTTATTTTCTGTACTTTCAATCAAAAATATATTTTGATTTTGCTAATACTTAAAGAGACAAAGTTTATGTTATAAATTATTTAACAAAAATAACTATCTACTGCCTTTTATACAAACAGGTTTCTTAACAAAATGCTAAAGTTGTAAACAACTGTAAAAAGAGCTATAATTTTACGACTGATTAAATAGTTCAGAACTTTATCAATTTTGAATTAAAAATTCGGAAAATTGTACTAAAAGTTATAAATTTATTTTTGGTACAATTTTTATTATATAATATTAAAAACAGCAGTATGAAAATTATAAAATCTCTTTTAGTAGTTAGTTTTTCAATCTTATTGGTTTCTTGTTTTGGTTTTTCAAACAAGGAAGAAAACAAAGAAAATATGGCAAAAGTAATGTTTACGCCTACTAGAGACACCGAAGTTGCGTATTTCGCAAGTGGATGTTTCTGGTGTGTAGAAGCTATTTTCGAAAGTGTAACAGGAGTAGAGGAAGCTGTTTCTGGTTATGCCGGCGGAAAAACATTAAACCCTACTTATGAAAAAATAGGAACAGGAAAAACAGGACATGCGGAAGCAGTTGCTGTGTATTACAATCCTAAAAAAATAAGTTTCGAAACCTTAGTTACGGTGTTTTTTGGTTCTCATAACCCAACAACAAAAAATGGGCAACACCCAGATTACGGGTCACAATATAGGTCTATTGCTTTTTACAAAACAGCAAATGAAAAAAAGATTATAGAAAATGCAATTAAGAAATTAAGTGCAGAAGAGTATAAACGTAAAATTGTAACAGAAGTTACCGAGTTTACGAAGTTTTACAAAGCAGAAGAGCATCATCAAGATTTTGAAAGAAGAAATCCAAACCAAAGTTATGTAAAAGCGGTTTCTGTACCAAGATTGAATAAATTTAAGAAGAAGTTTCCTGAGTTATTGAAAAAAGGAAATCATTAAAAAGTATAATTTTAGTTATTAAAAAAGCAACTTTTAGGAGTTGCTTTTTTTTTATCTTAAAGTTTTTTTCTATGAGTAACTATCACGGATTTTTGTTTTATAATTTAAAGCTACTTTATTTCTATTATTCTTTCTTCGATTTTTGTTATTCCTTTTGCTTTTACCTTCTTTGTTTCGATACTATAAATAATCCAACCAGTTTCTCCATGAATCCTAGACGCTGTCCAAGTTTCATTAGTTAATAAAGGAAAATCTTTTTGTTTAGGAATATTTGATCCAAAAATCCCTGTTTTTTTCAAGTAATTATAAGTTTCATAGGTCAATTGTTCAGAGTTTACATTTTGTTTCATTCTAATTACCGAATTTCCATCTTCTAAATTTATTTCGTCTAGACTAAAACTTACATCAGTTTCAAATGGTTTTCCTCCGAAATTATTAGCTACTTTAAATTTCCCTTCTAATTCTTCTCCAAGCTTATATTTTACACCATGAAAAGAGTAGAGCTGAATAGCGTCTTTAATTGCATTTGATTCTACAGATTCTTTAGAGGAATAAATATCCATAATATCTTCAATTATTTTTTTGGAATTAGGAATGTCTTTAAATTCTGTACTAAGTTTTTTAGCGACCCTCTTAATATAGTCTCTAACTTCTTCTCAATTTACAATTTCAATAAAAGCGCCAAGGTCATCTTTTTTAATCGTTACGGAAATGTCATTAGAAATTGCCGTTAGTTTTTTTACTAATTCGTTATCTGTGTCAATTGTAAAGTTCTTATAAAGCCATTCACTTGTGTAGCTGTTTTTAGTAGAATCAATAACTTTTATATCTACTTCATATTTCATTATTTCTCTAGAAATTGTATCGTTATTTTTAATTTTATCATAAGAGATATTATAAGATTGCTTTTCTAATTTTGACCAATATGCAACTACTTGAACGGTTGAGTCTTTTGGGTTTATTTGTGAAGAAATATTTGTTGAATAGAAGAGGATTCCATTAAATAATAATTTCTTCATAAAGAAATTAGTTATACTATTTTTATTTTAAAAGAGAATGGATGAGGCTAATCTACCTTTTTTCAATAACATAATCAAAAAGTAGCACCACCTATTTTAAACAAAAAAAACCAAGCTTTCGCTCGGTTTTTATATAGTTTATAAAAGAAAAAAATTATTTAGTTTCCTTTTTAACTTCAGCCTTATCAGCAACAATTCTTTTGTCCATGTTTGCAACTTCCCAAGCAGTATGAAAAACCAAACGAGTTCTGTTCTCTAACAACTCATAGTTAATTTTGTCTGGAGTATCTGAAGGTCTGTGGTAATCTGCATGCGTACCATTAAAGTAAAAAATAATTGGCACATTGTTTTTTGCAAAGTTATAATGGTCAGATCTGTAATAGAATCTATTAGGATCATTCTCATCATTATATTTATAATCTAAATTAATGTTTGTATATTTTTTATTAACAGCCTCAGATACATTATGTAATTCTGTACTTAATTTGTCTGAACCAATTAAATAAACATAATTAGGGTCTGCTTTATGTCTGTCATCAACTCTACCAACCATATCGATATTTAAATCACAAACGGTATTTGCTAAAGGGAATATAGGATCTACATCTGTGTAGTATTTAGAACCTAATAAACCTTTTTCTTCACCAGTTACGTGTAAAAATAAAATAGAACGTTTTGGCCCTTTTCCTGCTTTCGCTGCCATTTGAAAAGCTTGTGCAATTTCTAAAATTGCAACTGTACCAGAACCATCATCATCTGCACCGTTATAAATTTCACCATCTTTAATACCTTCATGATCTAAATGTGCAGAAATTACTACAATTTCATCTGGTTTCTCGCTTCCTTTAATAAAAGCAACTACATTTTCAGAATCTTTAAATTTTCCGCTACGCACATTTTTATTGATCCATTCTGCAGGAACTTCCTGAAAATAATCATCGCCACCTAAAGGAGAATCAATTCCTTCGGTAACATAAAAGTTTTTTAAATATTCAACCGCTTTTTTCTGTCCTGGTTCACCAGTATTTCTACCTTCAAACTCATCTGAAGCATAAATAAATAAGTGTTTCCCTAAATCTTTAGCAGTAATTGATGCTGCATATTTAGCAGCCTGATCTACGTTTGCATCTTCATTAGACGCCGTTTTACTAGAACCACAGGCCATAAAAGCGACTGCACTAGCAACATAAAGAATTTTTTTCATCGATGTAAAAAGTGTTTTGTTTGTTGTAATTAGTATTCAAAAGTAACGAAAGTTACCATATCATCAAATTTAAGCCTTGTTAATTACAAACTGTTGTAAGGTTTTGTTAAAATTTAACAAGTTGTTGGGAAATAGGTTTTCAAATGCGTCTTTTGATATTAATTCTGCTGTTGTACCAAACTGAATGTTGTTTTCTGTGAGTAGAATAATTTCATCGGAAAGCTGCAACGCCAAATTTATTTCATGAGAAGAAATAATAATTGTTTTTTTTGTTTGTTGTACTAATTTCTGAAGCAAAGAAAAAATATTAATGGTTTGGTGCATGTCTAAATGTGCCGTTGGTTCATCTAAAATAATAACCGTAGTATCTTGTGCTAAAGCTCTAGCAATTAAAACGCGTTGTAGTTGGCCGTCGCTTAGTTCATAAAATCGATTGTCTTTTAAATGTGTAATTTCTGTTTGTGCAATTGCCCAATTTACTTTTTCTAAATCGGTATCAGAAAGTTTATCAATCCAATTTGTGTAGGGTTGTCTTCCTAATGCAATCAATTCGAAAACTGTTAGCTGACTTTCTGGCAAGCGTTCTGTTAAAACTAAACTTAATTTTTTAGAAAGCTCACTTTCAGAATACAAATTCAATTCTTTCTCTTCAAAATAAATAGTACCAGAAATTGGTTTTTGCACTTTAGAAAGTGTTCTTAAAAGTGTCGATTTCCCGATACCATTTTTACCTAAAACACTAATTAGTTTTCCTTTTTCTATGGATAAATTAATGTCAGATAAAACAATTTTGTCTTGCTTTTTCTGTTGATAACCAATCGTTAGGTGTTCGGTTTTTAGGACGATATGTTTTTTTGTCTGTTCGATTTTATTTTCTTTCAATGCTTTGTTTTCTAAGTGCTTATGTAGTCTGTTTTTTAAATTTTTTATTCATATAACAAATGTTATACTAAGTTTGTTGATGTCTTTGTGAACTATTTTATGATTTAATATATGTCTCAGCTACATCAAAATAATATTTTACACGAATCACTAATTTACACAAACAACTTCTTCTTTCGAATTAATAACCAAATAACAATTGGCGCACCAAATAAAGAGGTAATTGCGTTTATTGGCAACGTAAACTCGCTTGTTGGTAATTGTGCAATAGCGTCACAAATTAACATGATAATTGCACCTAAAACAATAACTGCCGGAATTAATGTTTTATGATTTGAAGTAGAAAAAAGCATTCTAGCAATATGAGGAACTGCCAACCCAACAAAAGCAATAGGACCAGCAAAAGCAGTAATAACTCCCGTTAAAATACTAGTAATTAATAAAATGATGTTTCTACTTTTCTTCACATTTATTCCTAAACTTTTGGCATAATTTTCACCTAAAAGAAAACTGTTTAACGGTTTTATAATAGATAAGGTTGCCAACATTCCAACACTGTAAATTATAATGAATACTATAAGTTCATTCCAAGAAAGGTTTCCTAAGCTACCGAAGCTCCAAAACAGAAATTGCTGAATTTGTTCTGCTTCACTAAAATATGCTAGAACGCTAATAATAGCAGATGTTAAACTACCAAACATTAGCCCAATAATTAAAATAGACATGGTATTTCGTACCCTATTTGCTGCAATAATTACGGCAGACAATACTAAGAAAGCACCCAAACTAGAAGCAATAGGCATAGACCAGTTAGAGATTGAATTTGCTAGGAAAAGGCCACCAAAAAGGGCAGTGCCTAAAATTAATAAAGCAACACCCAAACTTGCACCAGAAGAAATACCCAACACAAAAGGACCCGCTAACGGATTTCTAAATAAAGTTTGCATTAATAAACCAGCAACAGATAAACCAGAACCCACTAAAATTGCTGTGATAGCTTTTGGCAATCTAAAATTTAAAATAATGGTTTGCCAACTTTCTTTGGCTGCAGAATTACCTATTAAAGTATTAAAAATGTCTTTAAATGGAATAGAAACAGAGCCTAAGCTAATGTTTAACACAAACAATACAACCAGTAAAACTGATAAAAGGATAAAGTGTTTTTTATATGATTTTTGTTCCATTTTGTAAAAGAGCTTACAGTTTTTTTAACTTTTAAAATCTAAAGTTTTAGGAGTAATTTTCTTTTAAAAATGTAACTAATTTCAGCATTGCAATTCCTCTATGAGAAATTTTATTTTTTTCTTCAGATTTCATTTCAGCAAAAGATTCAGAGAATCCTGTTGGTTTAAATATAGGATCATATCCAAAACCTTTTTCGCCTTGTTTTTCTTTTAAGATTTCACCTTTGCAAACTCCTTCAAAGATATATTGTTTGTTGTCTAAGTTTAAACAAATAGCTGTTCTAAATTGTGCTTTTCTATTTTTTTTGTTTTCTAAATCCGTTAATAATTTTTGCATATTATTTTCAGAATTTGCAGGTTCACCAGCAAAACGAGCAGAATACACTCCTGGTTTGCCATCTAAACTTTCTACCTCTAAACCAGTATCGTCGGCAAAACAATTGTACCCAAAATTTTGGGTAATATAATCTGCTTTTAATTTTGCGTTTCCTTCTAAAGTAGGTTCTGTTTCATCAACTTCATCAAAACAATTAATGTCTTTCAAACTTATTATTTCTATGGTGTTAGAAAGCATTTCTTGTACTTCTTTTAATTTGTTAAGGTTGTTGGTTGCGAAGACTAGTTTCATTAAAAACGAATTGATTTTCAACAAATGTAATCATTTTAAAGATGTTTTTTTAAGATTTAAACATCAAAAAAGCTAAAAAAAGAATGTAAATTGCAAAAACTATAAATTGCCAGAAGTATTGTTACCATTGCTTTGTCGTGGAAATGTCGGGTTGAAAATGACTCAAAAAAATTGTAAATTTAATTTACTGCACTAACATTGTATGGAATTTAAAAATATACTTGTAATGAAACAACCAGAATTAGGAAAGAAGATTTTAGAACTTCGTAAACAAAAAGGATTTACACAAGAAGAATTGGTAGATCGATGTAATATAAATGTGCGTACAATTCAGCGAATAGAAGCGGGCGATGTTTCTCCAAGAAGTTATACCATAAAGGCAATTTTAGAGGTTTTAGGTTTTGATTATGAAGAAGTATTAGAAAAAAAATATACTCCAGGAAAATTCGATTCTATTTTAGGAATTAATAAAGACAATATTTATAGGCAACTAAATATTGCTATGATTTTTGGAATTGTTTATTTTATAGTTGGCTTTTTTGAAGTTGGTGCAGATTTATTAAGTTTTGAGAAAGAAAGTAATGCCTTTAAAAGTATTTATATTGTAATTAAACTGTTAGCAGTTATTTCTTATTTTTTGTTTTTTAGAGGATTTGTAATTATTGGTGGTATGTTTCAAAATTATTTATTACAAATTAGCGCTTTTTTAATTATTATTTTTACGTTGTTTTTTTCTGTTTTAGATATAACTTCATTATATATTTGGGAAGATTTTTTAAGCATTTTCGGTCTTTCAAAACTAATTGCGTACGGAGTTTTAAGTGTAATCGTAGGAATCGCAATTATGAGGTTAACCGATTTTGGAGACTTAGCAAAATGGACTGGAGTTCTTGAGATTATAACTGGAATTTGTCTTTTGCTTGTGCTATTGTCTCCAATTGCAATTGTTACTCAATTTATTGTTGAAATTTTTGAGATTATTTTAATTTACAGAATTGCTTCAAAAATTAAAAAGACAGTTTAAAAAAAGATAGTTGTGGTTACTCATGATGATAAGGCTCATTCTTAAGAATTGTAAAACCTCTGTAGATTTGTTCTACAACAAACAAACGAATCATTTGGTGAGAAAATGTCATTTTAGACAATGATATTTTTCCACTAGATTTTGTGTAAACAGCATCAGAAAAACCATAAGGGCCACCAATAACTAAAACCAATTGCTTAATACCAGAATTCATTTTTTTCTGAAGATATTGTGAAAACTCAATAGAAGTAAAGTGTTTTCCTTTATCGTCTAGCAACACTAATTGATCTGTGTTTTGCAATTTCGATAATATCAATTCTCCTTCTTTTTCTTTCTGCTGAACTTCACTTAAATTCTTTACATTTTTAATATCCAGAATCACTTCCAACTCAAACTTAACGTAGTGTTTTAGTCGGTTTTGATATTCTTCAACCAACTGAATTAAGTGTTTATTATCTGTTTTACCAATGGCAAGCAATTTAATTTTCATAGTTTTTGTTTGGTCGAGCGCAGTCGAAACCTTATAAAACCTCTCGACTGCACTCGAGGAGACAATTATTGTCGGTACAAATTTATTAGTTTTAAAACATAAATTCAACAGAAGTTACTAAAAGTTGAAAATCATTGTTATTTTTACATCAGAATTCAGAAATTATGATATCAAAAGAACAATTTGAAAAAGAATTAGAACTTATAATAAGCAATGCAATTCGCGAAGATGTTGGCGATGGAGATCATACCTCTCTTTCTTGTATTCCTTCGGATGCACAAGGAAAAGCGAAATTATTAGTAAAAGATGATGGAATTATTGCTGGTGTAGAATTTGCTAAACAAGTTTTTTCATACGTAGATAAAGATTTACAAGTAGAAACGTTTATAAATGATGGCGAAAAAGTAAAGTACGGTGACATTGTTTTTCATGTTTCAGGAAAATCGCAATCGATATTAATGGCAGAACGTTTGGTGTTAAATGCGATGCAAAGAATGTCTGCAATTGCAACAAAAACAGCTTTTTTTGCTGATTTATTAAAAGGAACAAAAACAAAAGTTTTAGATACTAGAAAAACAACCCCAGGAATTAGGGCGTTAGAAAAATGGGCTGTAAAAATTGGAGGTGGAGAAAATCATCGTTTTGCATTGTATGACATGGTGATGATTAAGGATAATCACATCGATTTTGCTGGCGGAATTACGGCTGCAATCACCAAAACAAAGAAATACTTAGCAGAGAAAAAACTAGATATTAAGATTATTGTAGAAGCAAGAAGTCTAGAAGAAATTAAAGAAATTTTGTCAAATGAAGGTGTGTATAGAATTTTAATAGACAACTTTAATTATGAAAATACTCGAAAAGCAGTCGCTTTAATTGGTGATACCTGTTTAACAGAATCTTCTGGCGGAATTAACGAAGACACCATTAGAAAATATGCAGAATGTGGCGTAGATTTTATTTCATCTGGCGCATTAACGCACTCGGTTTATAATTTAGATTTAAGTTTAAAAGCAATTGATTAATTTAATTAAGTACACAATGAAAAAATATATAACAATAGCAGCTTCCATATTATTGGTGATTTCTTGTAATACGAAAGAAGCAAAAAAAGAACATACGATGGATCTCTCGAAAAATCCTTTATTAATTAAAAGTACCTTAGAATATGGTACGCCAGATTTCTCTAAAATAAAAACGGCTCATTTTTTACCTGCAATTTTAGAAGGTATGAAATTGCAAAATGAAGCAATTGCTAAAATTACAGAGAATACAGAAACGCCAACTTTTGAAAATACCATTTTAGCTTTAGAAGAAAGTAGTAAGAAGTTAGATGATGTGAATTCGGTTTTTTCTGGACTTGCAGGTGCGCATACAAATGATACGATAAAAGCCAATCAGAAAGAATTAGCTCCAAAATTTTCTAAACATTCAGATGATATTTTATTAAATACCAAACTGTTTGAGAAAATTAAAACAGTGTATAACAATGTATCGGACGCTAATTTAGATGCAGAATCGAAGCATTTGGTAAAAGAATATTTTAAGAATTTTTCTAAAGCTGGTGCAAATTTATCCGAAGAAAAAAAGGACAAATTAAAAGAGATAAATTCTGAAATAGCAAGTTTATCAAATGATTTTGGAAAGAAATTATTAGATGCGAGTAAAAAAGGCGGACTTGTAATTACTGACAAAGCACAGTTAAAAGGTTTTTCTGATGAAAAAATAAGTTCTTTAGAAAAAGAGGGGAAATATGAAATTCAGTTAGTAAATACAACACAACAACCAGCTTTACAAACATTAGAAAACAGAGCAACTAGAAAAGAGTTATTCGAAAAATCGATACATAGATCTGATGCAGGAGAGTATGATACTAGCGATTTAGTTTTAAAAATGACTTTGTTAAGAGCGGAAAAAGCACAGATTTTAGGTTTTAACAATTATGCAAGTTGGAGTTTACAGGGAACCATGGCGGGAACACCAGATAAAGTTTTTGACATGTTTAAAAACTTAATTCCGGGTTCTTTAGAGAAAGCAGGTTCTGAGATAAAAGAAATTCAGAAAGAAATTAATAAAGAAGGAGAAGACTTTAAGTTAGCAGGGTATGATTGGAATCATTATGCAGAAAAGGTACGTAAATCGAAATACAACTTAAACGAAGACGAAGTAAAACCTTATTTTGAAATGACAAACGTTTTAGAAAAAGGTGTTTTCTATGCAGCTACAAAATTATATGGAATTACCTTCAAAAAACGTACAGACATACCAACTTATCACCCAGATGTTGTGGTTTATGAGTTGTTTGAAGAAGACGGAAGTAAATTAGGCTTATTTTTTGGAGATTATTATGCAAGAGATAGCAAACGTGGAGGCGCGTGGATGAGTAGTTTTGTAAAACAATCTAAGTTACGCAACCAAAAACCAGTAATTTATAATGTGTGTAATTCGCCAAAACCAGCAGAAGGAGAACCTGCACTAATCAGTTTTGACGAAGTAGAAACCATGTTTCATGAATTTGGACATGCATTGCACGGTTTTTTCGGAAATCAGAAATATGCTTCAATTTCAGGAACAAGTACCGCAAGAGATTTTGTGGAATTCCCTTCTCAGTTTAATGAGAACTGGTCTACGCACCCAGAAATATTAAATAATTACGCAATTCATTACAAAACAGGAGAAGTGATTCCTGCAGCCTTATTGAAGAAAATTAAAGACGCAGGTACTTTTAACCAAGGGTATTCTATGATAGAAAACTTATGTTCTTCTAGTTTAGATATGAAATGGCACACAATTTCTGCAAATGATAAAATTGAAGACGTAGCTAAGTTTGAAACAGAAGCTTTAAAAAGCATGAAGTTAAATGTGTCTGAGATTCCACCAAGATACCGTTCAACGTATTTTGCACATATTTTTAGCGGTGGTTACGCTGCGGGTTACTATTCGTATTTATGGACAGAAATGCTGAGTCATGATGCGTATGGTTGGTTTGAAGAAAATGGATTGTTAACGCGTGAAAACGGACAAAAATTTCGTGAACAAGTTTTGTCTAAAGGAAACACAATGGAGTATGCAGAAATGTATAAAGCCTTTGCAGGAAGAGATCCTGAAGCAACACCAATGTTAAAAGCAAGAGGATTAAAATAGCAACGTAAATGAATCAATTTTTTAAAATTTTAGTAATTGTTTGTATTCTTTTTTCAGCTTGTAAAAGCAATGAAGTAAAAGATGTTACAGGTGTTTATAAAGGAGAATTTCCTTGTGGAGATTGTAGTGGAATAGATAATAAAATGACACTAAATACAGATGGAACTTTTCTATTAGAAACTGTTTACAATGGAAAAGGGGAGGATCGTGTTTTTAAGGAAACAGGAAAATACATAGTAGAAGAAGGAAAACTAATTTTAGAATTAGAGAAATCGCCTTTTAAATATAAAATTGGAGATGATTTTATAGAGTTGTTAGATATTGATGGAAACAAAATTGAAAGTGAATTAAATTATAAATTGACGAAGCAAAAAGTAAATTTATAAATGACAGATACTTATTTCGATAGCGAAGAATACTCAAAAATAGATTTCACAAAAACGAACATTCAAAAAGGTGAATATGAGAATTGTATTTTTTTAAATTGCAATTTCGAGAGCATTCATGCTTCGAATATTCAATTTGTAGAATGTGAATTTATAGACTGTAATTTTAGCAATACAATTGTAACTGGTACTTCCTTTAAAGATGTAAATTTCAGCAATTGTAAAATGATAGGAGTGAAGTTTAATGAGGTGAATCCGTTTTTATTGCAGATCTCGTTTAAAGAATGTCAGTTAAATTTTAGTTCATTCTATCAATTAAAAATGGCGAAAACAAATTTTACAAGCTGCAATTTAGAAGAAGTAGATTTTACGGAAACGATAATAAACGATAGTTTTTTTGGAGATTCCGATTTAAAAGGAGCAATTTTCGAAGGAAGTAATTTAGAGAAATCAGATTTTAGAACCGCTTTTAATTTTAATATCAATCCAGAAAACAATCGTTTAAAAGGAACAAGGTTTAGTAAAGATAATCTTGCAGGCTTACTCTTAGATTATAAAATTGTAATTGAGTAATAAATACTTAAAAGAGCAAATTAGAAACTACGTTTAACTTTGCATCTCGTATAATGACAAAAGAAATAGAAGACAAACTAGAAAAAATACCAATTGTAAATATTTTGGTAAAAGTTGGAAAGAAAATTAAAATTCCCGGTTTAGAAGGCATGTCTTTATATGACGTTTTAGAAATGTACTTTATTGGTATTATAGAAGGTGCTTTAACCACAAGAGCAGGCGGAATTGCGTACAGTTTCTTCATGGCAATTTTTCCTTTTTTATTATTTGTACTAACCTTAATTCCTTTTTTACCAATAGAAGGCGCGCAAGAAGGTTTATTGTCTATAATTTCGGATGTTCTACCGCCAAAAACCTACGAAGCGGTAGATTCTGTTTTGGTAGATATTATTAAAAATCAGTATGGTGGTTTGCTCTCTTTTGGTTTTATAGGTTCTATTTTTTTAATGACAAACGGTGTAAATGCTATTTTTGGTGGTTTCGAATATTCATATCATGTAAAGGAAGTTCGAAATGTGTTTAGAGCTTACTTTATAGCCATGTTGGTTTCTATCGTAATTGTCGCTTTTTTACTAGTTACGGTAACGTTAATTATTTTTTTCGAGTTGATTTTAAAAGACATGGTTTCTTTAGGTTGGTTAGAAGAAAATTTAATTTGGATTCAGTTAGTGCGTGGTTTTATCTTTTTATTGATGATTTTTATTACTGTCTCTATGTTGTATCATTATGGTGTTAAAGAAGGAAAACATTCTAGGTTCTTTTCTCCAGGAGCTGTTTTTACTACAATCTTATCAATCTTAACGTTCTATTTATTTGGCTATTATGTAAATGAATTCGCAAAATATAACGAGTTGTATGGTTCTATTGGTACACTTTTAATATTGATGTTGTTTATATGGTTAAATGCAATTATTCTTTTACTAGGCTTTGAATTAAACGCCTCTATTTACTCTTTAAGAAGGCTAAATAAAAGTTTTAGAACTCCTAAAAAATTATAACTTTTTCACGATATTTGTCGCTTCAATTGTCAATAACTAATGATCATTTATCAATGAAAATAAGTTATGAGTAGTTAAAATGATAATTGATAAAAAGAACACTGATAACTAATTTATATGAAACCAAGCATACCAAAAGGAACAAGAGATTTTTCGCCAACAGAAGTTGCAAATCGTACATACATTATAAACACGATTAAAACTGCTTTTGAAACGTTCGGCTTTCAACCCATAGAAACGCCAAGTTTCGAAAATTCATCAACCTTAATGGGTAAATATGGTGAAGAAGGAGATCGATTAATTTTTAAGATTTTGAATTCTGGTGATTTTCTTAAAAAAGCAGATGAGAAATTATTAACTGAAAAAGACAGTTTAAAAGTTACTTCTCAAATATCTGAAAAAGCACTCCGTTATGACTTAACAGTTCCTTTTGCACGTTATGTAGTGCAACATCAAAACGAAATTACATTCCCTTTTAAAAGATATCAAGTACAACCTGTTTGGAGAGCAGACAGACCACAAAAAGGACGTTTTAGAGAGTTTTTTCAGTGTGATGCAGATGTTGTTGGAAGTAAATCTTTATGGCAAGAAGTAGAATTTGTACAGTTGTATGACGCTGTTTTTACGAAACTTGGTTTAGCGGGAACAAATATCAAAATAAATAATAGAAAAATACTTTCTGGTATTGCAGAAGTTATTGGTGCACAAGATAAGTTAATCGATTTTACGGTTGCTTTAGATAAGTTAGACAAAATAGGTAAAGAAGGTGTTGTAAAAGAAATGTTGTCTAAAGGAATTACGGAAGAAGCGATCGAAAAAATACAGCCTTTGTTTGATTTTACAGGTTCTAATACAGAGAAATTATTTTCCTTAGAAAGTATGTTGCAAACTTCCGAAGAAGGAAAAAGTGGCGTAGAGGAGTTGCGTTTTGTAATAAATGCTATTGAAGAATTAGGTTTAGAAACGGCAACTTTAGAAGTAGATGTAACTTTAGCAAGAGGTTTAAACTACTACACAGGTGCTATTTTTGAAGTAGCTGCACCAGAAGGTGTAAAAATGGGTTCTATTGGAGGTGGTGGAAGATACGATGATTTAACAGGTATCTTTGGTTTAAAAGATGTTTCTGGAGTTGGAGTTTCTTTCGGATTGGATAGAATTTATTTAGTACTAGAAGAATTAAGTTTGTTTAAAGCGGTTGATTTGCCTAAACCGAAAGTTATTTTCTTGAATTTTGATGTAGCTACAGATGTTGCAAAAATGAAAGCGGTTAAAGTTTTAAGAGAAAATAATATTAAATCAGAATTTTATCCTGATTTAGGTGAAAGTAATAAGGCGCAAAAGCGACAATGGAAATATGTTTCTACAAGAGAAATAGAATTTGTAGTTTCTGAAGTAGAAAACAATGTTTTTTTATTGAAAAATATGACTTCTGGTGAACAAAATAATTATTCTTTATCCGAATTAGTAGAAAATTTAAAATAGTTGTTTTTACAAGCTTTGTCTTACAGACGTTAAATGAATTGATATAAAAAAAGTAACAGAGAGCTTGTCGAGATTTAAATAACATATACCGAAGTCTTGAAGGAGGCTTGTAGAAGTTTATAGAAGCATAACTATAATTTATAAAAAAACGAATATAATACGTTGCAAACACGTAAATTTGCACTTTAACATAGAATGAAATGTTTGAATTAGACAGCAAAATGAATGACGATAGAATTGAAGAAATAGGAGAGAACCATGTGGCAACTTCTGCGGAAAACCCGATAAGACCAGATGCTTTTGATATTTCTGACCAAGAAAAAATAGCAAAAATCCAAGAAAGTGTAAAAGATATTTTAACTACTTTAGGAATGGATTTAACAGATGACAGTTTACAAGGAACTCCGAAAAGAGTAGCAAAAGCTTTTGTAAACGAACTGTTTATGGGGTTGAATCCTAAAAACATGCCAAAAGCATCTACGTTTGACAATAGTTACAAGTATGGTGAAATGTTGGTAGAAAAAAACATTGTGGTGTATTCTACTTGCGAACATCATTTATTACCAATTATTGGGAGAGCACATGTTGCTTATATTTCTGATGGTAAAGTAATCGGGCTTTCTAAAATGAATAGAATTGTTGAGTACTTTTCTAAAAGACCACAAGTACAAGAACGTTTAACAATGCAAATTGTGCAATCTATGCAAGAGGCTCTTGGTACAGAAGATGTTGCTTGTGTTATAGATGCGAAACATTTATGTGTAAATTCTCGCGGAATTAAAGATATAGAAAGTTCTACGGTAACTTCAGAATTTGGTGGAAAATTTAAAAATAAAGAAACAAAAAGAGAGTTTTTAGAATATCTAAAAATGGACACGAAATTCTAATAATTTAGAATTTTAAAATATTAAAAAACCGTTTAGAATATATTTCTAAACGGTTTTTTTTTCTTTATTAAGATGCTTAAAAAAAAATCCAGAAGATTCTAATGTAGAAAATTCTGGATTGATTTTATTATAAATTTCTGCTTAGACAGAAATAATATGTATGTTAGTTATTCACGATAACCCATTCTCCTTTTTCAAGTAAAGGAATAGCTTGTTTAAACTTTACTTCTTTTTCTTCGCCACTCATTACATTTTTAATAGTAACACGCTCGTTTCTGCCAACTTTAGGCTGGTCTCTTACAATTGTCTCAACTGGTTCAGCTTGTTGTGGTTTAGAATTAGATATGGCTTGCTCACTTGAGTTTTGAACATCTGCTTTACTTGTACTTAAACGTTCTTTTCTTTGATCTCTAGCTTCAGAAATTTGATTTGCATCTTTTGTAGGCAATTCTCCTTTAAATAAGAAAGATAATACTTCTTTATTAATTTCATCTACAGTTTTCTTAAACAATTCAAAAGCTTCAAACTTATAAATTAATAAAGGATCTTTTTGTTCATATGAAGCATTTTGTACAGAATGTTTCAATTCATCCATTTTACGTAAATGCTCTTTCCAGTTTTCATCTATAATTGCTAGCGTAATGTTTTTTTCAAAATCTCTAACTAAGCTTTTCCCTTCGGTTTCATAAGCCTCTTTTAAGTTTGTAACCACTTGTAAAGATTTACTTCCGTCTGTAAAAGGAACTACAATTCTCTCATATCTATCGCCTTCATTTTCGAAAACATCTTTAATTACTGGAAACGCTAAAACAGCATTTCTTTCAATTTTATTTTTGTAATGTTCAGAAACAATATCAAATAATTTATCTGCAATTTCTTTTTCATTTAACTTATTAAATTCTTCTTCAGAAATAGGAGAAGTCATTGAAGAAAACTTGATCAATTCGAATTCAAAATTCTGAAAATCTTTTGCAGCTTTATTGCTATTAATAATCGATTCACAGGTTTCATAAATCATATTTGCAATATCTACTTGCAAACGTTTACCATCTAAAGCATTACGTCTTCTTTTATAAACAAACTCACGCTGAGCGTTCATAATATCATCATATTCTAATAGACGTTTACGAATACCAAAGTTATT
This sequence comes from Polaribacter sp. ALD11, assembly GCF_002831685.1. NCBI lineage: Bacteria > Pseudomonadati > Bacteroidota > Flavobacteriia > Flavobacteriales > Flavobacteriaceae > Polaribacter > Polaribacter sp. ALD11. The sequence goes on along the minus strand of NZ_CP025119.1, from coordinate 979,012 downwards.
TTCTTCAACTTTCTTTTGTGCTCTTTCAATAGATTTAGAAATCATAGAATGCTGAATTACTTCACCTTCTTTTAATCCCATTCTATCCATCATTTTTGCAATTCTATCCGAACCAAAAAGACGCATTAAATTGTCGTCTAAAGCAACATAAAATTGTGTTGACCCAACATCACCTTGTCTTCCTGCACGACCTCTTAATTGTCTATCTACACGTCTAGAATCATGTCTTTCTGTACCAATAATAGCCAAACCACCAACTTCTTTTACTTTGTCGGTTAATTTAATATCGGTACCACGACCCGCCATATTTGTTGCAATGGTAACCACACCAGGTTTTCCTGCTTCTGCAACAACATCTGCTTCACGTTTGTGTAGTTTTGCATTCAAAATATTATGAGGAATCTTACGCATCTGTAACATTCTACCTAATAATTCTGATATTTCTACAGAAGTTGTACCTACTAAAACCGGGCGATTTTGCTCAACTAATTTTACAATATCTTCTATAACTGCATTGTATTTTTCACGCGCAGTTTTATATACTAAATCTTCTTTGTCATCTCTTTGAATTGGTTTGTTTGTAGGAATCTCTACAACATCTAATTTATAGATTTCCCATAATTCACCAGCTTCTGTAATCGCAGTTCCTGTCATACCAGAAAGTTTGCGGTACATTCTAAAGTAATTTTGAAGGGTAACTGTTGCAAAAGTTTGCGTAGCATCTTCAATTTTACAATTTTCTTTTGCTTCAATTGCTTGGTGTAATCCGTCTGAATAACGACGCCCGTCCATAATACGACCTGTTTGTTCATCAACAATCATCACCTTATTTTCCATCACTACATATTCTACATCTTTTTCAAAAACAGTGTATGCTTTTAAAAGTTGATTCATGGTATGAATACGTTCACTTTTAATGCTAAAATCTTTATATAATTCGTCTTTTAAAACTGCTTTATCTTCAGCAGAAGTTTTAGAACTATCAATTTCTCCAACTTTTACACCAATATCTGGTAAAATAAAGAAATTATCATTGTCCGTTTTTTCTGATAAATGCGCAATCCCTTTATCTGTTAAATCAATTTGATTATTTTTCTCTTCAATTACAAACCACAATGCTTCATCTACTTCTGGCATTAATTTGTTATTGTCTGCCATGTAGTAGTTTTCTGTCTTCTGAAGAATTTGCTTATTTCCTTCTTGAGATAAAAACTTAATTAAAGCTTTATTTTTTGGTAAACCTCTATAAACTCTTAACAATTGAAAACCACCTTCTTTGGTATCTCCAGCTGCAATTAACTTTTTAGCTTCCGCTAAAACACCAATTAGATATTTACTTTGAATACCAACAATATCACTTACCAAAGGTTTTAGTTCATTAAACTCGTGTCTGTCTCCTTGAGGAACAGGACCAGAGATAATTAACGGTGTTCTTGCATCGTCAATTAAAACAGAATCGACTTCATCAATAATTGCATAATTTGGTGTTCTTTGTACTAAATCGTCTTTAGAGCTTGCCATATTATCACGTAAATAATCGAAACCGAATTCGTTATTTGTTCCGTAAGTAATATCTGCATTATATGCTTTTCTACGAGCGTCTGAATTTGGTTGGTGATAATCTATACAATCTGTAGAGAAACCGTGAAACTCAAAAATTGGTCCCATCCACGCTTTATCACGTTTTGCTAAATAATCATTAACTGTTACCAAATGCACTCCATTTCCTGTTAATGCATTTAAATACACAGGTAAAGTAGAAACTAAGGTTTTTCCTTCCCCTGTCATCATTTCGGCAACTTTACCTTGGTGCAAAACAGAACCACCAATTAATTGAACATCGTAATGCACCATGTCCCAAGTAACAGGTTTCCCTGCAGCATCCCAAGAATTTGCCCAAAAAGCTTTGTCTCCTTCTAAAGCAATATGTTCTCTTTCTCCAGACAATTCTCTATCAAAGGCAGTTGCAGTTACTTCAATTTCTTTATTTTCTACAAAACGCTTTGCAGTTTCTTTTACAACAGCAAAAGCCTCTGGCATAATTTGTAATAAAGTGTCTTCAGAAACTTTGTAAGCTTCATCCTTTAAAGTATCTATTTCTGCATAAATATCTTCTTGTCTATCTATATTTGCTTTAACAGCTTCTTCTTCTAGTGCGATAATTTTATCATCAAACTCTTTTGTAGCTGTCTTTATCCTTTCTTTAAACTCAATCGTTTTTGCCCTCAATTCGTCATGAGAAAGTTTAGAAAACGCTGCTTCAAATTTTCTTACATCTTCTACAACTGGTTGTAAAAATTTTAAATCTTTCTGTTGTTTATCACCTACAAAAAGTTTTATTACTGAATTTAAAATACTCATTATTTATATGATTTTGTCAGCTAAAAAAGTTAGCTATATTATTTGGTTGTATATCAGGTTTTTATAAACCATTAAAAAGTGTTTTCATTCTTTTAAAATAAAAACAAAAAAAAAGCCTCTTTAGAGACTTTTATATTTAATTGTTATGTTTAGTATTCATCCTCATTCCAAAGATAATCATCTTCAGTTGGATAATCTGGCCAAATCTCTACAATTGAGTCATACGCATCACCTTCATCTTCTATATCTTGTAGGTTTTCTACTACTTCTAAAGGAGATCCGGTTCTAATAGCGTAATCTATTAATTCGTCTTTGGTTGCTGGCCAAGGTGCATCTGCTAAATAAGATGCTAATTCTAATGTCCAATACATTTCTTATTGTTTAATTTTGTGCAAAAATAATTTTTTTGCTGAATTATGCAAGTCTTTTTTAAGAAATTTATTGTGAAGTAATTATTATTTTTCATTAAACCCTTAAAATCAGGTGTTTAAATAAAATTTAATTTCTTCAACTCGATAAAAAAAGAACTTATTAATTTTTCTCCGGAATCCATTTAAACTCGGCTATTTGTAAGTCTTTAGACAATTTTCGTGCCAACACAAAAAGATAGTCAGAAAGGCGGTTTAAGTATTTTAGGATGTCATTATTTATGGCTTCTTGGTCATTTAACTCTACAGATAAGCGTTCTGCGCGTCTGCAAACACATCTTGCAATGTGACAGAATGACACTGCTTGGTGGCCTCCTGGAAGAATGAAGTGAGTCATTTGAGGAAGTTCTGCATCCATTTTATCGATTTCATTTTCTAAGAAAAGAATAGAATTTTCATCAATTTTTGGAATATTTAAACGTTCTTTTCCAGATTTTAAAGTTTCTTTTTCTGGCGGAGTTGCTAACATAGCGCCTAAAGTAAACAATTCATTCTGAATTTTTAAGAGCGATTCTTTTACTTCTATTGATATTTCCTGGTCTTTTATTAAACCGACGTATGAATTCAATTCATCAACAGTACCATAACTTTCTATCCGTAAATTGTATTTTTTTACTCTTGTACCGCCAAATAGGGCAGTAGTGCCTTTGTCACCAGTTTTTGTATATATTTTCATTTAAAATGAGATCTAAAGTTTATAAGATATCAAAGTTACAAAGTTTAAAGGTTGTAACGCTTTGCATTTTTATAATTTAACAGTAAAAAAAATATACTTTCTATACTCTAATCTTAAAATGTTCTTTTGCTTGTTCTTTTCTAAAGAAAACGATTCCGAAGTAAAACAGATCTACCGTTACTGTAACTTTTGAGTGATTTTTTATAATTGACCAAGCTTCTTGCATTTCTGAAGCCCAATAAATATCGTCAAAAATAAAAAACGAATCATTATCAATTGTTTTTAAACATTCTTCAAAATAACTTAAAGTTGCTTTTTTTGTGTGATTTCCATCGAAGTAAATACAATCGAATTGTTGTTTTTGGGTAACTTCTGAAAGTGTTTTAGAAAAATCTCCAGTTATAATTTCAATCGTATTAAAATTTATTTTATCAAATAATTCTTGTGCAACTTTACTTGTTTCTGGGCAACCTTCTAAGGTTATTATAGATGCTTTAGTGTTTCCTATTTTTAGCGCAGAAGTACCTAAACCTAATGAAGTACCGATTTCTAGAATATTTTTTGGGTTAAAATAATTTACAATTTTAATTAATAATTTTGCTTTTTTATTCGATATTCCTGCAACTTTAACTATTTTAGAGACTTGGCGGTAATTCTCTTTAAAAACTTTAGATCCAGCTCCAAAATCTGTAACTTTAATCTTTTTTTTATTATCTAGTAAGAGTTGTTTTGCGTTTAGGAAATTTTCCCATAAACTTTTATTTGTTTTTTTATAAAAACATTTTGTAATAAGTTGGTAAACAAAAGGCGAGTGAACACCATGTTGATTGCTAGCTTTTGATAAAAATTGAAGGTATTTTCTTTGTTGATATAACATCTTATAGAAATGAAAAACGAAAATAAAATAAAATTATAGCTTTACACTTATAAAAAGTATATTTGTTGTTATTGTTCTTAAAATTCAAAATGAAAAAATACCTAGTTTTAATCCTATTAATTACTTCTTTTAGTTCTTGTGTTTCTAATAAAGAATTAACATACCTTCAGGGAAAACCAATTTCAAGTTCAGAAATAAAAAGAATTAACAAGACTCCTTACAAATTGCAAATAGATGATATTTTAAATATTACAATATCTTCTAAAAACCTTGATATTGTAGCTGTTTTTCAGAAAGGAGTTTTAAATGATAATGTAAGTAATGTTGGTAACTTAGGTAATAATCAAGGTTATTTTTCTGATTATAGTGTTGATAATTATGGTAATATTAGAGTGCCAACTTTAGGTGAAATTAATGTTTTAGGATACACAGAAATTGAAGTTAGAAAAAAAATAGAAAATAAACTTAGAGACGAATACATTAAAAATGACGAGAGCCTATTTGTTTCTGTGAAATTATCAGGAATTAGATATACTATTATAGGAGAAATTAATCAACCTGGAACTAATATTATTTATCAAAATAGAGTTTCTATAATAGATGCTGTTGCTAATTCTGGAGACATTACTGATGTTGGAAATAGACAATCGGTAGAAATTGTTAGACGTTCAATAAATGGGACAGAAAAATTTATAGTTGATTTAACAGATGTTAATGTTTTAAACTCAGACGTTTTCTACATAAAACCTAACGATATTATAAATATAAAACCTTTACAAGAAAAATCTTGGGGAACTGGTAAAACAGGATTGCAAAGCTTGTCTACCATTGTTTCTGTTTTTACATTAATTACATCTACTATAATTTTAGCTAGAAATTTATAAAAAATATGAGTAATCAATCAAAAGGCATTCATACTTCTACTGCAGGTAACATAGATGTAAAAGACTACGTTTATAAAGTTCTTGCATATTGGAAGTTATTCTTAGTTACTATAGTTATCGGACTCATTGTTGCTAAGTTTATGAATGGCTATATGAAAGAAATTTACACCTTAGATACTGTTATTTCTGTAAAAGAAGAAAATAATCCACTTTTTTCTACAGGAACTAATATTGCTTTTAATTGGGGTGGTTCTAGCGATGAATTGGAAACGGTAAAAGTAATTTTGAAATCTAGGTCTCATAATGAAATTGTTGTAAAGAGATTAAATTTTTATATTAATTACCTTCAAGAAGGTAGGTTTAGAATTGAAGATAAGTATGGTTACACACCTTTTATTGTAAATTTAAATACAAGTAAACCACAATTATACAATAAATTGATTGCGATTGAATTTACTGGAGATGAAACTTTTAAAATCTCTTTCGATTTTAATGAATCTGGTAGCAATTCATTAATAAATTATGATACCAATAGTATTGTTAATTTGCCTTCGAAAGAATTGAGTTTTTCTAAAGAATACCATATAAGAGACACAATAAATACACCTTTCCTTCATTTTTCAATAAAACAAGTAAGTCCGTTTAAAATAGGTGAAAAGTACTTTCTACAATTTACTAGTTTCGATGGAACTGTTGGTGCTAATAGAAACATAAATGTGAGTAGCATTACTAACGCTGCTTCTATGTTAAGGTTAAGCCAACAAGGAGGTAATAAAAAAAGAATAGAAGATTACTTAAATGCTACAGTAAAAGTTTTAGATTCAGTAAAACAAATTCAAAAAATAGAGTATGCTGTAAAAACCCAAGCATATATAGATACGTTATTTATAGCTGAGGAAAAAAAATTAAGAAAATTAGAAAAAGACCTTGGAAATTATAGAGAAACAAATAATATTTTTGATTTATCAACACAAGGAACAGAGATATTTGGGGAAACATTTACTTTAGAAAAAGAAAAACAACAAATAGTAAGTTATAATGATTATTTAAAAAATTTAAGAGGTTATTTAAAATCAAATTATAAATACAATAGAGATAACCTTGTACCGGCTTCCCTTGCTCTAGAGGATCCTAAGATATCAGAATTAATCAATAATTTGGTAACAAAATCTAGCTTTAGAGAAAGCTTAAGGAATATGGTTAAAGATAATCATCCAGATGTTATTCAGATATCAAGGGAAATTCAAATTATTAAAAATAACTTATTAGAAAATATTTCTTCACTTGAAAGAGTCAATAGCAATAGATTAAGAAAACTAAACTCTAACTTAAGTATCTATAAATCTAAAAAGAAAAAATTACCAAAGAAGGAACAAGGTTTAATTTCTTTTCAAAGAGATTATGAGATTTCTGAAACCAATTACAGTTATTTAAAGCAAAAAAGATATGAAGCGGGTACAGCAATTGCCGCTAATGTTTCTGATGTGAAAATTATTGATACAGCTAAAGATTTAGGACAAGGGCCAAATTACCCTTTACCTAGTTTTAATTACTTAATTGCAATAATGCTAGGTACAATATTACCGTTGTTTTATATTATAATTAGAGAGTTGTTAGATAATAAAATTCATACTGCAGAAGAAATTCAAAATAATTATGCGATACCCGTTTTAGGTGTTGTTGGAAAAAATACAGGAAAGAATAATTTAGCTGTTTTTGAAAGACCAAAATCTTCTGTTTCAGAATCATTTAGAGCCTTACGATCTAATATTCAATTCTTGTTTAAAAACACAAATGAAGATGAGTCAAAAACGTTGATTTTAACATCATCTGTTAGTGGAGAAGGTAAAACGATGGTTTCTATAAATATGGCAACTGTTTTTGCATTGAGTGGTAAGAAAACTGTCTTATTAGGCTTAGATTTAAGAAAACCTAAGATCTATGATGATTTTGATTTACCAAATGATGTTGGAATTGTGAATTATCTAATTAAACAGAAAACATTAAAAGAAGTAATTACACCAACAAAAATTCCGAATTTAGATTTAATTTTATCAGGACCAATACCTCCTAATCCGTCCGAGTTATTATTAAATAATGCTGCAGATGAAATGATTAGGCAGTTAAAAAAAGAATACGATTACATTATTATAGATACGCCTCCAGTTGGTTTAGTTTCTGATGCTTTAGAGTTGTTCAAATATTCTGATGCTGTTATTTATGTTGTTCGTCAGAACTACACAGAAAGAGGAATGATGAAAATGATTGATGATAAATATAGAAATAAAGAAGTAACAAACATAAGTTACGTATTAAATGATTTCTCTATAAAAAGCAAGTACGGTTACGGTTATGGCTACGGATATGGTTACGGTTATGGTTACGGAAAATATAGCTATGGTTATCATGAAAATGAAGATAAAAAAGGTTTTTTCTCTAAATTATTTGGTTTCTTAAAACCGAAAAAATAACTTCTCTCATGATATCAAAAAAAGAATACGCTCCTTATTTTAAACAATATATGCAATTGGTTGATATCGAGAATGTAACTATACTCGAAAACTTAGAAAGCTCTCAAAAAGAATTTGAAAGCTTATTAAGAAACATTGCTAAAGAGAAACATATTTTTTCTTATGCAGAAGGAAAATGGACGTTAAAAGAATTGATACAACATATTATAGATACAGAAAGAGTTTTTTGTTACAGAGCCTTGTCTTTTGCAAGAAATGATAAAACGTCATTACCGGGTCTTGATCAAGATATTTTTGTTGAGAATGATAATGCAAATGATAGAGATTATTATGATTTATTAGATGAAATGGAAGTTTTAAGAAAATCTAGCATTCAGTTATACAAAAGTTTTTCTGATGAAGCCTTGTTAAGAATTGGAGTTGCATCTAATAATAAAATGTCTGTTAGGGCTTTAGGGTATTTGTTTTCTGGCCATCAAATACATCATTTAAATATCGTAAAAGAGCGTTACTTATAGGCATAATCACTCTTTTAGAAGTGTCTTAAAGTTTATAGAATAAAAAAATCCGAAGTTTTAACTCCGGATTTTTTATAATTTAGTATTCAGTTTTATCTTCTTTTTCCGACCATTTATCAAACGGTTCTAATGCAATTTTTCTTCCAACTTGTTCAAAAGGAATACTTCTTTTTTCATATGGAAGCGGAATTTCCTTGTAAATAAATTCATCATCAAAACCAATATTTGCAGCATCTTGCTGGTTACAGCCATAATACACTTTGTCTGGTCTAGCCCAATAAATTGCGCCTAAACACATAGGACAAGGCTCGCAAGAAGTATAAATAATACAACCATCTAATTGAAAAGAACCAATGTTTTTACAAGCATCTCTAATAGCGGTTACTTCTGCATGTGCAGTTGGGTCGTTTGTAGAAGTAACTTTATTATTTCCACGCCCCACAATCTCTCCATCTTTTACAACAATACAGCCAAACGGTCCGCCTTCGTTGTTATTCATTCCTTTTAAAGCAGCTTTTACTGCTTCACTCATAAATTCTTCGTGATTTGTCATGTTCATTTTCTATTTTTATGATTATTTTTTTCGCTAAAAAAAAGCTGTAAAATAAATTACAGCTTTTTAAAAATTGTAATTGTAATTTTTATTTTAAAGCACCAGTCATTTCTTCTGGTTTTACCCATTCATCATATTGTTCTGGAGTAACATAACCCAATCGAACCGCTTCTACTTTTAAAGTAGTTCCGTTTTCGTGAGCTGTGTTTGCAATTTCTGCGGCTTTATAATACCCTATTTTAGTATTTAAAGCAGTTACTAGCATTAAAGAGTTATTTAATAATTCTGTAATTCTAGCATGATTTGGTTCAATACCTGCAACACAATTTTCATCAAAAGAAACACAAGCATCTCCAATTAATTGTGCAGATTGTAAAACGTTTGCAGCCATCATTGGTTTAAAAACGTTTAATTCATAATGACCTTGAGTTCCACCAACAGTTACAGCAACATCATTACCCATAACTTGCGCACAAACCATTGTAATTGCTTCTGCTTGTGTTGGGTTTACTTTACCTGGCATAATAGAACTTCCTGGTTCATTTGCAGGAATCATAATTTCTCCTATTCCAGATCTTGGTCCAGAAGCCATCATTCTAATATCGTTTGCAATTTTATTTAACGAAACGGCTACTTGCTTTAAAGCGCCATGAGTTTCTACCAAAGCATCGTGTGCTGCTAAAGCTTCAAACTTATTTTCTGCTGTTATAAAAGGTAAATCTGTAAACTCTGCAATATACTTTGCAACTAAAACATCATAACCAGCTGGCGTATTTAATCCTGTTCCTACGGCAGTTCCTCCTAAAGCTAACTGACTTAGATGTGCTAATGTATTTTCTAAAGCTTTTAAACCAAAGTCTAATTGTGCTACATAACCAGAAAATTCTTGACCTAAAGTTAACGGAGTTGCATCCATTAAATGTGTTCTACCAATTTTTACGACATCTTTAAAAGCAATTGCTTTGTCGTGTAAAGTATTTCTTAATTGTATAATTCCAGGAATTGTATTTTCTTTTATCTTCTTATAAATAGCAATATGCATTCCTGTTGGAAATGTATCATTTGATGATTGCGATTTGTTCACATCATCATTTGGTTGAATGGTTTTTTCACCTTCACCAATTACTTTTCCTGCAATTTCATGCGCTCTGTTGGCAACTACTTCGTTCACATTCATGTTAGATTGTGTTCCAGAACCTGTTTGCCAAATTACTAACGGAAATTGGTCATCTAATTTTCCTGCTAAAATTTCATCACAAACTTGTGCAATTAAATCTCGTTTTTCTTCTGCTAAAACACCTAATTCTGCATTTGTATAGGCAGCAGCTTTTTTTAGATATGCAAAACCATAGACAATTTCTAGAGGCATAGAAGCGGCAGCACCAATTTTAAAGTTGTTACGAGAACGTTCTGTTTGCGCTCCCCAATATTTGTCTGCAGGAACTTCTACGTTTCCCATTGTATCTTTTTCTATTCTGTATTTTGACATTTTTATTGAATTTAGATACCACAAATTTACAAAAAGTAAGCCAAAATATTATGAACAATTGGTGAATAGTATTGAAAAAAGATGGATTTTGGTAGTGATTTTTAAAAATAAGTATTATTTTTGCTCTAATAATTTTTCAAAAGATATAAATGTTAGATTTTTCAGAATTTTCAGGATTGGTTTTATTCATGTTTATTTTTACAGCTGGTTTCTGGTTGTTAATATTCTTATTAACATTTGTGGTTCCTTATTGGATAGGTGGAACTATTTGGGAGAATATGAAATTAAAGAAAGAAGCAAAGAAAGCTGCGGAAGGAAAGTAGTTCTCTAAAAAACATATTTTATAAAAAAAAACTCGTTCAAGAAATTGAACGAGTTTTTTTGTGTGGTATAGTACCGGTTAGGGATTACTTACATTATACTGTTTTATTGATGTTTTGAACGCGCCGCTTTTAAAATATTTTCTGAATCGCTCTTTTAGGAAAAATAGCGATTCAGAAAATGCTGTTCAATACTCTTAATAATTATGCTCTTTTAAAATTCGCCACCACCATTATCTTCTCTACTATTAGGTGTTTTACTTTTCTTATTCTGGTTGAATCTATACGTAAAGTTCAGTGAAACTTGGCGAACGCGCCATTGAAAAGATTGATCGGTAATGTTTGTAGGGTTTTCTCTACTTGGTGCAAAAGCGTTAGTTTTATATTTTCTAGAGTTAAATACATCACTTACATTTAAAACTAAGGTTCCTTTGTCTTTTAAAATGTCTTTACTAAAAGCTAAATTGGCAGAAAAAATACCTTCTGTATCGCTTTGAGCATCACTTCTTGGGCCTCTGTAAAACAATCTTGTTTGCCATTCGATATCTAAAGGAAGGCTTACTCTTGCATCGAAACGTGTAAACCAAGAGGTGTTTTTTGTGTCAAAAATTTGAGTAACATTGGTTATTGTATTTGTGGTAGGGTTTGTTAATTCATATGAATATTCTCCATCTGTTTCAAACTGAAAGAAGTTAAAACTACCAGAAAAACGTAGTTTTCTAGACGGATTATAGTTTGCGTTCAACTCAAACCCTATTCTGTCTTCTGAAGCCAAATTTATAGGTTGTCTTACCAAAATATTAGTTTCTTGTCCGTTTATTATTCTAACTTCTTGTCTATTCACTCGAACAATGTTGTTTGTAGAATGTTGGTAATAAACAGATGAGTTTAAGGTTAATTTACCCCATCTATTTAAATAACCTAAATCGAAAGAGTCTGTATAGGTTGGGTCTAAATCTACATTTCCTTTAGAGATAACCGTTTCACTTGCTCTGTTTTCAAACGGATTTAGATACCAAGAATTAGGTCTTCTTAATCTTCTACTATATCCTAAGGTAAAACTTTGGTCTTCTGTAAGCTCGTATCCTAAATTTAAAGTTGGAAATAAATCAGTTAAATTTTTAGTAAAACGTTCATTTGTAGTTAAAAGATTTACATTAAGCTCTGTCATTTCTGCACGTAAACCTAATAGATAAGAAAACTTGTTTATTTTACTACCAAATTGCGTGTAGAATGCATTTACATTTTGAATAAACTCTAAGTTATTAGATGGGTTAAATCTTGTATCTAAATTTGGTGCTATTACTAAATAATCTGATTTTAAATCTTGAAAATTACCTCGGTAACCTGCCTCAAATTGAGAATTTTCGCCTATTGGTAGTACATAATCTGCTTGAAAAAGATTGTCTACAGAAACTTCATAGGTAGCGTTAAATTCAGAATTTATATCTTTAATAGTTGCAGCTTCATTTTCATTACTAGCATTGTATTGGTAGTCTAACGTTAATTTGTGCCCCTTGTCATTAAAATTATTCGTATAATTTAAGGAGAATTGTAAAGATTCATCTTTTTCATCTTCATCTTGTATTCTTGTAGAATTGTACAAATTGTTTCCAGAAGGATCAAAAGAACTAATCTTATTTGTAGATAGATTCTTGTTATCTGAGTCTCTTACAAAGATAGTACCTGTAAGAGAGCTTTTATCATCTAAAAAATATTCTAACCCTATATTTGCATTGTACCCTTTTCTAGACCTGTCGAAATTTCTATTTTCTGTTCTTAAACTATCAATACTGCCGCTAGAAAGGTAGGTAATGTCTGAAACGTAATTTCCAGGACTACGACTATCATTATAACCAATATTAGAAAAGAGGTTAATTTTTTCTGAACGCATATTTAAGTTAACAGCACCTTGGTAATTTCTAGGATCTGCAACGGTTACGTTTACAGAACCATTAAAGCCCGTAGCTTTTCCTTTTCTAAGAATAATATTTAAGATTCCTGCGGTTCCTTCTGCGTCATATCTTGCAGACGGAGAAGTAATTACTTCTACACGCTCTATTGCATCTGAAGGTAATTGTTTTAATGCATCTGCACCATTTAAACCAACCAAAGCAGATGGTTTTCCGTTAATTAAAATTCGTACATTTTCACTTCCTCTTAAACTAACGATTCCTTGTGGATCAACATCTACAGAAGGTACATTATCTAAAACATCTGATGCGGTACCACCTTTTACCGTCATGTCTTTACCAACATTGTAGATTTTTTTATCTAAACGAATGTCTACTGTAGATTTTTCTGCAACAATTACAATTTCATTCAAACTATTAGTGTCTTCGGCCAATTTTAAAGTCCCTAGATTCTTGTTTGAAGTGATTTTTTCTGAAGGATATTTTATAGATTTAAAAGAAATAAATTCTATGCTTATTTCATAAGTTGCCGCTGGTGCATCAATTGAAAACAGACCATTTAAGTCTGTAATACCACCAGAAATTTTCTGATTTTCAGTATTTTTTATAATTATGGTAGCGTATTCTAAAGGCTGATTGCTGTTTGCATCGATAACTTTACCATAGATTTTAATAGTATTGGTACCTTTTGAATTTTGAGAAAACAATGTTGTTATTGTAAATAAGCAACAAATAAAGAGAGTAATTTTTTGAGTCAAGACCTTGTTTTTTAGTTTTAGACTGCAAAGTTGCCTCTTAGTTTAATTACATTCAGTTAAAGAAAAGTTAAAGAAAATATTAAAAAGTTAAAGCTATATAATCGACAAAATAGCTTCTGGAGGTCTACCTATAACTGCTTTGTTATTATTGATAACAATTGGGCGTTCTATTAACTTCGGATGGTTTAGCATCGCTTTTATTATTTCAGTATCAGACAATTCTTTTCCTTTAAATTCTTCTTTCCAAACCTTTTCTGTTTTACGAACTAATTGAATAGGAGTGATACCTAGTAATTTGATAATTTCTTTTAATGCTTCTTCTGATGGAATTTCTTCTAAATATTTTACGATTTCAAATTCTTTTTTTGAATTTTCTAAAATCTCTAAACCTTGTCTCGATTTAGAACAACGCGGATTGTGGTATATTTTAATCATGTTTTATGTTTTTAGTGTTGTTATATGTTAGCAAAAAATTTTAGCCCTGATTGGAATGACATCCTTTTTGTTTTTCACAAAAAGATATAATGGAAAGCAGGAAATAGCTTCTAATTATTATTCTATTGGATATTCTTAGATATGTTAAAATTTAATCACTTTTTTGTCCATTTAACATTAAATAAGATTTTAAAAACGGATCTATATCTCCGTTCATTACGTTGTCTACATTTCCTGTTTCATGCGCAGTTCTTACGTCTTTTACTAATTTATAAGGATGCATAACGTAATTTCTTATCTGGCTTCCCCATTCTGTTTTTAACTTTCCAGATTCAATTTCATCTCTTGTTGCTTGTTGTTTTTGCAACTCAATTTCATATAATTGCGACTTTAGCATTTTCATTGCAGTTGCCCTATTATCGTGCTGAGAACGCGAATTAGAACAAGAAATTTGAATTCCGGTTGGTTTATGCGTTAGTTGGACTTTCGTTTCCACTTTATTCACATTTTGTCCACCAGCACCACTAGAACGCGCGGTTACAATTTCTATATCTGCAGGATTAATTTCTATTTCTATAGAATCATCTACCACAGGAAAAACATATACAGAACCAAAGGTTGTGTGACGTTTTCCGTTAGAATCGAAAGGTGAAATTCGTACCAAACGATGCACACCATTTTCTCCTTTTAACCATCCAAAAGCATAATCGCCTTCAATTTCTATGGTAATCGTTTTAATTCCAACAACATCACCAGCTTGGTAATTAAGCGTTTTTAACTTAAAACCATGCTTTTCTGCCCACATTGTGTACATTCTAGACAACATTTCTACCCAATCGCAACTTTCTGTTCCACCAGCGCCAGCATTAATCTGTACAGTTGCAGACAAAGCATCTCCTTCTTCAGAAAGCATATTTCTAAATTCTAAATCTTCTAAAAAAGTAACTGTTTTTTCAAACTGTTCGGTAACTTCAGTTTCTTCAACTTCACCTTCTTTGTAAAAATCATACAAAATAGTAACATCTTCATTTAAAGTGATGGTTTTGTTATAATCTTCTACCCATTTTTTCTTGAAACGTAATTCTTTCATGAAGATTTCTGCAGCTTTTGGGTCGTTCCAAAAATCTGGATCTACCGTTTTCTCTTCCTCATTGGCAATTTCAATAAGTTTCTTATCAATCTCTAAATAAGATTTTAACTTTTCAATTCTTTCGGCAATATCTTTAAGTTGGTCTTGTGTAATCATAAGTTGAACAAAAATAAATGAAATTTTAAGATTTCTTGTTTTAAAAGCTGATTGTTATTGTATAGATTTATAGAAAATTTACCAAACATGAAAAAATTACTACTTATTCTATTTTTTATTACCGTTTCTGTGGATGGATTTTCACAGTTTTTTATAGAGAAAACTGGAAACAAATTACAAAAAGGAATTACTAAATATGAAGGGTATTTTACCTTTTATTATGATGATACTTCTGATAAATTATTTCTTCAAGTTGATGATTTAACTTCAGAATTTCTTTATGCACGTTCACTTTCTGAAGGTGTTGGCTCTAATGATTTAGGTTTAGATAGAGGTCAATTAGGTGGCGGAGTAGTCGTTCATTTTAAAAAAGCAGGTAATAAGTTAATGTTGATGCAACCCAACTTAGATTACAGAGCAATTACAGATAACGAGGAAGAAAAACAATCTGTAAAAGAAGCGTTTGCAAAATCGGTTTTACATGGTTTTGTAATTAAAGAAGAAAAAAATGGCAGCTTTTTAGTAGATGCAACCGATTTTTTTATGAGAGATGCACATGGCGTTGCAAGTACTTTAGCTAGAAATAATCAAGGAAATTATAGTTTAGACAAAAGTAAATCGGCTTTTAATTTAGAAAGAACAAAAGCATTTCCTAAAAATGTAGAATTCGATGTAATGCTAACTTTTAAAGGTTCACCGAAAGGATATAATATAAGAAGTGTAACGCCAGATGCAAGTTTGGTTACTGTACATCAGCATCATTCTTTTGTAAAATTACCAGATAATAACTACAAACCTAGAAAATTTGATACCCGTTCTGGAGGTTATGCAATGTCTTATTTAGATTATGCAACACCCGTAAATGAATCAATTACAAAACGTTTTATTTTTAGACATCGTTTAGAAAAGAAAAATCCGAATGCTGTAATTTCTGAAGCTAAGAAACCAATTATTTATTATTTAGACAGAGGAACGCCAGAACCAGTTCGTTCTGCGTTATTAGAAGGCGGACGTTGGTGGAATCAGGCTTTTGAAGCGATTGGTTACAAAGATGCTTTTCAGATGAAAATGCTGCCAGAAGGCGCAGATCCTTTAGACATTCGTTACAATATGGTGCAATGGGTGCATCGATCTACGCGTGGTTGGAGTTATGGTGGCAGTATTTCTGACCCAAGAACTGGCGAAATTTTAAAAGGGCATGTAAGTTTAGGAAGTTTACGTATTCGTCAAGATTTTTTAATAGCACAAGCTTTGCAAGCGCCCTATAAAAATAACTCTGTAGATGATGATTTTGCTTTGCAAATGGCAATTGCAAGAATTAGACAATTGTCTGCACATGAAATAGGCCATACGTTAGGTTTTGCACATAATTTTGCAGCAAGTACAAACGGAAGGTCTTCTGTGATGGATTATCCGCATCCGAAATTTACTTTAAAAGACGGTAAAATTGATTTTTCTGATGCGTATGATACCAAAATAGGACCTTGGGATAAAGTAACGGTTGCTTATTTTTATCAGGATTTTAAGGATGAAGAAGAAAATGAATTGAATAAAATTTTAGAAGATGCCGCTGCCAACGGATTAAAATACTTGTCCGATTCAGATGCAAGGTCTCAAGGAAGTGCAAGTGCTTCTGCACATTTATGGGACAATGGCGGCAATATTTATGATGAATTATACAACCTTTTAAAGATTAGAAAAAAAGCGATTGCTAATTTCTCTTCGGACAATATAAAAACGAATCAACCGTATTCTGTATTAGAAGATGTTTTTGTGCCGTTGTATTTTTTCCATAGATTTCAAACAGAAGCAACTGTAAAACTCATTGGAGGATTAGAGTATTCGTATGCTGTAAAAGGTGATAACCAAACCATTGTAAAACGTGTTTCTGGTGCAACAGAAAGAATTGCTTTGCAAGCCGTTTTGCAAACCATAAATGTTGATGAAATAGCAATTCCGAAAGAAAAATTAGCCTTATTTCCCCCAAGAGCAATGGGCTACGGAAGAAGTAGAGAATCTTTTAAAAGTGATTTAGGTGTAGAATTTGATGCTTTTGGGGCAGTAGAAACTGCTAGTGAAATGACGTTGAATTTATTATTGAATCCGCAAAGAGCATCCAGGTTAATTGCGCATAAAAGTTTGAATAAAAATCAATTAGGTTTGGTTGAATTATTGGATGAATTAATTGCGAAAACCATCAACAAAACACATAAAGATACCTATTATCAAGAATTACAAAACGTAATAAATACAGCTGTTTTAGAGCAATTATTTTATTTGGCTGCATATAAGAATCAGTACAAACAAGTAAATGCAATTGTCTTGTTTCAGTTGGATGAAATCAAATCAACCTTAAAAAATAAAAATTCAAAAGGAATCCAGAAAATATATGACAATGCAATGGTAAAAATGATTGATGATTTTATTAAAAATCCGATTTCATTTAAGAAATCAAAAGCACCACAAATTCCTGATGGTTCGCCAATTGGAAGTGATGATTAGACATAAATTAAACGAATTTCACTACTTTTATTTGTTACATTTTTTGATGTAATAAGTAAAATTAGTTTCAACAAAATATAAAATGATAATAGACCTAATTTCAGATACAGTAACCAAACCAACAGCAGAAATGTTGGAAGCAATGATGAACGCCAAAGTTGGTGATGATGTTTTTAAAATGGACCCGACTGTAAATAAATTACAAGAAAAAGCGGCAAAATTATTCGGAATGGAAGATGCGTTGTTTTTTCCATCAGGAACCATGGCGAATCAAACTGCCATAAAATTACACACGCAACCAGGAGACAAATTAATTTGCGATAAATATGCGCACGTGTATAATTACGAAGGCGGAGGAGCCGCATTTAATTCTGGTGTAACCTGTAAATTAATAGACGGAGATAGGGGAATGTTTACAGCAGCACAGTTGCAAGAAGCAGTTGCAGGACGATCAGATATTCATGTTCCGTTTTCAAGACTGGTTTGTATCGAAAATACCACGAACAAAGGAGGAGGCGCTTGTTGGGACTTTTCTGAATTAGAGAAACTTCAAAAAATATCAAAAGAGAATAACTTAGCTTTTCATCTAGATGGCGCACGTTTATTTAATGCTTTGGTTGCTAAAAAAGAAACTCCGAAACAATATGGAAAATTATTTGATACCATTTCAATTTGTCTTTCTAAAGGTTTAGGAGCGCCAATTGGCTCTATTTTATTGGGTTCTAAAGAAGATATTGCAAAAGCATTGCGTATTCGTAAATTATTAGGTGGTGCCATGAGACAAGTTGGGTTTTTAGCAGCAGCAGGAATTTATGCATTAGACAATCATATAGAAAGATTGGACGAAGATCATCAAAAAGCAAAAATTATAGGGGATGTTTTAAATTCTTGTAGCTATGTTACAAAAGTAGCACCAATAGAAACAAATATTGTTATTTTTTATGTGGATGAAAAAGTAGGTGCCGGTAATTTTATTGAGAAAATGAGGGTGAAAAATATTCTACTAACTTCTATGGGAGAAGGTAGAATTAGAATTGTTACGCACTTAGATTTTACGAATAAAATGTTAGAAAAATTACTAATGGAACTAAAAAACTTTTAGAAATAAAAACGGACAATTGGTGAAATAGGTGAAGCGAAAATACTTTTATTCTTGTCATACAAAACGTCATAACGAACACCAACTGCAAACCTACCTTGGTTATATGCAATACCAAAATGTAGTGCAGGGAAGTTGGTGTTTATTGACCCAAATTGATCTTTTTGTTTTGCGAAGTTGTAATCGAAATCTCCAGAAAACTGAATTCCGAAATTGGTTTGGTATAAGGAGATTAAACTAGCGCCATAAACGCTGGTAGAAAAATCGTTAATTTCTGAATATAAATAGTTTAAGCCGGTTCCTAAAGAAAAACCATTGTTAAAATTATAGATAGCACTTGGTGAGATACCAATAGTAGTTTGGTTCCCAAAACCTACAGTAAAACCACCTCCGAATTGCACGTTATTCCAAAAGTCTGATTTTTGAGAAAATGAAACCAATGTAAAACTTAGAAAAATAAAGAATAGTACCTTTTTCATAAAATAGTCTATTTAGTTTACGCTATCTAATTTAGCCAATTCTTTGTAATTTCTATTCAATTTTTTCAATAAAAAACCATAAAGTAGTTGGTAAAAAAGCCATAGAACTACTAATATAACAGTGATAAGTAAAAATGTTATTAAACAAAATAATAAAATTTGTTTTGTACTTAAATCTTCAAAATTTATATTTATTTCAGCAACCATTACAATTATTGTGAATAATGCAATATATACCAAGTTGAATAACACATAGTTTCTTACTGTTCTTCTAGTTCTAATAATTTTTTTCATTAAAACTCTTGTCGAATCTGAAGAAGAAATTTTCTTATAATTTAAGTAAAATTTTATTAAAAAAAAGAAAATAATAATATAAAATATAGTTTGTGAAACGTATATAAAATTTTCCAATCCTATTTTTTTATACTCTTCATAAGCTTCATCTGCATCAATAATAAAGTATAGAGAATTTAAAGCTACAAATTCTAAAATACCAATAATAAAGATCCACTTTACAATAGATGACGACCTTGATTGTGCGAGTTTGTAAATTTCTATTGCAGAAAATCTACTTGCTTCTTCTGGCTGATTTTTCCAGGCTTTTTTATAATTATCTAATAAATCCATAGTTTATGGGTTTAGAATGTTTTTTAACTTTTCTTTTGCTCTGTTCATTTTCACTCTTGCATTTACACTAGTTATTCCCAATGTTTCCGATATTTCTTTATAAGGCTTGTCCTCTAAGTATAAAAAAATTAACGCTTTGTCTATGTCGTTCAACCTATGAATTGCTTTGTAAAGTGCTTTTAATTGCACTTCTTCAGTATCATCATAATCTGTAGCTTTAATTTTAAATGCAACCTCACTAAAATCTTGCGTCTTTACTTTTCTAGTCGATTTTCTATATAATGAAATTGCCGTGTTTAAAGCTACTCTATACATCCATGTACTAAATTTAGAATCTCCCCTAAATTTTGGGTAGTTTTTCCAAACTTGTATGGTTATTTCTTGAAACAAATCATTATGAGCATCTCTATTTGTAGTATAAATTCTACAAATTTTATGTGCTATGTTTTGATTTGTTTCAAAATCTGATAAAAATTTAGTTTCTAAATCTTTCTGCAATTTGTAAATAGGTTAGTTACTTATAAGTAGTACAAATGTATAAAATGTTACAATTTTTATAAAAAATATTTTTTTGAGTTAAAAATATTTACATTTGTTGAATAATAAATTAGAAACATTGAACAATATAAAGCAAGATTTCACTATCAAAGACCTTGAAAACATATCAGGGATCAAAGCTCATACCATACGTATATGGGAAAAAAGGTATAATTTATTAGAGCCACAAAGAACAGATACCAATATTAGATATTATTCTCATCAAAATTTACAAAAATTACTAAACGTAGTTTTATTAAGTAAAAATAATTACAAGATCTCTAAAATTGCAAAAATGTCTGATGAAGAAATTTTACAGCATTCTAGAGAAGTTGCTTTTACGATGGCTATAAATGATGAAGCAATTAATGCTTTTAAATTGTCTATGTTACAGTTTGATAAAGTGTTATTTAATACTACTTATAACAAGTTATTGCATAAAAAAAGTTTTAGAGAAATTTTTAAAGATGTATTCATTCCGTTTTTAAATCATATTGGTTTGTTGTGGCAAACGGATACTTTACTGCCCGCTCATGAGCATTTTATTTCCAATTTAATTGCACAGAAAATTCATTTGAGCACAGAAAGTTTACAATACGGAATAGAATCAACCGAAAAAACTTATGTATTATTTTTACCAGAAAATGAAATTCATGAATTAGGCCTCTTATACCTAAATTATGAACTAGTTCTAAGAGGAAAGCATACTATTTATTTAGGGCAGAGTTTGCCATTAGACAATTTAAATTACTTTTTTAAAAATGATAGAGAATTGTGTTTTATTACTTCGCTAACAATTATGCCTTTTGATGATAAAATTGATGACTATTTTAGTGAAATAAATAGTATTTTAGAAGGCACAAAACATCAATTGATAGCTGTAGGAAGAAAAACAGATCTACTAAGAGCAGCTAATTTTTCATCTCAAATAACTTTTCATTCTTCAGTTTCAGATTTGTTAAAAGTTTTGTAAATTGTATTTAGCATATTTAAGAATGTTTAATATTATTGTATATTTGTTAAACAAAATAATAAATGAATAAAGAAATATATATTATAGGTTCTGGTTTTTCAGCTTTATCAGCTTCTTGTTATTTAGCTAAGGAAGGTTATAAAGTTACTGTTTTAGAGAAAAACGACACATTAGGCGGAAGAGCAAGGCAATATAAAAAAGACGGATTTACGTTTGATTTAGGTCCTTCTTGGTATTGGATGCCAGATGTTTTCGAACGTTTTTTTGCAGATTTTGGTAAGAAACCTTCAGATTATTACATTTTAGATAAATTAAGTCCTGGTTATGAAGTCTATTTCGGTGAAAATTCTTCCTTAAAAATTTCTGAAAACTTAGAAGACATTTATAAAATGTTCGAAGCAGAAGAAAAGGGAAGTGCGAAACACTTAAAAACTTTTTTAGATTCTGCAAAGTCAAATTACGAAACGGCTATTTTAGATTTAGTTTACAGGCCAGGTGTTTCTCCGTTAGAATTAGTTACAACAACAACAGTAGCAAGAGTTACTCAGTTTTTTTCTACGATAAGAAAGCAAGTTAGAAAGAATATAAAAAGCGATAAATTAATTAAAATTTTAGAATTCCCAGTTTTGTTTTTAGGGGCAAAACCTAGCAATACTCCTGCATTTTATAATTTTATGAATTATGCAGATTTTGGTTTAGGAACTTGGCACCCAAGAGGAGGAATGTATAAAGTAATTGAAGGCATGGTTTCTTTGGCAACTTCTTTAGGTGTTCATTTTGAGGTAAACGCAAACGTAGAAAAAATTAATACAGACTCAGATAAAAATGTAACAGGATTAGTTGTTAATGGAAAAGAAATTAAAACGAGTTTGGTTTTAAGTGGCGCAGATTATCATCATACAGAAACATTATTAGAAGATAATCTTAAACAATATTCAGAAAAATATTGGGACAAAAAGACCTTTGCACCTTCATCATTATTATTTTATGTTGGTTTTGATAAAAAAATAGAGAACGTAAGTCATCACACATTGTTTTTTGATACAGATTTTGATCTGCATGCAGAAGAAATTTACGACAAACCTAAATGGCCAACAGATCCGTTGTTTTATGCAAATTTTACTTCTATGACAGACAAGACATCTGCACCAGAAGGTAAAGAAGCCGGTTTCTTTTTAATACCTCTAGCACCAGGAATAGAAGATACAGAAGCTTTAAGAGAAGCCTATTTTCATAAAATTTTAGATAGATTTGAGAAATTAACAAACCAAGAAGTTAAAAAACACGTATTGTTTAATAGGTCGTTTTGTGTAAATGATTTTAAAGAAGAATACAATTCTTATAAAGGAAATGCCTACGGAATGGCAAATACACTTTTACAAACTGCATTTTTAAGACCAAAAATAAAAAGTAGTAAAGTAAATAATTTGTATTTTACAGGGCAATTAACGGTTCCAGGTCCCGGAGTTCCACCAGCATTAATTTCGGGTAAAATTGCATCAGAATTAATCATTAAAAACCAATAGTAATATGAAAGAGTTATTTGATAGTGTTTCTAATGATTGTAGTAAGCTGGTTACTGAGAAATACAGCACTTCTTTTTCTATGGCAGTAAAGATGTTATCGCCAAAAATTAGAACAGATATTTATAATATTTATGGTTTTGTTCGCTTTGCGGATGAAATTGTAGATACCTTTCATGATTATAGTAAGGAACAATTAATGGATCATTTTGAAAGAGATTATTATCTTTCAAAAGAGCTAGGAATTAGTTTAAATCCTATTTTAAATTCCTTTCAGCAAACGGTAAATAAGTATCAAATTCCCGATGAAATGGTGCAAGCTTTCTTAAAAAGTATGAAAGCTGATTTATACAAAACAGAATATCAAACGAAAGAAGAATATGATGCGTATATTTATGGTTCTGCAGATGTTGTGGGCTTAATGTGTTTAAAGGTTTTTGTTAATGGTGATAACGAAAAGTACGAAGAATTAAAAGATGCAGCAATGCGTTTGGGTTCTGCTTTTCAAAAAGTAAATTTTTTACGTGATTTAAAAGACGATTTTGAAGTATTGAATCGTTCTTATTTTCCGAACATAGATTTAGGTAAATTAGATGCGACTTCAAAACAACTAATTATTGATGAAATTGAAGCTGATTTTGATTATGCTTACTCAAACGGTATTTTGAAATTGCCAGTGGAAGCAAAATTTGGAGTCTACACAGCGTTTCGATATTATAGAAGATTGCTTAAAAAGCTTAAAATGGTACCTTCAGAAAAAATTATGGATTCTAGAGTTCGAATATCTAATCCGATGAAAATAAATTTGTTAGCAAGAAGCTACGTAAAATATAAATTAAATATTATTTAATGATTTTCGCATTTATAACTTTAGCAGTATTTTTATTAATGGAATGTGTCACTTGGTGTACACACAAATTTGTAATGCATGGTTTTGGCTGGTTTTTACATGAAGATCATCACGAGCCTGGTTATCCACACGTATTTGAAAAAAATGATGCATTTTTTATAGTATTTGCAATACCAAGTATGGCTTTATTTTACTTCGGGACCTACACAGAACACACGTATTTATTCTTTATTGGTTTGGGTATTTTGTTTTATGGCATCGCTTACTTTTTAGTACATGATATTTTAATTCATCAACGATTTAAATGGTTTAAAAATACCAATAATAGCTATTTAAAGGGATTGAGAAAAGCACATAAAATTCACCATAAAAATATGGGAAAAGAAGATAGCCAGTGTTTTGGTATGTTGTTTGTTCCTTTAAAGTATTTTAGAAAACCTAAATTAAACTAGATATTTTTTTAGTTAGGAAAAGCAGTTATTTTAAAATAACTGCTTTTTTTGTTTTCATAATTATCTCACTATATGTTTGAAAATGTTGTTTAGTTAGGTTTAGCTATTAATTTTTTAATTCAATTTCTCTTTGTGCATATTTCTTCTTAAAGCATTCATTTAATTGCAATAATATAGAGGTTATTTTATTCTTTTTATAAATAATTAGAGTTGATTTTGCCTTATTGATTATCAAAAATATGTAACACTGTAAATAATGTATTTATTACTTTTTTTTTATGATTGATGAGATTAAAATTACCATGAATTTTGATTTTTCGATATCTTTGTAAGCTTTTATATTTTACTCGTCTACACAGTAAATAAAACTTATTTAACTTATATAATAGAAATAAAAAATTGATGAAATTTTTAAAAATTATAGTATTAACTGCTATTACAATAACATTCACTACCTGTGATAATTTTTTTGAATATAGTGTTTATGAAGCAAGTGTTAAATCAGCACAAAAAAACACGACTGATAAAAATTTAAAATTACTTGAGAATATAAAAGTAGATTCTCAAGATTTTAAATTCGCTTTCATTACAGATGTACATTATTATTATGATAATCTTAAAACAGTTATTGATGATATTAATAAAAGAGACGATATTTTATTTGTGATCTTTGGTGGTGATATTGCAGATCAAGCACTTTTAAAAGAATATGAAATTTTTCATGACATAATGAGTACCCTTAAAAAACCTTATTTAACAGTTATCGGAAACCATGATTATAATTCAAATGGAAGTATTATTTATAAAGAAATGTTTGGTGATTATAATTACTCTTTTGAATTTAATAATAACAAGTTTGTTCTTTTTGATGATATAATTTGGGAAAGTAATAAAGACCCAGATTTTGATTGGTTATCATTAGAATTAAGTGATAATGCAAAATTTAATCAAGTATTTGTGTTTGCACACATTCCTCCTTCTAGTACAGATTTTAGTGATGAAATGAGAGAAACGTATAAGTCGATAATGACAGATAACAATGTGTCATTGTCGGTAAATGGACATAATCATAGTTTTTTCTATGAAGATGGAAAAGCTGATGGAAAGGTTAGTTATTTAACTGTGCCTGCTCTAAAAAATCCTGAATATGGTATTATAGACGTACAGGGTGAAACTTTTAATTTTGAAATTATTGAATTATAAAAAAATGAAGATTAAAAATATATTTTTATTACCCATAGTACTATTCTTTTTCACACAATCTTATGCTCAAGAATCTAATTTAAATAAAGATAAGTCTTGGTATATTCCAGATTATGTAAAAGTACAATTTGCAGGAAATATTGGTCTTGTTTCTGTTGGTGCCGGTTATCAAATATTCAATAAAGTATTATATTCAGAATTATTATACGGGTACGTACCATCATCAATATCTAATGCAGAACGTATTCACTTGCTTACCATAAAAAACTCTTTTCCTATTTATAGAAAAGAAATAGGAAAGAATTTAACAATTACGCCAATTGCAGGTTTTACAACAAGTTATCAAATAGGTACAAATTCATTTACTACACTACCAAGTAAATATCCAGAAGGTTATTATGTACCCAATGCTTTCCATTTTACGTTATTTGGTGGAGCTATGGTTCATAAGAATTTTACAGATTCAAAAATTGTAAAAGGAATCGATTTTTACGCAGAACTAGGTACAGTAGAAACGTACTTATGGTATACAATTACATCTAAAGAAGTTAGTTTTAGTGATGTGTTTAGTACCTCTATTGGAATCAATTTTTACTTTTAACGTAAGTTTTAAGTAATATTTAATACCACTAAAAAAGCCTTGTTTAGAATTAGTAAACAAGGCTTTTATTTTCTTATTAGAACAGTTCTTAGTTTTTTGGATATTTCTCTTTAATTTTATCCAAAGATAAATTATGAATACTTCCAACGTGAGAATGTTGTTTTCCTAAATCTGGTTTGTAAGTTCCTGCTTGCACTTGTCCACCAATTTTTTGATATGCTTCTCTAAAAGACATGCCTTCAACCACTAAATTATTGATGCTATCTACCGTAAATAAATATTGATATTTTTCATCATTCAAATCAATATCTTTTACAATTACTTGTTGAATAGAGTAGTTAAAGATGTCTAAAATATCTTTAACATCTTCAAAAGCATTGATAATATTTTCTTTTAACAATTGATAATCTCTGTGATAACCCGTTGGTAAATTGTTGGTAATCATTACCATCTCTGTGTGTAAAGCCTGAATTTTATTACATTTTCCACGGATCAATTCAAAAACATCAGGATTCTTCTTGTGTGGCATAATGCTACTTCCTGTTGTTAATTCATCAGGAAAAGAAATAAAATTAAAATTCTGACTCATATACAAACAAACATCCATCGCAAAACGAGCCATCGTATTACACAATCCGCCTAAAGCGGACGCAATAGAACGCTCGCTTTTTCCTCTGCTTAATTGTGCAGCAACCACATTGTATTTTAACGTAGCAAAATCTAATTCTTTGGTTGTTAATTCTCTGTCGATAGGGAATGAACTTCCGTAACCAGCAGCAGAACCCAAAGGATTTTGGTCTACAACTCTAGAAACCGCGTTCAACATATAGACATCATCAATCAATAATTCAGCATAGGCAGAAAACCATAATCCGAAAGATGATGGCATTGCAACCTGTAAGTGTGTGTAACCCGGTAATAAACTTTCTTTGTGTGTTTCAGCTAAACCTAAAAGCGTATCAAAAAGAGTCTTTGTTTTATCGTTGATAATGGCTAAATTCTCTTTATAGTACAATTGTAAAGCAACCAAAACTTGATCATTTCTAGAACGAGCCGTATGAATTTTCTTACCAACTTCTCCTAATTTATTGGTTAATTCCCATTCAATTTTAGAATGTACATCTTCAAAAGAAGCTTCTATTATGAAGGTTCCGTTTTCAATATCGTCTGCCAATTCTTTCAAACCTCTTTTTAAATCTTTCAATTCATCCGCAGTAATAATACCAATAGATGCTAACATTATGGCATGAGCTAAAGAAGCCTGAACATCATATTTTGCAATATGCATGTCAATTTCTCTATCATTACCTACTGTAAATTTTTCTATTTGTTTATCTATTGAAAATCCTTTATCCCATAACTTCATAATTTCTATATTTTGTTGTCATTGCGAAGAACGAAGCAATCTCATCATTAATTATAAGATAACTTTGTCGTACTTCCTCGTTATGACGATTATTTTATTCCTTTTACATTTTCTCGAGCGCAGGCGAGAGGTTAAATTTAGGTCTCGACTACGCTCGACCAGACATTTATTATAATAACTTATTTAGAATCAAGACTAAATATGTCAGTCTTGTTTCTTGTCTCGATCCTCTTTTTTCTCTATTTAATTACTCTATTCAAGAGTTCAATATAAATCTGTATTCCTTCTTCAATTTCTGCAAGATAAATAAATTCATCGGCAGAATGTGAACGTGTGCTGTCGCCTGGGCCTAATTTTAAAGATTGACAAGTTAGTACAGATTGATCTGATAAGGTGGGGGAACCATACGTTTCTCTTCCCATGGCAATACCTGCTTTTACTAAATCGTGTTCTGTAGAAATAGAAGAGGAGTTTAAGCGTAAACTTCTAGGAGTAATTGTTGTACAAGGCGATTTTTCTTGTAAAATAGCTGCAATTTCTTTATTAGAATAGGCGTCATTTACACGAACATCTATCACTAAATCTACATGTGCAGGCACCACATTATGTTGAGAACCTGCAGCAATTTGAGTAACTGTCATTTTTACATCACCTAAAGCAACAGAAGGTTTGTCAAATTTAAAATCTTTAAACCATTGTAAAACTTCAATTGTATTATAAATTGAATTGTTATTATTTGGATGCGCCGCATGACTCGGAGTTCCTGCTACAACAGCATCAAAAACAACTAAGCCTTTTTCTGCAACGGCTAAATTCATTAAAGTAGGTTCACCAACAATGGCCACATCAATATGCGGAATGATAGAAAGCATAGAGTTTAAACCATCAGGTCCAGAATTTTCCTCTTCGGCAGAAGCCACAATAACCAAATTGTATTTTAGATTTTCTTGTGCGTAAAAATTGGTGAAAGTTGCTATTAAGGAAACCAAACACCCACCAGCATCATTAGAACCTAAACCGTATAATTTACCATCTTCTACAATTGCCTTTAAAGGATCTTTTGTATACGCAGAGTTTGGGTGAACCGTATCATGATGAGAGTTTAGCAATAGAGTAGGTTTGCTTTCATCAAAATGTTTGTTGGTTGCCCAAATATTGTTTTTTGTTCTTTTAAAAGGGATTTCATTTTCTATAAACCAACCTTCTATCAATTTCGCAGTGTTTTCTTCTTCAGTAGAAAATGATTGTGTTTCAATCAAATTTTTTAAAAGAGAAATTGCGTTTTCTGTTAATTTTTGTAACGTCATATTTATAATGTTATGGTCGTATAAAACTCATTTTCTTTTGTGAACATAGAAGTATTTCCAATATGTACTCTTGATACGCCATTGTTTAAAGCGTCAAAACAATTGTCTATTTTAGGAATCATTCCGTCAGTAATAATTTTAGCATCTAATAACTCTTTATACGTTTTAGAATTGATCACTTTTACTACTGAATCTTTAACATTAAAATCTCTTAGAACACCATTCAATTCAAAACAATAATAAATGGATGTTTCATAGATTTCGCTCATTCCAACTGCAATAGTACTTGCAATTGTATCTGCATTTGTGTTTAATAGTTGTCCGTTTCCATCGTGCGTAATGGCACAAAAAACAGGCGTAAAATCAGCTTTCATTAATTTATCAATTCCATTCGAATTTACTTGTTTTACATCACCCACAAAGCCAAAATCAACTTCTTTTACCGGTCTTCTTTCAGATTTTACACTGTTGATGTCTGCGCCCGTTAAGCCAATTGCGTTAATTTGTAAAGCTTGTAGTTTGGCAACTATATTCTTGTTTACCAAACCGCCGTACACCATAGTAATAACATCCAAAGTTTCTTTGTCAGTAATCCGTCTACCAGCGATCATTTTAGATTCAACTCCTAATTTAGATGCGATATATGTAGCACGTTTTCCTCCACCATGAACTAATATTTTCTTTCCTTCTAAGTTAGAAAATAATTTTAGAAAAGCATGTAAAGAAGTTTCATCTTCAATAATTTTTCCGCCAATTTTTATGATTGATAGTTTTTCCATTTTCGTGTATCTGTCATTGCGAGGCACGAAGCAATCTGTCTATTAATAAGCAGGTTGCTTCGTTTCTCACAATGATGTTAGTTGTTTTCTAAAATCTTCTTCAAAACCAATTGCGCAGCAAAAGTTCTATTATTTGCTTGTTCAATAACTAAAGAAGCATCGCTATCTAAAACGGCATCTTCCACCACAAGATTTCTTCTAACAGGCAAACAATGCATAAATTTAGCATTCGCTAATTTATCTTTTGTTATCATCCAATCTGCATCTACGTTTAGTATTTGTCCGTAGTTATTATAAGAACTCCAGTTTTTTGCGTAGACAAAATCAGCATCTTTAAAAGCGGCTGACTGATTGTGATAAATAGGCGTGTCTTTCGTAATTTCTGGATTCAAATCATATCCTTCCGGATTTGCAATCACAAACTCAACGTCCATTTTTTGCATTGCTTGCACAAAACTATTTCCAACAGCGTGCGGTAAAGCTTTTACATGCGGCGCCCAACTTAAAACGACTTTTGGTCTTTTTTTTGTAGAATTTTCAGCAATTGTAATTGCATCTGTTAGTCCTTGTAACGGATGACCGGTTGCACTTTCCATACTTACAATTGGCACAGAAGCAAATTGAACAAACGATTTTAAAACGTGTTCAGATTCGTCTTTTTGCTTGTCAGTTAAACTCGGAAAAGCTCTTACAGCAATAATGTCACAATATTGAGAAATTACCGCAGCCGCTTCTTTAATATGTTCTGCGGTATTGCCATCCATTACGGTTCCATCTCCAAATTCAATTCCCCAAGTATCTCCAGAAACATTCATTACAATTGGGTTCATTCCTAAATTTAAAGCTGCTTTTTGTGTACTTAAACGGGTACGTAAACTGGAGTTAAAAAATAACAATCCTAAGGTTTTATTTTTTCCTAATTCAATATTTTTTAAAGGTTCTGCTTTGATTTCTTTGGCTTCTTCAATCCAAGAATTAATGTTATCAATATCGTTTATGGAGGTGTAATTTTTCATTTTATTATTTTTTAGATCTCGACTGCATTCGATTAGACATGGTTATAATGTCCTCTTGAGTAGGCGCGATAAGTTTCAAAAAGACTATGATATTTCCTTTTTCAAAGCATTCAAAAAGACATCGATGTGTTCTTTTTTAACCGTTAAAGAAGGTAGAATTCTAATTACATTCGGATTTTTAGCACTTCCTGTAAAAATTTTATGCTTATAAATCATGTTTTTTCTAATTTCTGCAATTGGAAAGTTAAACTCTAAACCCAGCATTAAACCTCTTCCTTTAACTGCTTTTAAATTAGGAATCGTTTTGGCTTGCTCAATAAAATAGGCTGAAATAGATTTTGCATTTTCCATTAACTTTTCTTCTTTAATAACCTCTAAAACGGCAAGAGAAGCCACACAAGCCAAATTATTTCCACCAAAAGTGGTTCCTAATAAACCAAAAGAAGCCTTTATAGACGGATGAATTAAAATACCACCAACAGGAAAACCATTCCCCATTCCTTTTGCTAAAGAGATAATAGTCGGAGTAACATTGTATTTCTGAAAAGCGAAAAAATCACCCGTTCTACCAAATCCAGACTGTACTTCATCAGCAATAAAACACGCATTATATTTTTTACATAACTTGTCTGCACCTTCGTAAAACTCGGTAGTGCTTTCATCTAAACCACCAACGCCTTGAATAAATTCTATAATTACAGCACAAACATCATTTTTAGCTAAAGATTTTTCTAAACTTTCTAAATTACCCAACTCTAAAATTTCAACTTCCTGTTGTGCATTTATTGGCGCAATAATGTTAGGATTATCTGTAGCAGCAACCGCGGCAGAAGTTCTTCCGTGAAAGCCATTTTTAAAGGCAATAACTTTTTTCTTATTCGTATGAAAAGAAGCTAGTTTTAAAGCATTTTCATTTGCTTCTGCGCCCGAATTACATAAAAATAATTCATAGTCTTTACAGCCAGATATTTCTACTAGTTTATGTGCCAATTCTGCCTGTAACGGATTCTGAATAGAATTACTGTAAAAACCTAATTTAGCAACTTGGTTACTAATATTTTTTACATAAGTAGGATGCGAATGTCCAATCGAAATTACAGCATGACCACCATATAAATCTAAATATTTAGTTCCGTTTTCTTCAAAAATAAAAACATCTTTTCCTTTTAAAGGAGTGATGTCGAACAATGGATACACATTAAATAAACTCATATTTGTTCTTTTTTAATCATATTAATTTTGTTAAAAGAAGCCACCATTCCTTGTATTAATGAAGAACTTAAACCTTTATGTTCCATTTCATTTAAACCAGTAATTGTACAACCTTGCGGTGTGGTAACTCGATCTATTTCCTCTTCCGGATGATTGCCATTTGTAATTAACAAATTGGCAGCTCCTTCACTTGTATACATGGCTAATTCTTGCGCTTCTTTTGCATCGAAACCTAACTGAATAGCAGCTTGGGTTGTGGCACGAATCAAGCGCATCCAAAAAGCGACCCCACTTGCACAAACAACAGTTGCTGCTTGCATTTGAGATTCAGGAATCGTTAATGAATGTCCTAATCGATTAAAAATAGCTTCTGCAATCTGTATGCGCTTTTCGCCTTGTTGGTTACTACATAGACAGGTCATCGATTTACCTACTGCAATGGCTGTATTTGGCATTGCTCTAATAATAAACTGATTAACCCCAACTATTTCTTCAATTTTCGGAATTAAAAAACCTGTTATGGTAGAAACTAATACATGTTTTTCTGTTAAAAGAGGTTTTATTTCACCTAAAATATCTTCAAAATGAGCTGGTTGAACCGCAAAAATTAAAATATCAGAATTTCTTACAGCTTCTAAATTGTCTCTTGTTAAAAAGACATTTTTATAACCGTCAAATTCAGCAATACCTTCCAAATTTCTTTTTGTTAAATACAAAGATGTAATTGCGTTGTTTATAATTAAACCTTTTGCAATAGACTTCCCTAGATTTCCTGTTCCAATAATGGCTATTTTCATAATTTTATTTTTTGGCGTTACCCAAGGGTCGCGCTTTACACTATATCTTTTTTTCGTACCTCAAAAAAGGATGCCGTTTCAATCGCTAACGCGAGCTAGTAAATAATAAGCAACATACTTCTTATTATAATTACGAGGAATCCTTTGGAAAATAAATCCTTGGTTATCGCCCTGAGATTAAAAGTAGTTTGCTTTTAAATTTAAACCTAATGTTTCTTCAAAACCGTACATTAAATTTAGATTCTGAATTGCTGCTCCAGAAGCTCCTTTTAATAAATTATCTATGGTACTTGTAATTAGTAATTTATTACCGTGTTTTTCTAGATGAATCAAGCATTTGTTGGTATTGACTACCTGCTTCATGTGAACATCGTTTTCAGAAATAAATGTGAAAGCAGCATCTTTATAATAGGCTTTATACATTGCTGTAGCTTCTTCAAAAGTACCATCAAACTTTGTGTAGGTAGTTGCAAAAATACCTCTAGAAAAATTTCCTCTATTGGGTACAAAGTTAATTTCAGAATTAAAATTAGATTGTAACTGATGTACCGTCTGATTAATTTCTCCCAAATGTTGATGATTAAAAGCTTTATAATGAGAGAAATTATTATCTCGATACGTAAAATGTGTCGTTGCAGATAAGGACGTTCCTGCACCAGTTGCACCCGTTACGGCATTAACATGCACATCGTTTTGTAACAAACCATTTGCAGCCAAAGGTAAAATAGCCAATTGTAAAGCGGTTGCAAAACAACCAGGATTTGCAATATAATTTGCTTTTTTAATAGATTCTTTGTCTAATTCTGGTAAACCGTACACAAAATCTTTTCCTTTGAAATTTTTATCAGCAAGTAATCTAAAATCGTTACTTAAATCGATAATTTTGGTCTTGCCTGAAAATGTAGTTTTTTCTAAAAAAGCTTTAGAATTCCCATGACCTAAACATAAAAATAACACATCAACACTTGTATTTATTTCACTTGTAAAATCAATTTCTGTATCACCAATTAAATCTTGATGTACTTTATACAATTTGTTACCAGCATTAGAAGTACTGTACACAAAATTGATATTTGTTTCTGGATGATTCAATAATAATCGTATTAATTCACCAGCTGTATAGCCTGCGCCACCTATAATTCCTACTTCTAATTTTTTCATGTTAAGAATGTTTTATACCTCACAGGTTTTTAAAACCTGTGAGGTCTTTTCTAACTATTTACTTGTCTGTATATTTTATTCTGGTTTCCTAAAATCTTAATAAAACCTTTCGCATCATCGGCTGTCCAAGCTTTATTTTCTTCACCATACGTGCTAAATGCACTAGACATTAAATCGTGGTCAGAAATAATTCCGTCTAAAGAAAAATGATACGGCTTTAAAGAAACCACCACATTACCAGAAACCATTTTTTGTGAGCTTTGTAAAAAAGCTTCCGTATCTCTCATTACAGGGTCTAAATATTGTCCTTCATGCAAATGCATTCCGTAGAAACTAGACAAATATTCTTTGTGTTGTAATTGCCATTTTGTTAAGGTGTGTTTCTCTAACAAGTGATGCGCTTTTACTGTAATTAAAGCAGCAGCAGCTTCAAAACCAACTCTTCCTTTTGTACCAACAATCGTATCGCCAACATGAATATCTCTACCAATTGCGTATTTTGATGCAATATTATTAAGATTTTCAATATTTACTTCTGGCTTGTTTTCTTGTCCGTTTAAGGCAACAAATTCACCATTTTTAAAAGTCAATGTTACTTTTTCTTCGCCTTCTTTTTCTAATTGAGAAGGATATGCTTCGCTTGGTAAAGGTAATTCGGACTTTAAAGTCTCAACGCCACCAACACTTGTTCCCCAAAGACCTTTATTTACAGAATATTTTGTTTTTTCCCAAGGCATATCAATTCCTTCCACTTTTAAATAATCTATTTCTTCTTGTCTTGTTAATTTTCCATCTCTAATTGGCGTGATAATTTTAATATTAGGAGCTAAGGTTTGGAAAATCATATCAAATCTTACTTGATCGTTTCCTGCACCCGTACTTCCGTGTGCAATATATTCTGCATCAATACTTTTTGCGTATTCAATAATTTCTATGGCTTGTATAATTCTTTCTGCACTAACCGAAAGCGGATAGGTACTGTTTTTTAATACATTTCCGAAGATTAAATACTTTACTACTTTATTGTAAAATGTTGAAACAGCGTCAATATTTTTATAAGTAGAAATGCCCATTTTATAAGCATTACTTTCTATCTGTTTAATTTCTTCGGAAGTAAAACCGCCAGTATTTACACTAACAGCATGTACGTCATATTCTTTTGACAAGCTAACGGCACAGTAAGAAGTATCTAAACCACCACTGTAAGCAATTACTAATTTTTTCATTTTTTATCTTTTTTTAGAAACAAGTGCTGTTTCATATTTTTTAATCTTTGAAAAACGTTTTCTTTAACCTCTTTAGACGCTTCCTTATTATTGTTTTTTGGGTCGAACAACATTCCTGTACACAGACACATCTTTCTTTCTGTTCTGGTTAAAACATCAAAATTTCTACACGTTTTGCAACCATCCCAAAAACTTTGGTCGTCTGTAAGTTCAGAGAAAGTAACTGGTTTATAACCCAAGTCGCTGTTTAGTTTCATTACCGCCAAACCTGTAGTAATACTAAAAACTTTAGCGTCTGGAAACTTTGTTCTCGAGTGTTTAAAAATGACCTCTTTAATTTGTTTAGCCAATCCTAAATTTCTAAAGTCTGGGTGTACAATTAAACCTGAGTTGGCAACAAATTTACCATGTCCCCAAGCTTCTATATAGCAGAAACCAGCAAAATTACCGTTATCTAGTGCAATTACAGCATTTCCGTTTTCCATTTTAGTGGCAACGTATGCTGGTTTTCTTTTTGCGATACCAGTTCCTCTTACTTGAGCAGCATCTTCTATTGTTTTGCAAATGATATCTGCGTAAATAGTATGCGATTTGTTAGCAATTACAATTTCCATTGTATTGATATTTTAAAGTTGAATGTATTTGAATTTTTGCTTTGAAAAGCGGAATTGGACTCACCTAATTCCATAATAATTTAAACACCCAAAGGGCGAGTAGAGAAAAAGCGGCGTACAGAATTCCTATTATTTATTAAAATAATATTGTTTTGTGAGCTTTGAAGTTTTTTAGATTGGTACATGATAAAAAAATAAAATTATGGATTCAGTATATTGCTAAATATTTAGAATTAGCGAATTACATTGCGAAAGCGCAACCTGGGAACCATAGTATTTGTTTTATTTTTTGTAGTAAACATGATGTAAATGTATATTAATTTTTCAATTGATGATGAAAAAACAAGGTTTTTTTTTAATTTTTATTAATTTAGTAATAAATCAATTTATTAATTATCAAATCTTTAGTAAAGACTTTTTTAGATCTATCAATTTTATTGATTGTGTTTATTCAAGATAGCTGTATTCTTATTATAATTAAAGGAAATCTTCCTATCTAACTTTATTTTTTACAATTCATCCTAAAAATAATACAGTTGGGTATTCTTTAATTTAAAAAACGTTGACTGTGTTGCATCTTTGAACCATCAATAACACTTAAAACAAACCACATGAAAATTTTAGTATCTATTTTAGTCTTAGCAATTTTATCAATAACAAGTACCTTAACAGCTCAGGACAAAACAATTACTGTAACGATTTCAAATATTAATTCAGATGAAGGGAAGGTTGGTTTTGCCTTGTATAATAAAGATAATTTTATGAGAACACCTATAGAAAGTAAAGAAGGTGTAATTAAAAATGGTAAAACCACTATTATTTTCGGAAATGTAAAACCAGGTTCATACGCAGTTACTTGCTATCATGATAAAAATAGCAATGGTAAAATGGATTTCTCTGCAAACAGAATGCCTTTAGAAGATTATGGTGCTTCTAATAATGTAATAGCCTTTGCACCACCAACATTTGAAGGAGCTAAATTTACTGTTATCGATAAAAATGTGTCTTTAGAGATAAAATTTTAGTAAGTTTATTTTTTAATACCAATGTCGAAAATGAAAACATCAAACGCTATTATTTTAAAAAAAATAAGAAACGAATTTATAGTTTGTTTAAAACTTACTGTAATTCTAGGGGTTATTTTTATAATTGTAAATCAGCAATTTAGTATAAAAGGAATGGCTTTGGTGCTTTTAATTTCTAGCATGTATTCTTTTACTTTAGGGTTAGGGAATGGAATAATTAATGAATACCTAAACACCAAATGGGATTGGGTTCACGAAACTAATAAAAGAGTCTGGGTTGGTGCTGTAGCTACAGTTTTGTATACCGTTATTGCAGTTTTAATAATTCATTATATACAATACATCTTAATTTTTGGACATAATTTTGATACCTTTTTTAAAGGATACTTAGTTTGGGTGCATGTAATAGCCATTATTTTTTCTTTAGGAGTGGCAACTTTTTTTCATGCAAAAGGATTTATGATCAACTGGAAAGCTGCAATGACGCAAGAAACTACGCAGCAGCAGATTGTAGCAAAAACAGAAACAGCCAAGTT
The DNA here is from genome assembly GCF_002831685.1 of Polaribacter sp. ALD11. Lineage (NCBI taxonomy): Bacteria > Pseudomonadati > Bacteroidota > Flavobacteriia > Flavobacteriales > Flavobacteriaceae > Polaribacter > Polaribacter sp. ALD11. The sequence continues at coordinate 942,198 of NZ_CP025119.1, read as the reverse complement.
CGAATCTTTAAAAAATCAATTAGATCCACATTTTTTATTCAATAGTTTAAATGTATTAACGAGTTTAATTGGCGAAAATCCGCATCAAGCAGAAAGGTTTACAACAAAGCTCTCTAAGGTTTATCGATATGTTTTAGAGCAAAGAAATAAAGATTTAGTACCAATTGAAGAAGAATTAAAGTTTGCAAAAACGTATATGGAATTGTTAGGAATGCGTTTTGAAGATGCCGTTCAATTTAACATTCCTGATGAAATAAGTAATAATGAATTAAAAATTGTGCCATTATCATTACAGCTTTTATTAGAAAATGCAGTAAAACACAATGTAGTTTCTACTTCTAAACCCTTAACCATAAATATTTATGAAGAAGCTAATTATTTAATTATAGAAAATAACATCAACCCTAAAGAAGCAATAGGAAAAAGCACAAAAGTTGGTTTGCAAAATATTGCTGATAGATATGGATTGATCACTCAAAAAGGAGTGAAAATAGAAAATAATAACAAAACTTTTAAGGTGAGTTTACCACTCCTATATAAAATGAACAACACGATGTACACAGACGATTTAGAAAATAGTAAATATGTAAAAGCAGTAGAAAAAGTAGAGAAACTAAAAGAGTTCTATCAGAATTTAGCTTCTTATTGTTTAGTAATTCCATTTTTAATATTCATAAATTTAAGATTTTCACCAGGTTTTCATTGGTTTTGGTTTCCAATCTTCGGGTGGGGAATGGGCTTAACTTTTCACTTTTTAGAAGTAAATAATTACAATATTTTCTTAGGAAGTAATTGGGAAGACAGAAAGATTAAAGATTTAATGGACAAAGAGAATCAGCAAAAAAAGTACAGATAATGGAAACGAACAGAACACAAGAACAGCAATTTATTTTAGCAAAAAAACGAGTTGAAAAAATTAGCAAGTTCTATAAACATCTGGCAACGTATGTTATTATAAATATTTTTTTGAGTGCTATATTTATTGCTGGAGATATAAATGACGGAGACACTTTTTATGAAGCTTTTTCAGATTATCATAATTATAAAATTTGGTTGTTTTGGGGAATCGGAATTGTTTTTCAGGCATTGAATACTTTCGGACTCAGTTTATTTATGAATAAAGACTGGGAGGAGAGAAAGATTCAGAAATATATGGACGAACAAAATAATATTAGATAAAAATGGAATCAGATTTTACACAAAAACAACGCTACTTTAAAGCTCAAAAAAGAGTAAAAGATATTAAAGGGTTTTACACACATTTAACTATTTATTGTATTGTTATACCTGTTATTATTTTTGTTAACTTAAAGTTCGAACCACATTTTCATTGGTTTTGGTTTTCTGCTTTTGGTTGGGGAACAGGTCTTTTTATTCACTGGTTAACGGTTTTCGGATTCAATTTAATAGGAATTGGAAAAAACTGGGAGGAAAAGAAAATTAAAGAGTTTATGAACGAAAAGAAATAAGAACATGGAACAAGATTATACACAAGAAGCTAGTTTTATAAGAGCAAAAAAGAGAGTAAAAGCCATTAAAGGGTTTTATGTTCACTTTATGGTTTATATATTGGTAAACATTTTTATAAGCGGTGTTATTATTTTTGGATTAACAAAAAGCGGAGATAATTTTAAAGATACTCTTTCTAATTTTGGTGTATACTCTACATGGCTTTTTTGGGGAATCGGAATGTTTTTTCATTGGTTAGGCGTTTTCGGATTTAAATCTTTAGGTTTAGGAAGTGATTGGGAAGAAAAGAAAATTAAAGAGTTGATGGACAAAGAGGACGAAAAAATCAGGAAATTTTAAAGAGATGGAAAACCAAGAGAATAAGAAATTAATTAGAGCCAGACACCGAGTAGAAGAAATTAAGAAATTCTATAAACATGTGGTTGCATATATTTTGGTAAATTTGTTTTTAGCATTTGTGTGGAACTTTTCCTTTAAACTCTTCGGAGATTTTATTGTTAGCAATCAGTTTAATGGAGGAGAAAACACCTATTTGCCTATTTGGTTTATTTGGGGAATATTTTTAGCACTTCACGGAATTAAGACCTTTGGATACCCTAATTTATTTGGTAAAGATTGGGAAGAAAAAAAGATTGATGAATTTATGAAAGAAGAAAATTAGTTCTAAAGTAAGAAAGTTGCATCTCTGTCATTCCGAAGGAGGAACGAGGAGGAATCTCACAATCCAAAAATGAATTTAAAATATGAACGTATTAATAATTGAAGATGAAAAGCCAGCAGCAAGAAGATTAAACAGAATGTTGGCTATTTTAGACATCGAAGTGCAGCAAATGTTGCATTCTGTAGAAGAGTCTTTAAACTGGTTGCAGAATAACAAACACCCAGATTTAATATTTTTAGACATTCAACTTTCAGACGGCATCTCTTTTGAGATTTTTGAAGAAATTGAAGTGAAATCTGCTATTATTTTTACCACTGCCTATGACGAATATGCGTTAAAAGCGTTTAAGTTAAATAGCATTGATTATTTATTAAAACCTCTAGATGAAGATGAGCTTAAGGTTGCTGTAGATAAGTTTAAAGAGCATCAACCAATACAATCGGATGTGCAAGTGAATTTAGATGATATTAGAAAATTATTGGTAAATCCTGTAGATCGAAAGTTTAAAAAAAGAATTTCTATAAAAGTTGGGCAACATATAAAGATTATAAATATTGAGGATGTTGCCTGTTTTTACAGTGAAAATAAAGCGACTTATATTCATACTTCAGAAAATAGAAATTATTTATTAGATAATTCTTTAGAGCATTGGCAAGAACAATTAGACCCAGAGCAATTTTTTAGAGTAAACCGTACTTTTATTGTGCATATAAATGGCATTAAAGACATTATTTCCTATTCCAATTCTCGTTTAAAATTAATCTTACATTCGTATAACGAAACTGAAATTATTGTAAGTAGAGAGCGTGTAAAAGATTTTAAGAGTTGGATAGATTAGTGCTTTTTAAAGTTGATGAATTCTAACGATTGTTATTTGGAATATTACTGAAATAAAAATATATTTTGTTTTAAAATGGAGCGCTCCCTTAATGAGATCATTTGATACGATTTCTAAATTTTTAAGAAAACTTATTTGCAAACAACAGATAAGTTTAGAAAAGATTTTTAGTTTACAATTTTTGTACGAAAATTTTAAACATGTATAGAAAATTGCACATTAAAATATTTAAAAATATATTTGCACTAGAAATGAAAAGATTAAACAACATATTACGCCTTCCTTTTTTTAGCACGTATTATTATCAAATAATAACTGCTCGGAATGGCTATGTATATACTTCAAGTAAAATCTGATAATAAAATAAAAATATAACATAACTAAAAAGCCCGAGCATTTGCTCGGGCTTTTTTTTATTTAAAAAAAAATGGAAACAATTAATAGATTAAAAGAGAATGTAGAAATTATTCTTCCTCAAAATGGACTAGAAGAAAAGTTAGAACTAGCTAAAAAAGAGAACAGAAAACTAATAATTAAGCTTGGTTTTGATCCGACTGCACCAGATTTACATTTGGGACACGCTGTTGTTTTAAAGAAATTAAAAGAGTTTCAAAATCTAGGTCATCAGATTGTTATTCTAGTTGGAAATTTTACTGCTCGAATAGGTGATCCTACAGGAAAAAACAAAAGTAGAAAACCATTATCTCTAGAGGAGGTGCAGCATAATGCAGAGACGTACATTAATCAATTATCTAAAGTTATAGATGTTGATAAGGTTAAAATCGTATTTAACTCAGAATGGTTAGACAAACTATCATTTACAGAAGTGATTCAAATTTTATCTAAGGTTACTGTTGCTCAATTAATGCATAGAAACGACTTTAATAAAAGGTTTACAGAAAATACGCCAATTGCAATGCATGAATTAGTATACCCGATACTTCAAGGATTTGATTCTGTAGAAATAAAAGCAGATATTGAAATGGGAGGTACAGACCAACTTTTTAATTGTACAATGGGTAGAAAATTACAAGAAACTTTTGAAATGAGTCCGCAAATAGTAATGTGTATGCCGTTATTAAAAGGGCTTGATGGTAAAGAGAAAATGAGTAAGTCGTTACACAATATTATAGGGATTACAGATGAAGCAAATGAAATGTTTGGAAAAACAATGTCAATTCCAGATAGTTTGCTAGAAGAGTTCTTACAGTTAACAACGGACTTTTCTTTAAGTAAAAAAGAAGGTATTAAAAATAGATTAGCTAGCGGAGAGAATCCAATGGAAATAAAAAAACTAATTGCTAAAAACATTATTACCCAATACCATAACAAGAATCAAGCGCAAGAAGCAGAAGAATACTTTATCAACCAATTTCAAAGTAAAAAATTTGAAGAAAAAGAATTTGAAGCTGTTTTAATTAAAAATACTCAACATAAAAATAATGCAATTAGTTTAATAGATTTATGCGTTCATCTTAAAAAAGGACTCTCTAAATCTGCTCTTAGAAGGTTAATTGAAAGTGGGGCCGTACAAGTTGATACCATAAAAAACAAAGAGGTTTATGCTGAGATTTTACTAAAGGATGGTATGAAAGTAAAAATAGGGAAAAGAGATTTTTATGAATTAATTGATTAAAGTTATTTGTTTTATAAATAATTGTTTCTCTAATCTAGATTTAAAAATGAATCAAAATAAGTTATTAATAATTAAAATTTGATTCATTTTTCTTGTCTTTGTGAATACCCTAACTTCGCATCTTCCAAAAAAAACACCATTGCTATAATAAATGGCAATTGAAAAAATACACTACATGAATATTTACAAACAAATTGAAGCAGAGATTCAAGCCGCTTCACATATCGTTATTACAGCACACAAATCTGCAGACGGAGACTCGATTGGGTCTTCTTTAGGGTTGCTTCATTTTATAGAAAAGTTAGGTAAAAAAGCGGTTGTTTGTCACCCAGATAAAGCACCCGATTTTTTAGATTGGTTAGATACTTCGTCTATTATTTTAATGGAAGAGAATTCTGATGAGGTAACTGAACAAATGCAAAAAGCAGATTTAATTTTCTGTTTAGATTACAATGCAACCAATAGAGTAGGACCAGAAATGCAAGCTTTGTTAGAAGCAGCAACCTGTAAGAAAATAATGATCGATCATCATTTGAATCCTGAAGAGTTTCCTACACTTACGGTTTCTGAAACAACAGCATCATCAACATCACAATTAATTGTAGATTTAATAGAAGAATCTGGCAATTTAGAATTGTTAGATGAAAAAATGGGAACACCTTTATACTTAGGAATCTTAACTGATACCGGTAGTTTTAGATTCAATTCTGTAAAACCAAGAACGCATGAGGTTTTAGCAAAATTATTAGCAGCGGGAGTAGCCCATCATTTAATTCACGAAAAATTAAGTGACAATAATACAGAATCTCGTTTGCGTTTACAAGGGTACGCAATGAGCGAGAAATTAGAGATTCTATACGATTATAATGTCGCTATTATTTCTTTGTCTAAAGAAGAATTGGCAAAATACAATTACAAAAAAGGAGATACCGATAGTTTGGCAAACTTAGTTTTATCTATAAAAGGAATGAAAGCTGCGATTGTATTTACAGAAAGAGACGGAATTATGAAAATATCTTTCCGTTCTAAAGGAGCAGAAAACCCTGTGAATGTGTTGGCAAAAGAACACTTTAACGGTGGAGGTCATGCAAATGCTTCTGGGGGAATGAGCGATTTAACCGTTAAAGAAACGTTAGAAAAATTAAGAGGCTTGATTCCTGAATATTTTCAGAAGTAAGAAGAATTCTCTTTTAAAGATATTGAAAAAATAAGAGGTTTTAGCTTTATAGTAAAGTTAGAACCTTTTTATTGCGCTCAATTTTTAATTTTAGTCTAAAACTATTTCAAACAAAATCTTCAAATAATTTCACAACAATTAAAGTTTGATTATTTTTATCGAATATTTATTTTAAATGAGTCAGAAGGAAGAATTTTTTGAGTACATAAACAACGGTTACAAAACCAAAGGCGATTTTATAGCATTAGGAGCTGCAATGTTAGGTGAAGAAACAATTACAGATGCCATTGTAAAAGTTCCTTTAAAAACCTTAAACAGACATGGTTTAATTGCTGGCGCAACCGGAACAGGGAAAACAAAAACACTTCAAGTTTTGGCTGAAAATTTATCAGAAAAAGGAGTTCCTGTGTTGTTAATGGACATCAAAGGAGATCTTTCTGGTTTGGCACAAGCAAGTTCTGGTCACGCAAAAATAGACGAACGTCATGCAAAAATTGGGTTTCCGTTTACAGCACAAAAATTCCCGATAGAAATTTTAACAATTTCTGAGCAAGAAGGGACAAGAATGCGTGCAACAGTTTCAGAATTCGGACCCGTTTTATTATCAAGAATTTTAGATTTAACAGAAACGCAAAGTGGTATTGTTTCTATCATTTTTAAATATTGTGATGATAATAAGTTTGCATTATTAGATATTAAAGACTTTAAAAAAGTTTTACAATATGTTACCAATGAAGGAAAAGAAGAAATTCAAGCAGAGTATGGGAGAATTTCATCATCTTCTACAGGTGCAATTTTACGTAAGATTGTAGAAATAGAACAACAAGGTGGCGATTTATTCTTTGGTGAAAAGTCTTTTGAAGTAGAAGATTTAACTAGAGTAGATGCAGATGGAAAAGGAATTATCTCTGTTTTAAGATTAACCGATATACAAGACAAACCAAAGTTATTTTCAACATTTATGTTGCAATTACTAGCTGAGGTTTATGAAACGTTCCCAGAGCAAGGAGATTCTGGTAGACCAGAATTAATTATCTTTATAGATGAAGCTCATTTGGTATTTGAAGAAGCTTCTAAAGCTTTATTGAATCAAATAGAAAGTATTGTAAAGTTAATTCGTTCTAAAGGAATTGGTTTGTATTTCGTAACTCAGAATCCTAAAGATGTGCCAGAAGATATTTTAGCGCAACTAGGTTTAAAAATTCAGCATGCATTAAGAGCTTTTACTGCAAAAGACAGAAAAGCAATTAAGTTGGCAGCAGAGAATTATCCGAATTCAGAGTATTACGATACAAAGGAAGTCTTAACACAATTAGGAATTGGAGAAGCATTTGTATCCGTTTTAAACGAAAAAGGAATTCCGACGCCATTAGCAAGAACCATGTTGCGTGCACCAATGAGTAGAATGGACGTGTTAACCGACAAAGAGTTAAAGCAAGTTGTAGACAACTCTAGATTGTTTTATAAATACAATGAAAATCTTGATAGAGAAAGTGCTTATGAGTTATTAAATGCTAAAATAGCCAAAGTAAATCTTGCCGAAGCAGCGGCTATAAAAGCAGCAGCAGATGAAAAAGAAAGAGAAAAAGTAGCAAAAGAAAAGGAAAAAGAGAGGCAAAGAGAAGAAAGAGCGAGTAGAAGTTCTTCTAGAAGACGAAGTACCGCACAAAATCCGTTAATTAAAGTATTAACAAGTGCTACTTTTATAAGAGCAGCTTTCGGTATATTAAAAAAAGTTTTAAAATAACAAAATCAATAAAAGAACGTTATAAAACGTATAAACAACCAAAAATGATTAAAAAAAATATATTATCAATAGTACTAATTGCATGTTCTCTATTAATTGTAAGCTGTGGAGATGGAGGGAAATTTAAAATAGAAAAAGGTAAAGTAGGGCATTTAACACCAAAAACTACCATTGATGAATTAGATCATATTTTTAAAAATGATTCGATAGTAAAAAATTTAAGTGAAGGAGCTTTAGGAGATAATTATTTTCAAGATGATGATGAATACTTGATCTTCGAGAAAGGAGGAAAGCACTTGCTTACGATTATACCAAAAGAACAATTAGATTCCGTTTCTACTATTAAAAGTATAGAGATACACGATGTTAGATTTAAAACTGAAACAGCTATTAATGTAAATTCTAGTTTTTCTGAAATTAATGTAAATAACAACATTAATAGAGTAGAATCTACTTTTTCTACTGCAACGCTATTTATTGATGATCTGAATGCAACTATAGCAATAGACAAAGAAGAATTAGGGTTAAAAGATTTTACAACTCAGAAGGTAACTTTAGAGCAAATTCCTGATTTAGCAAAAATGAAATCTTTTATTGTTTGGTTTAATTAAAGTTATTTTGAAAAATCTATCTATTGAACATCATAAAGAAACAATTTTAAAGCCAAATTCAGAATTTGATCGAAGAGTCATTTTTCAATATTATTTAGATAATAACATTTCAATTAATAAAATTGAACGAGAAATCCTTTTAGAAACACATGTTCTAGAACCAGAATCTATTGGTATTATAGGTTGTTTATTAAATGATAAAAGCCATTTAAATATATTAAGGTTAGCAATTGGTGCAAAAAATAGATCTAATAAAAAGTTATCAGCATTGTCTGCTACGTTATTTAATTCAGAACAATTAGAAAGTGCAGATTCTTATTATTTTATAGAAACAGCTATAGAAGATATTTCAAATATAGAAAACGGAATTATCATGGAGTATAGCTCTATATATTCTTAAGAAGATGAAAAAATATACCATTCAGAAATCACCATTTGTAGTACCTACAACAGATGGCAAAGTTATTAAAGAACATTTTGGAAAAGCTACCGACGGTAATTCTCAAGTAAGTATTGCACATATGGTTGCACCGTCTAATTGGAGCGAGCCTTTTCAAACACCAGAATTTGATGAATATACGTATATCATCAAAGGGAAAAAACAGTTTATTATAGATGACGAAACGGTTGTTTTAGAAGCAGGAGAATCTATTAAGATAGAAAAAAATACCCGCGTTCAATACTCAAATCCGTTTATAGAACCTTGTGAGTATTTAGCCGTTTGTTTGCCAGCATTTTCTATCGATCTAGTAAATAGAGAATAAGTTATTAAAAAAAACATCATTAGTTCTACAACAAATATATGGTGGTTAATCATTAGAAAGGTTTAATAAAATTGCTGTATTTGGTTATTTACATAAAAATAGTTTCACCTGATAAAATCTAGAGTATATAACTTTTATTCTTAATAAATTAGTTTAGTTAAACCTCTAATGGAATCTAACTGAATTTAACATGGACTATGAAAATGATTAATTTTTTATCTACTACTTTATCTTTTAAAATATAGGCGCTTAAATAATCATATTTACTTCCTCTAATTAGTAATTTCAGAGATTCTGTTTCTAATTAATCTTTAAAAAGTATCTAAATGAGTTAATTAAATAATTGATTATTATAATATTTAGATATATTTTTTAATAAATTGCAATAAAATTTGATATGAAAGCGACCATTGCTCCTAGAACAATAAGACAAATATTTGTTTTATTACTTATTTTATTTATTGCAACTCTTATATTTAGAGAACTAATGCCTTATTTATCTGGTGTTTTGGGAGCTATTACAATTTATGTGCTATTAAGAAAGTGGATGGTTTTCTTAGTGAAAAAAAAGTGGAATCCAGATTTAGCAGCGGTATTTTTAATGTTTCTTTCTTTCATTTGCATTCTATTGCCTGTTGCAGGAATTATTATAATGTTAGGAAATAAAATAGGGGAAGCCGTTACAAATTCAGAGCAAGTAGTAGAAGCTTTTAAAAGCCAGATGGGAATTATTGAAGCAAAAATAGGATATGACTTTGCATCGAATATAAAAACAGCTGAAGTTTCTACCTGGGTTACAGATAATTTACAAGGCTTTGCAGGTGGTACTTTTAATATTTTTATAGCAATAGGTTTAATGTACTTTATGCTGTATTACATGTTAACAAACCGTTCTGAGTTAAGAAAATCATTATATGACTATATTCCTATTAGTGAAAGTAATTTAAAAGTTATAGGAGCAGAATCTCAATCTATGGTGCGTTCAAATGCAATAGGAATTCCTTTGGTTGCCATAGCTCAAGGTATAATAGCTCTAATAGGTTTTTTAATTTTCGGAGTAACAGACCCGTTTTTTTGGTTTGTTATTGTTACTGTAGGCTCTATGATTCCTTTTGTAGGAACTTTAATTGGTATTTTACCTGTTTTTATTCTAACGCTTTCAACGGGAAGTGAATTCTCTGCTTGGGGAATTTTAATTTATGGTTTGGTAGTTGTTGGTTCTACAGACAATATTATTAGATTATTTGTCTTGAAAAAATTAGATGATGTTCACCCTCTAATAACATTAATTGGAGTTATTGTTGGAGTGCCATTATTTGGTTTTATAGGTCTAATTTTTGGGCCTTTACTAATTAGTTTGTTTTTAATTATAGTAAGAATTTATAAAAAAGAATTTGGTGCTAAGAAAGAACAGACAGTTGTTCTATAAACTTTTTTTATTAAGATTTAGTTTCTTTAGTTGTCGCATTAAATTTAACTAGATTCTTGTTCTTTTTTTTATCAATATAATGTCTTAGAACGCCACCTTTTACACTATTAACATCAAACTCAACAATAAAAGCTTCTGTATCTATTTCTTGCACAACTCTATACATTTTTTTTATATCTATTCTATTTACTATAGAGTGAATAATATCAAAATCTTCAACTTTGCCATTATGACCAAAGCCAGAAGAGCCTTTATAAATGGTTAAACCAACGCCTAATTCTTCTAAAATGGCTTTTTTTATGATGTTATGTTTTTTAGAAACAATGGTTACACCAATAAAATCTTCAAAACCTTCTATAACAGTATCTGTAACTTTTGCAGCGATAATATAGGTTAAGATAGAGTATAGTGCAACTTCAACTGAAACAACAAAAGCAGTAATGCTAAATAAGATAATATTAAAAAAAAGTACAATTTTGCCAATACTAATTCCGAATTTATCATTTAAATATATACCTAAAATTTCTGAACCATCTAAAACAGAACCATTTCTTATTGCGATACCTATACCAGAACCTACTAATAAACCTCCAAAAATTGAAATTAATAATTTATCGTTTGTTATTGTTTGAAAGTTCTCTACATGAATAAAAATAGCCAAACCCAAAATACTAATAATTGATTTTACTACAATTCGTTTAGAAACAGTATAATACCCTAAAATTAAAAAAGGAATACTAAAAATAAGAAGTAGGTAAGACATGTTTATATCTACTTGTGTTCTTACTAAAAGCGCAATGCCAGTTACACCACCATCTAAAAAACCATTAGGTAATAGAAAAGCTTTTAAACCTAAACTAGTTAATACAATTCCTATAAATATTTGAAAATATTCAGAAAAATAGTTAATTCCTTTTTTACTACTCATTAATTAATATTTTCTCTTACAAGCTAACAATGTGTTTTTTAGTAGCATCGCAATTGTCATTGGGCCCACGCCGCCAGGAACTGGTGTAATAAATTCAGATTTTTTAGAAACCTCTTCGAAGGCTACATCACCAACCAATCTATAGCCACTTTTTTTAGAAGAATCTGCTAAACGGGTAATACCAACATCTATAACAGTAACATTGTCTTTTACCATATCTGCTTTTAAAAACTCTGGAATTCCAATAGCAGCAACAATAATATCTGCTTGTAAAGTAATTTCTTTTAAGTTTCTTGTTCTACTATGACACATGGTTACAGTTGCGTTACCCACTTTTCTTTTTTGTGATAGTAAAATACTCATTGGGCTACCAACAATATGACTTCTTCCTAAAACAACAACATGTTTTCCAGAAGTTTCTACATTGTATCTTTCTAGTAATTCTAAAATTCCAAACGGAGTTGCAGAAATAAAAGTAGGTAAGTTTAATGCCATCTTTCCAACATTTGTAGGATGAAATCCATCTACATCTTTGTCAGGGTCTACAGCCATTAAAATCTTTTGTTCATCTATATGTTTTGGTAATGGAAGCTGTACAATAAAACCATCAATATCGTTATCAACATTTAAAACGGCAATTTCATTCAATAATTCTTCCTCTGTAATTTCTTCTGGTAGTCTTATTAAAGTAGATTCAAAACCAACACGCTCACAAGCCTTTACTTTCGCGTTCACATACGTAATACTTGCCCCATCATTTCCTACAATTATTGCAGCAAGATGCGGAGTATCATGCCCATTATTTTTTAACTCTCTAACTTCGAGAGCAATTTCTTCTTTAATATCTGCTGCAGTCTTTTTTCCGTCTAGTAAAATCATTCTTGTTTGTGTTGTTGTGTTTTGTATATAAAAAAAGATAAACTATTGTTTATCTTTTTTAAAATATTTACTGCATTCCTTTCATCATTTGCATCATCTTTTTGCCACCACCACCTTGCATCATCTTCATCATTTTGCTCATCTGATTAAATTGCTTCATTAGTTGGTTTACTTCATTAACAGAAGTTCCAGAGCCTTTAGCAATTCTCTTTTTTCTATTTGCATTTATTGTTGTAGGAGTGCTTCTTTCCTCTGGCGTCATCGATTGAATTATTGCTTCAATACCTTTAAAAGCATCATCATCAATATCTACATCTTTCATTGCTTTACCAGCACCAGGAATCATGCCCATAAGGTCTTTCATGCTTCCCATTTTCTTAATCTGTTGAATTTGCGTTAAGAAATCATCAAAACCAAACTGATTCTTAGCAATTTTCTTTTGTAGTTTTCTAGCTTCTTCTTCGTCATATTGATCTTGCGCTCTTTCAACAAGAGAAATAACATCTCCCATTCCAAGAATTCTGTCTGCCATTCTATCTGGATGAAAAACATCAATCGCATCCATTTTCTCTCCTGTACCAATAAATTTTATTGGTTTATCTACTACAGATTTAATAGATAGCGCAGCTCCACCACGAGTATCTCCATCTAATTTTGTAAGAACAACTCCATCAAAATTTAAGATATCATTAAAAGCTTTTGCTGTATTTACAGCATCTTGCCCAGTCATAGAATCTACCACAAATAATGTTTCTTGTGGTTTAATTGTTTTATGAATGTTAGAAATCTCAGTCATCATTTCTTCATCTACTGCCAAACGACCAGCAGTATCAATAATAACTACATTTTTACCAGTTGCCTTGGCATGTTTAATAGCATTTACAGAAATTTCTACAGGGTTGTTGTTACCAACTTCGGCATATACTTCTACACCAATCTGCTCTCCAACTACTTGTAATTGGTTAATTGCTGCAGGTCTATAGACATCACAACCAACCAAAAGTACCTCTTTCGATTTTTTAGTTTTTAAGAAGTTTGCTAATTTTCCAGAAAAAGTGGTTTTACCAGAACCTTGTAAACCAGACATTAAAATAATGGTTGGAGAACCACCTAAATTAACACCAACAGTTTCGCCACCCATTAATAAAGTTAGTTCGTCTTTAACTAACTTTACCATTAATTGCCCAGGGTTTAATGTAGTTAGTACATCTTGCCCAAGTGCTTGAGTTTGTACTTTTTTAGTGAAATCTTTGGCAATTTTAAAGTTTACATCGGCATCTAGCAACGCTCTTCTAACTTCTTTTAAAGTTTCTGCAACGTTAACTTCTGTAATTTTACCGTGTCCTTTTAAGGTGTGTAAGGCTTTATCTAATTTATCGCTTAAATTATTAAACATAATTTGTGTCTTTTTTTGGAAACACAAATATAATAAATTAACAAGTATTTTTATAAAGTTATTATCGCCTTTTTTAGATTAGTTTTTCTTTAAGAATAAAGGAACAAAGAAGTTTATAAGATGTATAAGAATTGAAGCCATAAAAAGCACAAATGATATGAAAATTACCATTTCTGAATTATCATTTAAAAGAGATAATTCTTTAGGGTATTGCTTGCCAACCCAGTTCCAATGATGCTTTGTCATCAATAATAAAAGTGATAGCATTTGAAGAGAAAGATGGAGAATTGTTAACCATTTCTTAGGTGGTTTTTCTGCCCAAATTAAAGAGAAGTAGTTAAAACCGATTAAAGTAAAAAAGATAGCAGAAATATAGAACCAAAAATCAACCGTAAAAATATAGTACGTATCGCCTATGTTAAAGTCTAAACTTTCATTTCTATTTATAAAACCTAAAATTATAAAAGAAAGCGTTAATCCGAAGAAAAAAAGATGTGGTTTGGTTATTATTTTTTTCATACTTCTTGTATACAAAAAAAAGCCTCTTAGAGGTCTTTGCTATACTTTTTTATTAGAATGTTGGTATGATGTTCTGTGTGATGTGCAGTCCACATTATAATTTCTCTAATGGTCATTTTTCCCATTAAAGGGTGCGGAATTATTAAAGTATCTAAATTTAGGTCACTTATTTTTCTAACTTTATATTGTAGCTTTCTATTCTGAATATGAAGTCTATTTATTAACCTTTCTCTATTTTTTAAAACAGGTTTCTTTAAATTTTTATTAAATAATTTAGCCTTATCTTCATTTTCTTCTAACTTTTCCTGATAATTTTTAACAACCGTTTCATAATCTCTAATTTCTCTATTACAAAGACCAAACTTGTATTTAAGAAAAAACCTAGGATAACTTAGCGCGTTATTTAATAGCTGTAAACTAGTTACTAAATGTAGTATTTGCTGGCCAGTAGTCCATTTTTCTTCTGGGCCTTTTTCCCAATTTTCTCTGGGCTGTTGCTCTAACCAATCAAATAAAGTTTTATGTTTTTCTTCTAATAAATCTATAATTACTTCTTTCGTCATTTGAAATTGCTATATAGGCAGAAATGTACAATAAAAATTACCCTTAATTGAAAATAGAATTACTTAATTGTATTTTAATTAAAATTAATTATTTTATTACTTGCAATGCTATGCCATCTATTGGTGTAGAAAGTCTAATTTACAAGAGTTGTTATTGCTTTTCTATTCATTATATTGTGTAGCTGCATGTTTGAATACTACTAAATGTTTAAAATAATTCTATATTTTTTTAAGAAGAAAAGTAATAATTTATAGACATGGTTATCTGTAAATTATAGCTTGTAAGCTACCAACACCTGAATTATCTGTTGAAAAATTTCTTTCAACTGTTGTTTTAAACTTTATCTGAATGTCAATATTTAATGTTCCATTTGCTGAAATAGGAAATACTCGGCTTAAAAATCCCTCAGCTATTTCAAAACTATTATCTCCTCCTGATATTATAGTTGTTGGTTGAGATAATATTGAGTTACCATTTAATGTTGCATAAATGCTTAAAAGATCTCCAATATTGTCGTATGTTAACACACCAACATTAAACTCTTCAGATATGTTTACTCTAACGTCTATTATATCACCAGCCTGTACAGCAATAGTTGTTGTCGGTAATACATCGCTCCTTAAGGAATAATTGGTGATGTCAGTTGGTTTGACGTTAACATTCGGGGTAGCTCGAGTTGTAACTACCGAAAATAAAGATCTACCAGTACGTAGAACTCTCCAGAGATTGCCGTCTCTAATTTTAATAGTTGTAATTGCTAATGTAGTATCAAACCAAATATCTCCCTCTAAAGGAGTTGTAGGCTCTGTGTTACTATGAGTAACAACATTATTGTTTACATTTTTTAAAGTCCCTTTATTATCTATTACCCTAATTTCTTGAGCATAAGTTATTTGTGCGAAGTTTACGCATACTATAAATAATAAAGATTTTAAGATTATTTTAGAAAACATTTGTTCTTAAGTTATTCTTTTTAATAAAAAGAAGGTGTTTGTGTAATAAGTATCTTGTTTTAAAGCGTTGGCTCTTTAAGAACCAACGCTTCAAATATTTAAACAAGAAATAATTTAATAGGATGTTGTAATTAGTAAATCCACTGTACTTCAATAATATCTCCAGTATATGTAGTCCAGTCATTAGGAACACCAGCCGAAATATCTAAAGTAATTGTATCATCAGCAGTAAGAGTATAATCTACACCAGCTCTCAATTTTGCTCCATTTCTATAAACAGAAATTTTATTAATAGATGTTCCCATCGCTAAGCCTGTTGCTGTTACAGCAACAGCTCCGTCACTTGGAATCGGAAACTCCGTACGTCCAGCTGTTATAAAATCTGTAGCTAGCATCTTTTTAACTTCTCCTGTACCTTCATCTCTAACTAAAAGCGTAAATCCACTTGTATTCAAAGTAGTTGCAGTTGCTGCAGTTCCAGTTTCTCGTAGAAGACCAGCACCATTTAGTAAAAAAGTTCCACCAGTATCCAATGTAATTTTAAATTCTTTATCACCAGTTGCAATATTAGTATCGTCAGTAAGAGTACCACCTAGTTGCCATGTTGATACAATACCACCATCTGGTTGTACATCTGTTAATAGTGTTAAACCATTTTTTACCTGTAGGTACTTTTTAGTTCCTTTATTGTCGATTACTCTAACTGTACCATTTAACTCACTAGATTGACCTTTTTTTTCAAAAGCTCCAACTGCGTTTCCTGTAAGAGCATCAGTTCCAGATGTTTGTTGCGCATTTACGGCAGTTCCTACCAACATCATAAGGCCCAATGCGCCTAATTTTAAATAATTTGTTTTCATTTTTTTCATTTTTTTTAATTTTACTATTGTTAATTTGGTTTTGGTTATTATTATAAGTTTGGTTTTCTATATGTTAATATAATTGCACAATTCTAATTTTATCATTAGCATAGCAAATGGCTTCTGGTTCTAATTTTATAGTGGTATTGTTAACGGCTGTAAAATCGATACGAACACCATTTCTATAGACATCAATTTTACCAACGTTCGTAATAGGTAAAGGAGTATTAAATTCTAACTGCCCATCTATTGCAATGATAACTACTTGTTCTTTTTGTGTAATAGAAGAGATGGGTCTTTGTTTTAAAACACCTGTATTTTTATCTGCTACCACTACTTGGTCTTCTGTATTGGTACTTATTTGCAAACCTTTTATTGCCAATGTATTTGTAATATCTGCTGTAATTGTTGTAGGCTCGGTTAAGGCACCGCCTAGTTTTAGGATATTGCCTTCTTTGTACAATCCGTTTACAGCATCTGCAGGTAAAGAAACCCACGTTACGCCGTTGTAAACTTGTATGCATCCGCAGGCTTCGTGCCAAACTTGGTCTCCTGTTACTGGGGTTGTAAATTGTGTGTCTCTAACAGAGTTATTTGCTACCACAAGTAACCCTAGCTCATTGGTGGCATCATAATCTTCATTTACTGGCACCCAATTTGTACCATTCCAAATCATTAAAGTAGTGTTGTTGTTAGGGCCAAAGTCTGTAAGCCAAATAATATCTCCTAAGTTATAAGGTGGCGTTAAATCTCCTAAAGCATTTACAATTTTTATGTTAGCGGTTCCGTTTGTTGGGTGTGGTATGTATAATATTTTCTGAGTGTCTAAAAAGACAAAGCCTTCTGTATTGCTAAGAATGTTTAGTTCTACGTTTAAATATTTTAGTTTTCCGTCCCAAATAATATCACTAAACATATAATTGGTTGGTGTTCCTTCTCCTACAATAACAGAAATCATTCCGTTTTCATCTGTAGTAACTGCATGTTCTTCGGTGTATTCTATGCCTACGCTATTTGTTATTGTAAAGCGAAGTAATACATCTTCTAACCCTAACGGAACATTGTTTTCTAATACATTGGTACCAGGTATCTGAATTTCTTCCGTATTTAAAATTAACGCCTGATAATTAAAACCTGGTGTTTGTGCACAGAAGATTGTGGTACTAAGTAAAATGAAAAGGAGCCCTATTTTTTTTATGAATAGCATTGCTTAGTGTCTTAAGGGTTGAAGGTTAAATAATAGCCCAAATGAAACTGCATTTGTGTGCAAAGAGTATTTTTCTTCTGCATTACTATCTTTATTTTTTTCTTTAAAACTATCTGCTACATTGTAATTTAAATAAATAGAGAGGTTGTCTGAGATGATGTATGTGCCGCTTAAACCTCTATGATAACGTATTAAAGACCTGTCTAGTGTATTGTCTGTAAGAAGGTTGTTTACTACGTTTTTGTATTTGCTAGACCCAGAAGTTAGCAAATCATAAGACAGGTGCATGTGTACTTGCAATTTAAAGGTGGGTTGATTTACAAATGCGTAATTAAGCCCTGCTTTTAGGGCAACATAGGCTAAATCGTAAGTTAAGGGGATGCTTACTTTTCCAGCAAAAAAACCAGTATTAATTTTGTAGCTATTGTAGCTTACGCCTAGATCCCATTTTAGTCTTTCTTTATATAAATCGAATAGAAAACCGCCTTCTAAAAAAAGCTGTGGTGTTTTCGAATACTTTACATCTAGAGAGTCTTCTCCTAAATTATTAACATAATCTTTAAAATAGGCACTTTCGAAACCTGTTTCTAAATAAACTTTTTGCGCATTTCCTACAGTTGCAAAAAGTAGAGAAAATAATAAAAAGCAGTATTTTGTTTTACTAATAAACATTCTAATTATTCTATTTTTAATAGTTTTTTTGTTGCTATATTTTTACCACTCTTTATTTGTATGAGGTAAGCACCAATACTAAGCCTTCTCATAGGTATTATAATTTTATCTGATGGCAAGAATTTTTTGGAGGAATAAACCTTACCATTTATATCGTAAATTTTAATATAAACATCGTAGACTGTTTTTTTGGAAAAGTCTATTTTTATATGGTCTATAAAAGGGTTGGGAGATATTACAAAGTCTAAAGTTTCTTTAAAAGAGTCTTTTGTTGTATTATCTATTTTAAAAGAGCTGTTGTTGGTAAGAAAACCTTGCTGTGCAGTAATTGATTGCACGCTCTTTTTCCCTATAATACCAGATTGTCCAATACTTTGTTGAATACTGTATTTATTGTTCTCTGTGTAAACAGTAGCAGAACCTACAGCAGTTAGGGTAGCTCTTAGTAAAGAGTGTTTCTTTTTAGTTGTTTGCTGTGAAAACGCGAAACAATAATTTAGAAATATAAATATAAAAATAGTCTTTTTCAACGCTTTACTTTTAATCCGTTTTATTTTTAATTATTTAGACATCGTTACATATAACAAGTTTCAATATAATCTATTTTATTTCTAAACTATAAACCATATTAAACTGCTAAAATACAATTATATAAGTTATTTTCTTGTTTTTTTTTTAGAAAAAATAAATAATAATAATAACGGTATAAAATAGCAAGGTACAACACACTATTTTTAAGGATACGATTTTAAATATAGACAGATATTGTTAAGAAAACCATAGAAACTACTGCTAAAATAATTACTAAAGGCATTACAAATTTTAACCATTTATCATAACCAACTTTTACAATTGCAAGAGAAGCTAAGATTAACCCAGTAGGGTTTATAAAGTTGAACAATCCCATTCCAAATAAATAGGTATTTACTACAGATTCTCTACCAATATTTACGCCATCTGCAAGTGGAGATAAAATGGGCATTGTTAAAACAGCCATTCCAGAAGAAGACGGTATAAAAAATGATAATCCGCTATAGACAAATAGCATCGAATTTATAAAAAAGCCTTTATTCATTCCTTCGGTTACAGAGCTAGAATAATACAATAAAGTATCGCTTATTAAACCATCTTCCATAAGTATTGTAACACCTCTAGCAATACCAATTATAAAAGCAACACTTAGCAAATCGTTAGCTCCTTTTATAAAAGTTTCTACAAAAACGGTTTCATTTATTTTACAGATAAAACCTATTAAAAGAGCACCAACAAAGAAAACACCTGTCATTTCTAAGAACCACCAATCTAAATTACTTACACCATACACCATAATGATAAAGCACAATATAAAAATGCATAAAACCATTTTTAATTGAAAAGTAAAATTGATATTTCCTGATGAATTGTTGAAAAGGAACATTTTCTCTATCATTTCTTTTTGACTGAAAATAATAGATTTAGTAGGATCTTTTTTTACTCTTTGGGCATATCTAATAATGTATAAAACACAGATAATTAAACCAATTACAAGCATTGTTATTCTTCCGTAAATGCCTGTTGTCCAATTAATACCTGCAGAATTAGACGCTATTATTGTGCTAAAAGGATTTATTGTTGATGCCATTGTACCTATAGAACTACCAATATAAATACAAGCCAAAGCAACAATTGCATCATATTTTGCGGCTAAAAATATCGGAATTAAAATAGGGTAGAAGGCAATGGTTTCTTCTGCCAAGCCAAAAGTGCTACCACCAGCAGCTATTAAAGAAGTTACAATAATTATAAGTGTGTATTCTTTCCCTTTTAGAAGTTTAGAAAGCCTAGAAATACCTGCTTCAAAAGCACCTGTGTAATTTACAATAGCAACCAAACCACCTATAAAAAGGACTAATATTATAATATCTGCAACCTGAATAATTCCTTTTAATGGTGCTAAAATAAATTCTTTAAAACCTTGTGGTCTTGCTGCTAATTTTTTATAAGTATTAGGAATACTAATAGGCTTGTAAATTGCCCCAGAAGTAAAGTTTTCTAAAGGAATTTTTATTTGTAAATCATCTAATGTTTTTTGAGTTGCTTCTAAAGTTATAGAATTCTCTTTATTAGTTTTTACAAAAGTATTTTCATCTTTATTATAAGCCAATCTATCAAATTGCCCAGAAGGAATTAACCACGTTAAAATAGCAACAAAAGCAGCAATTAAAAGTAAGACTGTTTGTGCGCTAGGAAATTTCAAATTTTTCATCGGCAAATTTAAGCACCTAAATTTAAAGATGATCTATTATATCATTAATTTTTTTAGATTATTTTTTAGCAATAAACTCTAAAGCAGCACCATTTATACAATGGCGTTTTCCAGTAGTTCTTTTCGGGCCATCATCAAAAGAATGCCCTAAATGGCCTCCACAAGTATTGCATTTTAACTCTGTTCTTGCATAGCCAATTTTATAATCTACGTCTAATTCTACATTTTCTTTGATAGATCTATCAAAAGAAGGCCAACCAGAGCCTGACTCAAATTTATGCTCAGATTTATACAAAGGTGTTTTACAGGCAGCACAAACAAAAACACCAGAATTGTGATTGTCATTCAACGGACTCGAAAAAGCTCTTTCTGTACCAGATTTACGAAGTACATTATATTGTTTATCTGTCAGCTCTTTTTTCCACTGAGCATCCGTTTTTGTAATTTTATATTTTTTATTTTCTTTGGATGTATCTTGTGCTTTACTAGAACAGCTTATCAAAAAAAAAATCATTAAAAAAGAGAATATTTTATGCATGTGTATATTTTTATAAAGTTTGTACCAAAATTTGTACCTTTTTAAATTAGACGTATCATTTTTTTAATACTTACAGAAAGCGATCTATCATTCATCATAAATAAGATAAATAATTTTACTTATTTCCTTATCAGCTACTTTAAAGTTGAATTGAGTACTAATACTATTGATAAAATTTATAAATTGCTCCCAATAAAATAAAAAATATTAAAAATTTATAAATATGAAAAAAATAGCCATTTTATTATTGACCGTATTTCTTTTTTCTGAATGCAGTAAAGTGCCAATTACAGGAAGAAGTAGAGTGAATTTAGTAAGCGATTCGCAAGTTTTACCGGCAAGTTTTGCGCAATATAAAGGGTTTTTAGCAGAAAATAAATTGTCTACAAATAGAGAAATGACAAACCAAGTAAAAAGTGTTGGTAAGAATATTTCTGCAGCAGTAGACAGGTTTATGAGGGCAAATAATATGACTTCTGAAGCAAATTCTTATAAATGGGAGTTTAATTTAGTAGATGATAAAACAGTAAATGCTTGGTGTATGCCAGGAGGAAAAGTTGTTTTTTATACAGGAATTATGCCAATTTGTGCAAATGAAGATGGTGTTGCCGCAGTTATGGGGCATGAAGTAGCACATGCATTTGCAAAACATGGTCAAGAAAGAATGACAAATTCTTATGGTCAACAAATTGGTGGTTTATTGGTAGCTTTAGGTACTTCTGGTAAAGATCCTAAAACACAACAAATTTGGAATACTGCTTTTGGTGTAGGTTCTGGTTTAGGAATGTTAAAATTTAGTAGAACACATGAGCAGGAGGCAGACAGATTAGGTCTGGTTTTTATGATTATGGCGGGTTATGATGGTAAAGAAGCTGCTGAAGTTTGGGTACGTATGAGTCAAAATTCTGGCGGAAGTTCTCAGCCAGAAATTTTAAGCACACACCCTTCTAATGCATCTAGAATTCAAGACTTAAGAAGTTATTTGCCAACTGCAAAAAAATATGCTGCAAAATTTAACGCAGTAGCAAACTAAAAGTTAAATAATTAGTAAAAACTTTTACTATATTGTGTGCCGTTCAATACTAATTGAACGGCATTTTTATTTAAATGAATTCTATGTTAAAAATTGGAGATAAAAAGTTAATAAACGCTTGGGCATTTTACGATTGGGCAAACTCAGTATATTCTTTAGTAATTAGTACCGCTGTTTTTCCGCTCTTTTATAGTGCCATAACAGAGGGTAAAACGGTTGTTTTTTTAGGAATGAAATGGGATTATGCAGACACTTTATACAGTTATGCGCTTTCATTTTCTTTTTTGGTAGTTGCGTTTATGTCGCCAATTCTGTCTGGTATTGCAGATTATACAGGTAATAAACTTAAATTTATGAAGTTTTTCTGTTGGTTAGGTGGCTTGTCTGTTATGGCAATGTATTTTTTTGAAGATTTAAACACCGCTTGGGTTGGAATAATTTGTACAATTTTAGCAAGTATCGGTTTTTGGTCTAGTATTGTTTTTTACAACTCATATTTACCAGAAGTAGCGCATCCAGAACAACAAGATGCCGCAAGCGCCAAAGGTTTTATTCACGGGTATATAGGTTCTATTATATTACTATTGTTTTGTTTAGGAATGATTTTAGCGCCAGCAACATTTGGTTTCGACCTAAGTATTTCTGATGTAATTCTAACAAATGGTAGTGAAGCCGAAATTGCAAAAGCATTAGAAAGTGCTAAAAACACAGCATCTTTAAAAGCAATGAGGATTTCTTTTGTGATGGTTGGTTTGTGGTGGATCGGTTTTGCGCAAATAACTTTTAAAAAACTGCCTAATAATAGCTATAATAGAAAGCCAGAAAAAGATTTTATATGGAAAGGTTTTAAAGAATTAAAAAAAGTGTGGATTGAGTTAAAACAGTATCCTACGTTAAAGAACTTTTTATTAGCCTTCTTTTTATTAAGTGTTGGTGTGCAAACCATTATTTTATTAGCCACTATTTTTGGTTCGTCAGAATTAGGTTTAGGTACTACTAATTTAATTGTTACCGTTTTATTAATTCAATTTGTAGCTATTTTAGGAGCGTATGTTTTTTCGAATGTTTCTAAAAAATACGGAAACTTTAAGGCAATAAAAATTACACTTTTTATATGGATTTTAGTATGCCTATCTGCTTTTATGCTAGAAAAAGAATTACCAAATGTAGAGAACTATTTTTATGCTTTAGGCGGGTTGTTAGGTTTGGTTTTAGGTGCAATACAGTCATTAACACGTTCTACATACTCTAAATTATTACCGAAAACACAAGACAATGCAACCTATTTTAGCTTTTATGATGTTACAGAGAAAATTGCCATCGTATTAGGTACTTTTGTGTTTGGTTTCTTAATCTATTTAACAGATTCTATGCAATGGAGTGTTCTTTCTTTAGGAGTGTTTTTTGTAGCTGCTTTAGTTGTTTTAAGTAGGTTAAAAAGTACAGAACATGTACACTAATAACTTTATTTAATAGAAAGTTTTCCGAACTAATATAAAAACAAAAATGAATACAGAATAGCCAATAAAAAAAGGAATGATGAATTCTTTTAAATTGAATACTAAAAGAACGCTTATAATTAAGAGTTGAAAGCCTAAACCAAACGTAGAAATTAAGGTCATTAACCAATTAGGAAAAGGTTTTCCTTTAGATGCGTTTTCATCTAAAGCATATATTATTTTATCAAAAAGACCGTAAAATAATTTGTATAGGAAAAATAAGAGGTTTACATTTTTTTGTTTTTCACCAGGTAAAGCAATAGGTGTTTTATCTTCAAAAACCCTACTAGTAGTATCACCATCAAATCTATTTCTAAGAATTACATAATAGTAATTGTACAGAGTTCCTTGTAATTGAAGACCAAAGAACGCTAAAAAAGCTAAAGCTAAACTTGTATCTGTTAATTTCCAAATAGTAGTTATAATAATGAAGTTTAAAATGAAGTCTGAAACAGAATCTAAAAATCTGCCTGTGTAAGAAGGTGTTTCTTTTATTCTAGCGAGTTCGCCATCTGCAGCATCTAAAATAGATTTAAAAATTAAGAAGAAAGCAGCTGCCCAATAATAACCTTCAAAAATAAAATACACACCAATTAAACCAGAAATAACAAAAGCGATGGTAACATCTATAGGTGTAAATTTTGTTGATTTTAGTGAGTTCGCAATAATTCTTGCAATGGGTCTGCCATAATCTGACAAGTCTAAAAACTGATGTTCTTTAGGTAATTTTGACATAAAAATGCTTTTGTGGTGGGCATTTTTATCACTTTACAAGTTCTAAAACAGCGCGGTTTAATTAGTCACAAAAGTAAAAAAAGCATTACAATTAAGTAACACTTTTTTTACAATTTTTTAAAGTATACTATTTAAATAGTAAAATTTACTCCTAAAACAATATTTCTACCCTGGTTGTAAATACCATCTTTTTTTAAACGAGATAAATGGTTTACATATTTGGTGTTCAGTAAATTGTTAACAGATAGTGATGTAGAGAAGGTGATGTTTTTTAGATGAATATCACCTCCGAAAGCCATGTTTAATAGGTTGTAATTATCTGTAGAAGTTTCAAAAGTACTTACGTTATCTTGTGAGAAGGTACTTTCTAATGTCAAAGAAGAATAGCCTTGTGTTAACCAATCTTTAAAATTAAATTCTGTTCTAAAGGTGTTTCTCCATGTATTTGCAGGAATTAATGGTAAATAATCGCCATTTTCTTGCTTTCCAATAACTGTTTCAAAAGTACTTTCTAAATGCAACCAATCTTGCGGATGTGGGTGTAAATGGAATCCGAATTCACCACCATATAATTTAGCATTTTCTTGAATATAAGAGAACACTTGTTCACCATCTTCAACTTCATTAGTTGGTGAAATAAAAATATAATCATTTATGTGATTGTAGAACCCGTTTGCAAATAGTTCGAAGTGTTCTGTTTTATATTCCAAAGAAACATCAATTTGAACATTTTTTTCATTTTGTAAATTGCTATTTCCTTTTTCAAACCTGTTGGTTCCATGATGCACTCCGTTAGAAGAAAGTTCTGCTAAATTAGGCGCTCTAAAACCAGAAGCAAGATTAATTCTTGTTGTAATTTCTTCGGATAATGATGTTTTAAGCCCTAAAGAAGTAGTAAAACTATTATAAGATTTATCAATCGCTTCAAAAACATAAACTTCATCTTCATGTGTAATTTCATGTCTTTCTGTGGTAATTTGTCTATTGTCGAAACGAATTCCTGCTTGTAAGCTATTTTTATTCCAAGAGTAATTGGCAGTTGTAAAAACTCCGAAGTCATTTATAGTAGCATCAGGAATTAGCAGTTCTTCTCCAAAATTAGTGTTTGTTTGATGCAACCCTTGTGCGCCAGTTAAAATTTCTATAGCCCCAACTTTCGGAAAATGATATTTTACATTGTAAGAAAATGTTTTTAGTTTCATTCTTAATGCAGCTTCCTCGTGCTCTTCATGTGCATCGTGGTCTTCATGCTCTTCTTCTGTTTCACCTTCTTCATGATCGTCATGCTCTTCATGTTCTTCAAATTCTTGTCTATCATTAAAGGTATATCCTAAGTCGATGTCTAATTTAGAATCCCCAAAAAAGAAATGATTATGAGTACTTAAAATATGATTATCTATTGTTTGAAAAGGCTCTAAAAGGGAATTACTTGTAGATTGCTCACCAATTCCTTCAGTAAGTCCTAAATTAGATCTGTTGTAATTATAACGAACTTCAGAAGTGAATTTATTTTTAGAATATGCAATTCCTGTTTTAAAATCTTTCTCATTAAAACGGGTATTTGTAACTCTCTTATCCGTAGGAATTTTATAATCGGCATGATTTGCATACGTACCTCTAGCTAAAAACTTCCAATTCTCTAAAGAAGATTTTACGCCAACGGAAGTATTTGTTCCTAATGTATTGCCAAAATAACGCTGACTAATGGTAGCTTCTGTGTCGTTTTCTGAAGCAAATTTTTCAGGATTCAGATATAAAACACCCCCCAAAGCGTCAGAACCATAGAGTAGAGAAGCGGGCCCTTTTATAACTTCTATAGAACTAATTCCTGCATCATTAATACCTAAACCATGCTCGCCACCAAATTGCTGATTTTCTAAGCGAATGCCTTGCGTGTACACCAAAACTCTATTGCCACTTAAACCTCTAATTACGGGTTTTCCTATGGAAGTTCCTGTAGAAACTTGAGAAACACCTGCGATATTTACAAGTCCTTCCGACAACGTCGTTGCTCCTAATTTTTGAATAGATTTTGCAGAAAGACGTTCCACTTTCATTACATTTTCTGATTGTAATTTATTAAAAGGGGTAGAAACAATAATTTCATCTATCTCATAAAAAGTCTCTTCTAATTTGATGTTAAGAACTTTATTTTTAGAAGATATTAGTAGTGTTTTAGAAATCGTTTTATATCCTAAATATCTAAAGGTTAATTTTAATTTTCCGTTGGGTACATTTTTTAATTCATAAGAACCATCTTCTTTTGTTGTGGTTCCTTTATGAAGTTCTTGTGCATGTATTTCTACGCCAATTAATGCGTTATTTTGTGTATCTGTAATTTTTCCTGAAATACTATTTTGTGCATTTACAGAAATAAATGCCATTATAAATAGCAGTTTTATATATGTTTTCATTGATGTTATTTTACTATTGAATAAAAATTTTGAGATATACGAAATAGGAAGAAAGAACCTTTAAATTGCTTAATAGTTTATTTCTACTCTGGTATTATGGAAGTATTCGTAATGATGAGATTGTTTTAAATAGTAAAAAATGGTGGACCTCTAGAAGATTTTTTCGAATGATAAACTTCTTTAATTCTTTGAGGTTTATCGATGAAAGTTGTGCTATAAAAATGAGTAGGAATTACATCAAAATTTGATGAGAATTCTACAGAAAATATAGTAAGTTGTTTGTGAAATTCATCACAGCCTGCATTATCTTGATGAAAATGATTTTCAACTAATGAAGTACAAATAGTATGCTCATGGTTTTCAAAAGCATGCACAATTTGTATTGATGCAGGAATCATCAATAATAAAAAGAAAAATAAGCTGATATGTATCTTAAATTGTTTGATGAATTATTTTTTTCTAATTTTTAAATTCAGCATTTCTACTCCTAAAGAAAATGCAATCGCAAAGTACAAATAACCTTTTGGAATTGCTCCTACAGTTTTGTTAAAAAATGCGGTGTGAGATAAATGTGCGCCTTCTGTAATTAACATAAAGCCAATTAAAATTAAGAAAGACAGCGCAAGCATTTGTATTGTTGGGTTTTTATTTACAAAATTACTAATTGGTTTAGAGAAAATCATCATGATTATAATGGAGATAATAACTGCAATAATCATAATAATTAAAGCACCTTCAATTCCGTTTGTCATACCAACTGCAGTTAATATACTATCGAAAGAAAATACAATGTCAATTAATATAATTTGAATAATTACACTTGAAAATGAAATTACTTTTGGCGATTTTAGGACCTCTTCTTCGTTGGTGTGTTCTACTTTCTGACGAATTTCTTTGGTACTTTTGTATAAAAGAAAAAGACCACCTAGAAACAAAATAATACTTTGCCCAGTTAAACCCGTTTTAAACCAACCGATGTCTATACTAAAAAAAGGATCTTTTAAAGCGATTAAATAAGAAACACCAAATAGTAGTATAATTCTTGTAATCATTGCCAAAGCCAACCCTAAAAGTGTTGCTTTTCTTACTTGCTTTTCGGGTAACTTATTTGCGGAAATAGAGATAAAAATAATATTATCGATTCCTAAAATTATTTCTAAAAAAGTTAGCGTTAATAACGCAACCCAAGTATCTGCATGTAGAAAAATTTCCATGTTATTTTACTTTATAAATTGTACCGTCCGTAAGAAATTTACTAAAACCTATTTTTGCTGAAAAATCATAAGAATCATCCGTTATTTTGGTTATTTGCACATAAATAGCGTCTTTATCTAGCTGTTTTTTAGGTGATTTCATTTTTAAAGAATAAAAGAAATTATTTTTCCATTTGATATATAAGGTATCAATATGTTTTATTCTTTTTTCTTCGGATAAACTATCGTTAGAAATACTGATAATTTTATCATACTCTTCAATTTGAAGGCTATCTATTCTGGTAATAATAGTTTTACTATAACCGTCTCCAGCAGGAATTTCAAAAACACCTTGTCTAAATCTATCTGGATCTCCTTTTTCTGAAGAGCAAGAGGTTAAAATTAGAAGAAAGAAACAAGAAAAAAGAGACAGGAACAGTGTGTTTCTTTTTTCTAAAATAAATTTTAAAACCTCTTTTTTCTCGACTCTTTTTTCTGCTTTTATCATGTTAAATACCTGTATAATTTGCTGGCGTAATTGCCTTTAATTCTTCTTTAATTTCTGTAGAAACTTCTAACGTATCAATAAAATTAGCAATAGAATTTTGGTTTATTTTTTCATTTGTTCTTGTCAATCCTTTTAATGCTTCATAAGGATTTGGGTATGCTTCTCTTCTTAAAATTGTTTGAATAGCTTCTGCAACAACAGCCCAATTATTTTCTAAATCTTGTTCAAACTTAGCTTTGTTTAACAACAATTTGTTCAACCCTTTTAAGGTTGATGTAAACGCAATAATTGTGTGTCCGAAAGGAACTCCAACATTACGTAAAACGGTACTATCTGTTAAATCTCTTTGCAATCTAGAAATAGGTAGTTTTGCAGAAAGATGTTCGAAAATAGCATTTGCAAGTCCTAAATTCCCTTCAGAATTTTCAAAATCAATAGGATTTACTTTGTGTGGCATTGCAGAAGAACCAACTTCACCTGCCTTAATTTTTTGCTTAAAATACTCCATAGAAACATAGGTCCAGAAATCTCTATCTAAATCTATAATAATGTTGTTAATACGTTTTAAAGTATCAAACAAAGCAGCCATATGGTCGTAATGTTCTATTTGTGTGGTTGGAAAAGAATGGTGTAAACCTAATTTTTCTTGTACAAAATTACCTCCAAAAGCTTTCCAGTCTATCGATGGATATGCAACTTTATGAGCGTTAAAATTACCTGTTGCTCCACCAAATTTAGCAGCACTTGGTATGTCATTTAATAAATTGAATTGTTCTTTTAAACGAACTACAAAAACATCAATTTCTTTTCCTAAACGAGTAGGAGAAGCTGGCTGACCGTGAGTTCTTGCCAACATAGAAATATCTTTCCATTCAATAACTAATTCTTGTAATCTTTCTAAAAGTTCAAAATACTGAGGTACATAGACATCATTCATTGCTTCTTTAATAGAAAGCGGAATTGCAGTATTGTTTATGTCTTGAGAAGTTAACCCGAAATGGATAAACTCTTTGTGTTGTTGCAAACCTAAAGCATCAAATTTTTCTTTGATAAAATATTCAACAGCTTTTACATCATGATTTGTAATGCTTTCGATGTCTTTTATTTTCTGAGCATCTTCAGCTGTAAAATCAATATAAATTTTACGTAATTCATCAAATAAATTATTGTCAAAATCTACTAATTGTGGCAAAGGAATTTCGCACAAAGCAATAAAATATTCAATTTCTACTCTAACACGGTATTTTATTAAAGCTTCTTCAGAAAAATAGTCTGCTAATTTTTCAATCTTCCCTCTGTATCGTCCATCAATTGGTGAGATGGCATTTAGTTTTGTTAAGTTCATTTTTTGTAGTGTTGTGATTTGCAAAAATAAAAATTACTAAGCTGATTTACGTATATTTAAATAGGTTTTATCTAAAAACTTTTCTTTTAATAATTTTCACCTTTTTTTTCTTCTCTAAATTTTTAACAACTCTAATAACAGTTTCTACTCTAAGACCTAGAGTATCTGCTATTTGCTGCCTTGTATATTCTATTTTATAGGTGAATTCTCCTTCCGTTTTTGCAACTTCTTTTTTCAAATAATCAAAAAAACGAAGCACTCTATGTTCTGGTTCTTGACTTGAAATTTCTGAAGCAATTATAGCCTTGTAATATAACCTGTTCGCTAAACTTTTTGTAATATTTAAATGAATTTCTGGGTATTGATATAACAGTTTAAAAAGACTTTCCTTTTCTAATATTAATATTTTACAATCGGAAAAAGCTACGGCATTTGCGGGATACTTTACATCAATAAAAAGTGGTGGCTCTCCAAAACTTTGCTCTTTATAAAAAACATTTTGAATAAATTCTTTTCCATCGTCATTATAGTTATTCATTTTTACGGCTCCACTAACTATTTGATAATAATATTTGGCAGTATTATTTTCTGAAAATATTATTTTTCCTTTCGAATATTCACATATTTCTGCATTAAAATCTAAAAGAAGCTGCTCGTTTATCATTATGATTCAGGTCATAAAATTACCATATGTAAAGATATACATTTGTTTTTTCAAAATGATAGATATGGAGTTAAGAGATATAGAAAACAGGGCTGATATTTTTTTATTAGTAACAACTTTTTATAATAAAATTAAAGAAGACCCTTTTATAGGTCCTATTTTTTTAGAAATAATACCAGAAAATGAATGGGAAAGCCATTTAGAAAAACTAACAGATTTTTGGGAAACCAATTTGTTTTTTGTTAGAAAATTTAAAGGAAACCCAATGAAAGCGCATAAAGATGTAGATGCTCATTTTAACCATACGATAACTCAAAAACACTTTGGCAAATGGTTAGAATTATGGTTTACAACCGTAGATGCGCTTTTTGAAGGAACAAGAGCACATCAGGCAAAAGAGCGTGCAAGAAATATTGCAGCGTCTCTTTTTTTACGAATGTTTGAAGAAAAACCTAAGAAAGTGCAATAGAAATTTGATAAATTAGCATTGCCACATTAATAATAATACTTGCAATAAAAGCCCAAGCAATAGTTTTTAAAGGTTGCTGACTAATAGATAAAACTGCAGTTCCTACTGCAAGTACAATAGCGGTCATTAAAATAAACAAAGAAATTTTTCCTTGAACTGCCATTGCTGCGTTTATAGATCCAATTCCCGTACCAAACATTACCATTGCAATAGAAATACCTATGGTATTTTCCTTTTCCTGTGCTACTTTTTGATTGATTTTCTGAATGATGTTATATTGATTGCTCATTGTTTTATAATTTACAATCAAAGTTAAATACTTTTTAAAAAGTAATTTATGATTGAAATCATAAACAAAAAAAGCTAGTTTGTATGTTTTTCTATCAAGTTTATAATCTGTTTTCCACGCGCTCTACAACCTTTACTTTCGTGAATTATTTTTGTTTCAATAAGATGTTTTAATTCTGGGTGAATCCACTCTTTTTCCAATCCGAATAAATACAAAGTAGTCATTGAATATGCTCTTACAGCAATTTTCTGCGGTGTAATTAACCAATCGAAACCAGTCTCTACAATGGCATCTATTTGTTTAATTGTTAGGTTTTTATGAATGTTGTTCTCTTTTTTTGAATAATATGCAGTTGCTAAATGTTCACAAATTTTTGCACAAGGCCTTATGGCGCTATCAAACTTAACTGTAATAATTTTTTCTGAAAACTCATCTAAATGCGGTGTCATCCAATGTAAATGATGATGTGTGCAGATCCATTCTAAAATCCACGCAGCTTTTATAGAAACTTTGTTTTCAACATCGAAAGTTATAGAAATTAAATCTTTAAATAATTTTTGATTATCTAACACAATATTTGCAACCTTTTGTCGGTTTTCCCTTTTAGGATTTTGCATGTTATCGAGTTGTTCCGTTAAGAAAAGCAGCTTTGTTTCTGGCACTATTAATGTATATTTGTTTAAAAATAGGAATTAAATGATAAATATAAAAAGACTCCTTTTTATTTTCGCCTTTTTTGCTTGTTATTTTATAAGTGAAGAGGCTACTGCACAAAGAATTAATAAATTCGATTCAAATAAAGAACGGACTGGTGTTTGGAAAAAGTATTACTCGAATAAAAGAATACGCTATACAGGTCAGTTTAAAGACGGTAAAGAAATAGGTGTATTCAAATTTTATGACATCACCACTTCAGAAAAACCTGTAATTATTAAGACTTTTTTTGAAGACTCAGATTCTTTATTTGTTCAATTTTACACATTAAAAGGTGAAATTAAAACAGAAGGTGTTTTAAATAAAAGAAAAAGAGTTGGTAATTGGAAATATTTTTATCCAGATGGTACTCTAATGTCGGAAGAAAATTATATAAACGGAGCACTTCACGGAGAGCAATTGGTGTATTATCCAGACGGACAAGTAACCGAGTTTTCAGAATATAAAAACGGACTGCTAGATGGTGTTTCTAGTAAATATTCTAGTAAAGGAACTTTAATAGAAGAGATTACTTATAAAAATGACAAGCCAAATGGCTTAGCAAAATATTTCGAACTGAATGGAGATCTAAAAGAAACGGGTGTTTATAAAGAAGGGAAAAGAGATGGTAAGTGGGAGTATTATTTAGATGGTGAAATCGCTTCCCATAAAGAAAAAAAGAAAAAAAGTTCTTATACTCGTAAGAAAGATAATTAGTTGTCTTATTTTCAAAGTTTAAAAATTTTCTGAAACCTAAAATCTGTTTTCAACATAAATCAAAACAATATATCTATCAATTCTTTCAATCTAGAAAACCATTTCTAATTCGTATCTTTGCATCCTTAAAAATAGATAATGAAACGAGTTGTTGTTGGTCTTTCTGGTGGTGTAGATTCTAGTGTTACTGCACATTTATTAAAGGAACAGGGGTATGAGGTTATTGGGCTTTTTATGAAAAATTGGCATGATGATTCTGTAACTATTTCTAATGAATGTCCGTGGTTAGAAGATAGTAATGATGCAATGATTGTTGCAGAAAAATTAGGAATCCCTTTTCAAGTGGTAGATTTAAGCAATCAATACAAAGAACGTATTGTAGATTATATGTTTGATGAATATAGCAAAGGAAGAACACCAAACCCAGATGTACTTTGTAACCGAGAAATAAAGTTTGATGTTTTTATGGACATTGCTTTAAAACTAGGTGCAGATTACGTTGCTACAGGTCATTATTGTAGAAAAGGAGAAGAAATTATAGACGGAAAACCCGTTTATAAATTATTGGCAGGAAAAGACGTAAATAAAGATCAATCTTATTTTTTATGTCAGCTTTCTCAAGAACAATTAACAAAAGCATTGTTTCCTATTGGCGAATTAACAAAGCCAGAGGTTCGAGAAATAGCAAAAGAAGCAGACTTAATTACTGCCGATAAAAAAGATTCTCAAGGTTTATGTTTTATTGGTAAAGTAAGATTGCCTGAATTTTTACAACAAAAATTACAACCAAAAGAAGGAAATATTGTTACAATTCCTTCAGATTTTTATCAGTATGTAAAATCTACACCAGAATTTGAAAATAAAGAAGCAGAACTTGCCTATTTCGCAACCAAATTTTCTTACAATAAAGAGGATGGTAAAGTGGTTGGTAAACATCAAGGCGCACACTACTTTACAAAAGGACAACGTAAAGGTTTAAATGTTGGCGGTACAAAAGAAGCTTTGTATGTGATAGAAACAGACGTAACTACAAATACTATTTATACAGGTGAAGGTAAAAATCACCAAGGTCTGTATAGAAATGTGTTGTTTGTTTCTAATGAAGAAATTCATTGGATTCGTAAAGATTTAACTTTAAAAGTAGGTGAAACATTACAAGTTGAAGCTAGAATTAGATATAGACAAGCTTTAGAAACAGCCACTTTACACAAGGTAGAAACTGGTTTATTTGTAGAATTTGAAAATAAACAATCTGCTATACAAGAAGGGCAATTTGTTGCTTGGTATATGAATGAAGAGTTGCTAGGTTCTGGAGTAATTTCGTAAAAAACTTTTTTTAGGGTTTATTAATTGGTATTTTTATGGTTTAAGATATAACCATGAAAAAAATATACTTTCTTTTTTATTTTTTAGTTACTTTCTCTTTGTTTTCTCAACAACAAGAAGATGCGTGGTTGTTTTTAAGAGACAAACCAGATTCAACGTCTTATATAACAAGCCCTAGATTAATGCTTTCTCAAAGAGCTATTGATCGAAGAAACAATTTACAAATTATAATAGACGGAACAGACGTTCCTATGCATCAGCCTTATGTAGATAATATTAAAGCCGTTTCCGGAATCACTATTTTAGGGAAATCAAAATGGTTAAACGCAGTTCATATTCAAGCTACCAAAACAATTATTGACGATTCTTTTTCAAATCTACCATTTATAAAAAGAGTAGAGTTTGCCAATAAAACCTTTAATAATTTAGCACAAAAATCGAGTAAAAAATTAGTTTTGAATCATCAGAATAAATTCAATAATCATCAAACTGAATTTAATTATGGTAGTACAAATGATCAAATAAAAATGCTAAAAGGAGATTATTTGCATGCACAAGGCTTAACGGGTAAGGGACAAATAATTGCAGTTATAGATGCCGGTTTTCCGAATGTAAAGACTTTAGAAGCTTTCAAAAGATTAAGAGATAATAACCAGATTCTTGGAGGTTACGATTTTGTAGAAAGAAGTGCTAATTTTTACTCAGGAAATAATCACGGAACCAATGTTTTGTCTACAATTGGTGGCTAT
The DNA here is from genome assembly GCF_002831685.1 of Polaribacter sp. ALD11. Taxonomy (NCBI): domain Bacteria; kingdom Pseudomonadati; phylum Bacteroidota; class Flavobacteriia; order Flavobacteriales; family Flavobacteriaceae; genus Polaribacter; species Polaribacter sp. ALD11. The sequence continues at coordinate 907,470 of NZ_CP025119.1, read as the reverse complement.
TTAGAGAATCAATTTGTAGGTACTGCACCAGATGCATTTTTCTATTTATTTAGAACAGAAAATGCACCCGTAGAAGTTCCGTTAGAAGAAACGTTATGGGTAGAGGCAGCAGAAAGAGCAGACAGTTTAGGGGTTGATGTAATTAATACTTCTTTAGGATATACTACTTTCGACAATCCTGATTATAATTATTCGTATGCAGACATGAATGGAAAAACTACTTTTATTTCTAGAGGAGCAGAAATTGCAGCAAATAAAGGGATTTTGGTAGTTAATTCTGCCGGAAATGAAGGCAATAAAACTTGGAAATACATTACAGCACCAGGAGATGCACCTTCCGTAATTACAGTTGGTGCGGTAGATATAAACAAAAATATTGCTAGTTTTAGCTCTTTCGGACCGACTTCAGATAATAGAGTGAAACCTGAAATTCTAGCTAAAGGAGCTAGTGTGGCTGTTATTAATCATGCAAATGGTGCAATTGTTTCTTCTAACGGAACCTCCTTTTCTTCGCCAATTATGGCGGGTTTAATAGCTTGTTTAAATGGTAATGAAGGTTTTTTGTTGAAATTCTCTACAGACAATAAATCTAAAAGGCAAAAGAACTTTAATAATTATTTAAAAGAGGCTGTTTATAGATCTGCAGATAGATATGCAAATCCAACCGATCAATATGGTTATGGAATTCCCGATTTTGAAGTAGCTTTAAATAATTACATTGGCTCTACCGCTTCATTAGAAGAAGAGTATTTACAAACTATTAAAATCTTACCAAACCCAATTATTACAATTTTTAATATTGATGGGGTTCAAGGTGAAATAAAAGAGTATAAAATTCAAATTTTTGATATTCTAGGAAAAAAAGTTTTTCAGCAAAACAACGTAATTTCTAATGAAATTGATATTTCTTACTTAGAAAAAGGCGTGTATTTTGTTAAAGTTTCCAAAGAAAATAAAAACAAAACAATTAAGGTTATAAAAAATTAATGAAAAATAGTATTATAGATTTATTCGGAATAAAATATCCAATTGTCCAAGGAGGAATGATTTGGGTTTCTGGTTACAAATTAGCTTCTGCAGTATCTAATGCAGGTGGTTTAGGTTTAATTGGCGCTGGTTCTATGTACCCAGAAGTTCTAAGAGAGCATATTCAGAAGTGTAAAAAAGCAACAAATAAACCTTTTGGAGTAAACGTACCAATGTTATATCCTGATATCGAAAAAATAATGGAGATTATTGTTGAAGAAGGTGTAAAGATTGTTTTTACTTCCGCAGGAAACCCTAAAACATGGACTTCCTTCTTGAAAGAAAAAGGAATTACGGTTGTGCATGTTGTGAGCTCAGTAAAGTTTGCATTAAAAGCAGAATTGGCAGGAGTAGACGCAGTAGTTTGTGAAGGTTTTGAAGCTGGCGGACATAATGGGAGGGAAGAAACGACCACTTTTACATTAATACCAATGGTAAAGGAGCAGGTTAAAATACCTGTAATTGCTGCAGGCGGCATTGGTTCTGGTAAAGGAATGTTGGCTGCAATGGTTTTAGGAGCAGATGGGGTACAGATAGGAAGTAGGTTTGCTGCAACGGAAGAATCTTCTGCGCACCAGAATTTTAAAAATAGAATTCTAGCAGTAAAAGATGGAGATACACAGCTGACCTTAAAAGAACTCGCACCTGTTCGTTTGGTGAAAAATAAGTTTTTTAATGAAATACAAGAATTATATAAAATGAAACCAACGATAGACGATTTAAAAGAATTGTTGGGAAGAGCTAGAGCAAAAAAAGGAATGTTTGAAGGAGATTTAGATAATGGAGAGTTAGAAATAGGTCAAATTGCTGGGTTAATTCATGAAATTAAACCGGCAAAAATCGTTTTAGAAGAAATTATTGAAGAATTTAATACTGTTAAAGCTTTAACTAGTAGTTTTTAAGAGTGCAAGTGTGAGAAATATTAAATATTTTTGGATTATTTTTTTTTTGGCATTATCTTTGCATTTCAATTAACGTTGTCTGTAATTAAACAAGCAACACATTTAATATTATTATAATGAATAAAGGTACCGTAAAATTTTTCAATGAATCTAAAGGATTCGGATTTATCACTGAAGAAGGAAACAACAAAGAACATTTTGTACATGTGTCAGGTTTAGTAGATGAAATTCGTGAAAACGATGAAGTTGAGTTTGACTTACAAGATGGAAGAAAAGGATTAAACGCAGTAAACGTAAGAGTTATATAATTATATATTATTACTAGTTAATTTTTTATCTAAAAGCCTATCAATAATTGATAGGCTTTTTTTATTTTCAATTTAAATATGTTTAAAAAAAATATAAAGTTTTTTTTAATTTTTACTTCTTTTATCAAATAATGGCATTATCTTTGCAATTCAATTAACGTTGCTAGTAATTAAACAAGCAACACATTTAATATTACTATTATGAATAAAGGTACCGTAAAATTTTTCAATGAATCTAAAGGATTCGGATTTATTACTGAAGAAGGAAACAACAAAGAACATTTTGTACATGTGTCAGGATTAGTTGACGAAATTCGTGAAAACGATGAAGTTGAGTTTGACTTACAAGATGGTAAAAAAGGATTAAACGCAGTAAACGTAAGAGTTATATAATTATATATTATTACTAGTTAATTTTTTATCTAAAAGCCTATCAATAATTGATAGGCTTTTTTATTTTTGTAATTTAAAATATTATTATGATTGATGGAAGACAAAGAAAAAATATACAAATAGGGTTATTTGTAGAAATCGTACAAAAGCATCATCAAATATCTGGTGAGTTAAGTGAAGGAAAAGTAAGTAAGATTCTAACAAAATCTTTAAATCACCCTTATGGTATTAAAGTTCAGCTAGAATCTGGCTTGGTTGGTAGGGTTAAAAATGTTATTGAATAAATTAATTTACAGGAACTTTAATTTCATATAATTTTCGACTCCTATTGTTTAATTTATTTTCTCTTAACCAAGGATTGTGAATTTTAAGTTCTTTATAATTCATCCCAAACTTCTTAGCAAATAATGTTAAATTAGAAATAACAGAATCTACTTTTACTATTTTAGTTTCTTCAAGCGTATACAAATCTCCCTCTTCAAAAACAAAACCATATTTTTTAGGGTTCGAAATAATTTCTTTTAGAGCCAATATTCTAAAAATATACCTTTCAGTTTCATTTGGTAGTAAGGCATCATAATAATTATCTACTTGTTGAGTTTCTAACCTTCTAGAAACACCATAATTACCTGCATTATAAGCAGCAGCAGCCAAGGTCCAAGAACCCAATCGTTCTTTCGATTTTTTCAAATATTCAGCAGCTACTTCAGTAGATTTTTCAATATTATAGCGTTCATCTACATTATCATTAATTTCTAAACCATATTCTTTACCAGTTGTTTTCATAAAATGCCACATTCCTGCTGCACCTACAGAAGATGTTTCATCTGTAAAACCGCTTTCGGCTAGGGCTAAAAATTTAAAATCATCTGGTAAATTATGTTTTTTTAATAGAGGTTCTAAAATAGGAAAATATTTGTTCGCTCTTTTTATAAGTAAAATTCCGTTAGATTGCCAATAGGTGTTTACCAACAATTCTCTTTCCATTCTTTCCTTTACATCATTAATTTCTACGGGAACCCTTTCTCCAGCTAAATTAAGCCCGTTTGGTAGTTTTAATGTTTTTATTTTATAGGTTTTATGTGTCTGTGTTTCAGGATCTGAGTCCGATTTATGAACACCATTATAAAAAAGTACTGTTATAATAGTTACACTTAATAATGATAGAATACGTTGAGATGATTTCATGTTTTGCAATTTTATAATATAAATGTAAGGAAATGGCTTTGTTTTAACAAGTTAAAACTTCATCAATAATTTTTGATATTTTTTTAGCTTTTGTTAAAATCATAACATGTGTTCCTCCTTTAATTTCTATTGCATTTTTAATATTTTTAATAGGAAAAACAGTGTCTTTTGTTCCATGAATATGAACAATATTTTCAATTGGCCTTAATTGTTCCCATTTGATAACGTTATAAATAGACCACTTTAGGTATTTTTTTCCTCTAACGGAAAGATATTTTTTATACAAATTTGCTTTTTTTGTTAGAGATTTACCTAAAAAATATACAGTGTAATCTTCAAAGTTTTCTATAACTTTGGTAGGAAAAAATTTGTAAACCTTTGTGAATTTCGCAAATTTGAATCTTTTTGGTAATTCGTTTTGGTTTTTAACACTAGAAATAATAATCACTTTTTTAGGGTGTACAAATTTAGCCAATTCTTGTGCTAAAATTCCGCCAAAAGAAACACCTACTAATACAGGGTTTTTTTCTTTGATTTCATCACTTAGCCTACAGGCGTAATTATCGATATCCTCTTCTAGAGCAAGAGGTTTTATCCATTTTAAATAATGAAGAGTATATTTTTCTAGGTCTAATTCTAAGTTTTCAAAAATTTCTGGTCCAGCAGCTAAACCAGGCATAAAGTAAATAGGGATTTTCTTCATTTATTCTTTTTAGTAAATATATCAAAAGAGGTGCCACTCTTCATATATTAAGGTGTTAATTTTTAACTAACTCCTCTGTAAAAGTCAATCTAACTAAGCCGTCTTCATCAATTTCTGTTAATTTAATGCTGTGTAAAGTATTCACTAATTCAGGATTCCATGGTGTTTTAACTTTTACATAATTCTCTGTAAAACCATTTATGTAACCTTCTTTATTTTCACTTTCAAATAAAACAGTTAAAGTATTTCCTAATTGAGATTCATAAAAAGCACGTCTTTTTTTAGCAGACAAACCTCGTAACATTTTACTTCGTTTTGCTCTTACTTTCTTCGGAATAACGCCGTCCATTTCTACAGCCGCTGTGTTAGGTCTTTCAGAATATGTGAAAACATGTAAATAAGAAATATCTAAATCGTTTAAATAGTTATACGTTTCTAAGAAAAGTTCTTCCGTTTCTCCAGGGAAACCAACAATAACATCTACACCAATGCAGGCATTTGGCATTACTTCTTTTATTTTAGAAACTCTATTTGTATAGGTGTTTTTTAAATACCTACGTTTCATTTTCTTTAACAATTCATCTGAACCAGATTGTAATGGAATATGAAAATGTGGTACAAAAGAAGAGGATTTAGAAACAAAATCTATTGTTTCGTCTTTTAATAGGTTTGGTTCTATTGATGAAATTCGCAATCTATGAATTCCTTCAACACGATCTAATTCTTTTACTAATTCTAGAAAAGTATGTTCATGTTTTTTGTTTCCAAATTCTCCTTTACCATAATCACCAATATTAACGCCTGTTAAGACTATTTCTTTAATTCCTTTAGAAGAAATCTCTTTGGCATTATCAATTACATTTTGTAAAGTGTCTGATCTCGAAATACCTCTTGCTAAAGGGATAGTACAATACGTACATTTATAATCGCAACCATCTTGCACTTTTAAAAAAGCACGTGTTCTGTCTCCAATTGAATAAGAACCAACGTAAAAATCTGCATCAGAAATTTCGCAAGAGTGAACCTCTCCAATATCATTTTTAGTTAAATCATTTATATAAGAAGTAACATTAAACTTTTCTGTAGCTCCTAAAACCAAATCTACGCCATCTACTGCAGCTAACTCTTCTGGTTTTAATTGTGCATAACAACCTACTGCAATTAAAAAGGCATCGTCGTTCTTTTTCAATGCATTTTTAACTATGGTTTTAAAACGTTTGTCTGCGTTGTCTGTAACAGAACAGGTATTTATAACATATACATCAGCTTTTTCTTCAAACTCTACACGCTCGAAACCTTCACTAACAAAATTTCTAGCAATAGTAGATGTTTCAGAGAAGTTTAATTTGCAACCTAAAGTATAAAAAGCAACTTTTTTTTCTGCGTTCATTTTGGTACATTTAGCATTTGCAAAAGTACGATATTATTCATGATTTTTGAAACAGAAAGACTACTTATTAGAAAATTGAATTCAGACGATTTACAAGAATTTCATGTGCTTGAAAATAACCCAGAAGTTTTAAAATACGCAACAGGAACTGTTAAGAATTTTGAAGAGAATTCTAAAGAACTAAAATACTTAATATCTTTATACATTAAGCCAAAAAATGATTTTTGGATTTATGCGATTGAAAGAAAACAAGGAGCAAAATTTATAGGCACTCTTGCATTGGTAAAAGATAATATTGATGATGAAATTGGATATAGGTTTGTTGAAGAGTGTTGGGGGAAAGGCTATGGTTACGAAGTTTGTGAAGGTTTACTTTATTATAGCAAGCAGTTAAAAATAAAAAAGCTAGTTGCTTATGTTGTTCTTGAAAACAAGGCATCAGTAAAAATATTAGAACGTCTAAAGTTTAAAAGAGTGAAATATTTTAGAGATAAAGATGTGTCACTTTCAGAAATAAAATACCAAATTATACTATGATTATTGATGATTTAAAAGTTCCTTATTATGCTGTAATATTTTCAACTATTTTAACCGATAATATTAGTGGTTATTTAGAAACAGCAAATAAAATAGAAGTATTGGCAAAAGAACAACCAGGTTACTTAGGCATAGAATCTGCAAGAAGCGAGGTAGGAATTACTGTTTCTTATTGGCAAAACCTAGATGCTATTGTGGCTTGGAAAAACAATTTAGAGCATATTGAAGCCAGAAATTTAGGAAGAGAGAAATGGTACAAGAAGTATCAACTACGCATTTGTAAAGTAGAAAGAGAGTATGGTTTTGAAAAATAAGTGCTTTGAGTTTTAAAAAACTTTTTTTACAACTTTTTTTGTTCCTTTTCCATAATCATATAGAACAGCCGAGAAAGAACCCCAAGAGAAATACCATAATAATTCTAAAACTGGTACATTTCCAAAAACAGTCCAACCATATTTTTTTCCTGAAAGGAACCAATAGGTATTCCAAAAATCGGGAGCAATATAGTTAAATGAAAACATATAGATAGGAATTGCTATTAGTACACAAAATACACCTGTAACTAGAGAGGGAATTAACAAATCTCTTCTAACTATAATTGTAATATATGTTGTTAAAACTAATAGAGGAATACAAAACATAAACATAGAATTTACACCCATTGCATTATTAAGAACAAAGAATGAGGCGAAAATTATGAATAAAAAAAGCAATATTATTTTATGCCTACTATTTTCAAATTTAATATGCTCTTTAGTAAATATTGAATCATAGATAGAAACACTAATACCTGTGGTTATAAAACCAAAAATTGCATCTTCAATAGAAATTAAGTTATAAAAAAGATATATTTCAGGGGCATTCCAATAGTCTAGTCTAAACCACATGTTTATTATTCCGAATGGAGCAGCCATTAAACCAGCCTTAATCATCCTGTTTCTTAAATTATTTTTAGAATAAAAAATAATTAACCAAGGAATAAAAAGTAAAACACAAACTAAAAGATACATATACTCCATACTAGCAAATATAAAAATATAAAATTACCAATTTATTTTCGATTGAATAGGGAAGTGGTCTGAAAATTCTTCAGAGAAAGTTGAAAACTGATTTATAATAGCATTTTCATCAGTTAAAATAAAATCTATTCTTAATGGAAACCAGTAATTATAAGACTTTCCAAAACCTTTACCAGCTTCTATAAAAGCATCTTTTTTGTTTTTAGAAACTTCGTGATACATCCAAGAGTAGGCGGTATTATTAAAATCGCCACAAATTATTTTCTTGCCTTTCCATTGTTGCTCATGCTTTAAAAATAAGTCGGTTTGTTCTGCTTGTTTTTTAAATGATGTAGAAATCCGTTTTATTAATTTTTCTGAATTTTCTTGTCCAAAATTCTCTTCATTAGGTTTTATTCTTAGAGATTCGAAATGTGCATTATAAATTCTAATGGTATCTTTCTTTTTTAATATATCTACAAAAATAATATTATTACCAGGGCTTTGTAAATTTAATGAACCAGAATTTATAATTTTATATTTAGAATAAATAGCCATACCGTATTTACCATTTTCAGTTTTAAATTTCACATATTTATATGGAAAGGAAAGTTTTATTTTTTTCGACTGGTAGTATTCTTGAATCGCTATAACATCGAGGTTTTTGTTGGCTATGAAATCGAAACCATTTTTAGAACTTGTAGTATCCTTTTTTTTTGTAAATAAATCAAAGGCCTTTACGTTATAACTCATCACTTTTAAATCGGAATTTAAGGATGAATTATTACTAGATATTTTATAAAACGGACTTGTAAAAAGCCATCCTATAGTTAAAATTATAAAGGATAAAAGAAATTGTTTTTTTAATTTAATAAGCCAATATACAGCAAAAGCCGCGTTTATTATGAGTAGAATTGGTACAAAAAGGCTCAGTATTGCAAATGCAGGAATAGTTTTTGGGGAAATAAAAGGCAATAGAAATGATAACAAAAGTAACGTTGCCATTAATGAGTTCACTAAATAAAGAATTTTGTCTAAAAAGGATAGGTTCTTCATTTATCTTTTTCCTTGTTTAAACAAAAACTCCTTTTCAGTTTTTGTAAGTGTATCGTAACCAGACTTACTTATTTTATCTAATATGGTATCTATTTGTACTTGGTTTGGTGCAGGTGTTTTAACTGTATTTTGTTTTCTTTTAGCAGATTTATGAACTGTTTTTAAAGGTTTCTCTTTTCTTTTGAAAAAGGAAGAAAACATGCTTGAAAGATCTATCTTTTTATTACTTGCTTGATTCACATATAAAAAGCCGAATAAACTTCCCCCTAAATGAGAAAAACTACCACCAGCATTATCTCCAATTAAACCAATAAAATCGAAAGCCAACCATATTACTGCCAAATGCCACAATTTTAAAAAACCTAAAAGAGGAATTTTAATTTGATAATTGGGAATATAGGTAACAATACCAATAAATATTGCCGAAATTCCTGCTGAAGCTCCAACTAATTTAAAAGAATCTCCTTCAAAAAGAGGAAAATAATTCTGACTTAATAGATAGAAAATTCCTCCAAACAAAGTTCCTAAAATGTAAAAAGTCAACGCTTGTTTCTGTGTAAAATATTGAATAAAAAGATTTCCAATAAAATATAACGTAATCATATTGAAAATTAGATGAATAAAATCAGCATGTAGAAAGCCATAAGTAATTATCGACCAAGGTCTGGTAAGAAATATATCTAAATTATCATCTAATGAAAACCATTTTGTAATAAAGCTAGCCTCTTCTTTGTATAAGCCTAGAAAAACAGTTAATAAAAGTGTAATCGCAAAAACTGCAACATTTAGGTATATTAATTTTTCAATTATCGTACCTGTTTTATACTTGTATTTTAAAGTGTCTATAAAACTCATTAATTCATTTTAAATTGATTTTTTCTTCCAATAATAGGCAATAATAAATCCAATTAAAGCACCACCAATATGTGCAAAGTGGGCAACATTACCAACAGAGTACTTCGTCATTCCGAAGAATAAATCTCCTAAAATCATTACAGGAATAAAGTATTTTGCAGCGATTGGAATTGGTAAAAATATCAAGGCTAACTTCGCATCTTTAAAATACAAACCAAAGGCTACTAAAACGCCATAAACGGCACCAGAAGCACCAACTGCTGGTGTGTTATATAAGGACGTTATTTTGTTAAATTGTTCTTGTGTTATTGAGCTAACAATTCTAGCATCATTTGTGCTTCCTTTTTCTAAAACAGATAAAATTTCAGAAGGATTTAGTCCTGCATTTAAAAAAAGATCATAAATACCATTAAATTGATAATAGTTTACTAGGGTATAAATTAATCCTGCACCAAGACCTGCAGAAAAGTAAAAGAATAAAAATTTCTTTTTTCCCCACATTTGCTCTAAAGGCGTTCCAAAAGCCCATAAACCATACATATTAAATAAAATATGTGGCAAACTACCATGCATAAACATATGTGTAATATATTGCCAAATTCCAAAATGCTCATTCTTAGGAAAATGCAATGCTAATATGTTTGTAACATCTAATTGTAGCAATTGTGGTGCTACAAACAAAATTACATTTATTATAATTAGGTGTTTTATACCGTCTGTAAGTTTCCCCATAATTAGCTATTAAATAGGTTGTCTATTTGGTTTAGTGTTAATGTTTTAAATGTTGCTTTACCGAAAGGAGAAACTGTTGGTTCTTTACAAGAAAACAAATTATTTACTAAGCTTTCTTGTTCTCTTTCAGATAATAATGTTCCTGTTTTTATAGACAATGTTTTTGCAAATGATTTTGCCATTACATCAAAATGACTAAAACTTGCATCTGGAACTTCTAAATTCATATCATTTAACAATTCTTCTAAAATAATAGTAATTTTGCTCTCAGTTACAGAAACCGGAATTCCTTTTATCGTAACACTGTCTTTTGTAAATTCATCAAAAGAAAAACCTGCGTTTTCTAACTCTGTTTTTATTGTGTAAATCATTTCTATTTCTGCAGAAGAGAAAGATATTTTTACAGGAAACAATAATTGCTGACTATTTGCTTCTTTAACGGTAATACTTTCTAAAAATTGCTCATATAGTACTCTTTGATGTGCCAAAGATTGGTTTATTAAAACCACACCAGATTTTATCAAACTCATTACATATTTACGCTGAATCTGAAACGTTTTTTGTGTTTTCTCTTCTTCTTGATGCTCAAATAAACTAGCATTTGGTTGCTCGTTCGAACTTTCTACTGAAGTGTATAAAGATTCCCAACTCTCCGTTGGTTTTTCCTTTTTAAAAGAAAAATTACTTTCTTTTTGGTATTGCTCTTCTTTAAACGGGTTAAAATCTGGGTTAACAGAAATTTTAGGAACAGAAGCTGGTTTTGCATCCGATTTAAATGCATAAGGTGTGTCTAAACCTGCATCTCTATTAAAATCTAAAACAGGGGCAACATTGTATTGCCCTAAACTATGTTTTACGGTTGCACGCAACATCGCATACAAAGCTTTTTCATTATCAAACTTTATTTCTGTCTTTGTTGGGTGAATGTTAATGTCTATTGTATTTGCAGGAACGGTTAAATATAAGAAGTAAGAAGGATGTGCTCCTTGTTCAAGTAAACCATCAAAAGCACTTACAACTGCATGATTTAGGTATGAACTTTTTATAAATCGGTTATTCACAAAAAAGAATTGTTCACCTCGTTTTCTTTTAGAAAACTCAGGCTTTGCAACAAAACCTTCAATAGCAACAATATCTGTTTTTTCATCAATAGGAACTAATTTTTCATTCATTTTAGTTCCAAAAACAGCCACAATGCGCTGACGAAGATTTCCACTTTTAAGGTGATATACTTCGTTGTTATTATGATGTAATAAAAATGAAATGTCTGAATGTGCCAAAGCTACCCGTTGAAATTCATCAATAATATGGCGCGTTTCTACCGTATCTGATTTTAAGAAATTTCTTCTTGCAGGAATATTGTAGAATAAGTTTTTTACAGCTAAACTTGTGCCTTTACCAGTAGAAACAAATTCTTGAGAAATTATTTTACTTCCTTCAATTTTTATACACGTACCTAGTTCTTCGTCAGTAGGTTTTGTTTTTAGTTCTACATGTGCAATGGCAGCAATAGAAGCCAAAGCTTCTCCACGAAAACCTTTGGTGTTTAAATTGAATAAATCTTCTGCCTTCTGAATCTTAGAAGTTGCATGACGTTCGAAACTCATTCTAGCGTCTGTAGTGCTCATTCCTTTACCGTCATCAATTACTTGAATAAGCGTTTTACCAGCATCTTTTATTAATAATTTTATATTGGTTGCACCTGCATCAATTGCATTTTCTAGTAATTCTTTTACTACAGAAGCAGGGCGTTGTACCACTTCTCCTGCAGCAATTTGGTTTGCTACATGATCTGGTAAAAGTTGAATGATATCAGACATTAATTATTTATGAATATAGATAAATCGAAATCGATGATGTAAAGAAAAACCAAAACTAAGATAGTAATGATAATTAAAAGTGTTCTGCTGGTTGTTCTATCAGGGTTTTTTAAATCGTCAATAGCATCACCAAACTTGCCTTTTAAGCCCTTGTTTTTACCAGCTGTAGTTCTGTATTGATCTAGTTTGTGCTCAATTTTAAAAGGACTTCCTTCTCCTTTGTAATAACGAGGTTGGTAATCAAATTTCTTGTTTGTACGTTTTAAAAATCCCATAATTTTAGAATTAATTGATGAATAGATTTTTAGAATAAATCAATTTTCACACCAATTGCAAAAGCATTTCAAATTTAAAGAATTTAAAGGAATTCGCCTAACTAAGATGTTAAAAGTATTCTTAAATCCTACATGGTTTAAAGTTTTGTAGGCCTAGAGAAAAATGAGTATACTAATACAATACCTGCAAGATTAAAAAAACTTGCAGGAAAAAGGCTATAATTTAAAAACCGATACTATCGTTTTTTCTGTCTATATTTTTTAATGCAGCCATTTTTACTGCAGCAACAGCACATTCTATTCCTTTATTACCTAAGTTTCCGCCAGATCTATCTAAAGATTGTTGTTTTGTATTGTCTGTTAATACACAGAAAATTACAGGAACATCATGTTTAATATTTAAGTCTACAATGCCTTGTGTAACACCTTCACAAACAAAATCGAAATGTTTTGTTTCTCCTTGAATTACATTTCCAATGGCTATAATAGCATCAACCTGTTGTGATTGAATCATTTTTTTGCATCCAAAAACCAATTCAAAACTTCCAGGAACATCCCAAGAAATAATGTTTTCTTTGGAAGCTCCACAGTCTATTAAAGTTTCAATTGCTCCTTTTTGAAGGTTTCTAGTAATTTCTGGATTCCATTCAGAAACAACAATCCCAAATCGAAAAGACTTCGCATTTGGGATAGTTGTTTTATCGTAATATGATAAGTTTGTTGTTGCCATGTTTTAGTTTTTAGTCATTAGTTTTAGTAGTTAGGTTTTACTAATTCCTAAAACCTAATTTCTAAATACTAGTTTGCGTATTTAGCAGCATTTATAAATTTCACAACATCTCTACCTTGGTCAGATGTTGGGTAGTTTTCTTTTATTTTAGTAAATAAAGATTCTGCTTTGTCAAACTTTTTTAACTCCATAGCAGTCATTCCTGCTTTGTATAAAAATAAAGGAGTTGTAAAATCATTTTGTTTTTTATTAGCAGCTTTTACATAATAGTCTAAAGCATCTTCAGGTTGGTTGATATCTGCAAAAGCATCTCCAACAGCACCTAAAGTAACAGGACCTAACATTTCGTCATCAGAATTAAATTTTTCTAAATACTCAATTGCTTTGTCATACTGTTTCATTTCCAAATAAGAAACACCAGCATAATAGTTTGCTAAATTTCCAGCGTTTGTACCGCTAAAAGAATCTGCAATGTCTAAGAAACCGTATTTACCATCTGCGCCTTCTAAACCTAAAGTTAACAAAGAATCGATTCCAGAACCAGCAGTTGAAGCTTGGTCGTAATATTTTCTTGGGAAAGCTAATTCGTTAGAAGCCTCTATTTCATTTGGCTCAGAGATGTATTTAGTATATCCTAAGTATGCTAAAAAGATAACAACTACACCAACTAAAGCATAGAATAAAGGTTTGCTGTTTTTTTCGATCCATTTTTCAGATCTCGAAGCAGTCTCGTCTAAAGTGTTTAAAACACCAGCTGTTTCGAATTCAGATTCGTCTACCTGTTGTTGTTCTTTTTTACCTTCTGCTTTATATTTTTTCTTGTAAGTTGCCATATTTCCTTAAAAATTAGTGGCGACAAAAATAGTTTTTTTAATTGGATTTTAAAAGGACATAATTCGCAAAATTTTCAATAATTTGCAAATCCTTTTAAAGACCCTTTTTAATTCATGTATTTACAGAAACTTTCTTTACTTAATTTTAAGAATTTAGAATCGCAATCTTTTGATTTTCAGCAGAAAATAAATTGTTTTGTAGGAGATAATGGTGTTGGCAAAACCAATGTCTTAGATGCTATCTATTATTTGTCTTTTGCTAAAAGTTATTTTAATTCTGTCGCAATTCAGAATATTAAACATGATGAAGCTTTTTTTATGATAGAAGGAGATTATGTTTTAAATGATAGAAATGAGAAAATTGTTTGCAGTTTAAAAAAAGGGCAAAAGAAAGTTTTAAAACGAAATGGTAAGAGTTACGAAAAATTTTCTGATCATATTGGGCAATTGCCTTTGGTTATTATTTCACCTGCGGATAGAGATTTGGTAACAGAAGGAAGTGACACGAGAAGAAAATTTATTGATGGCGTAATTTCTCAGCAAAATAAAAATTATTTAAAAGACCTGTTAGCGTATAATAAGGTATTAAGTCAGCGTAATGCGTTGTTAAAATATTTTGCAGCAAATAGAACTTTCGACGCTTTAAATTTAAGTGTTTATGACGATCAATTGTCTGAGTATGGTACAAGAATTTTTGAAGTTAGAAAAGCTTTTCTAGAAAGATTTATTCCTATCTTTAACGATAAATATCAGGTGATTTCTGATGATAAAGAAACTGTTAATCTTTTGTATAAAAGTCAGTTACTTGATTTTTCTATGAAAGATTTATTACAGAAATCTTTAGAGAAAGATAAAATATTACAGTACACATCATCCGGAATTCATAAAGACGATTTGAGTTTTGATATAGGCGAATACCCTATTAAGAAATTTGGTTCTCAGGGACAGCAAAAATCGTACTTAATTGCATTAAAATTTGCTCAGTTCGAGTTTATTAAGCAGCAAAATGAGGTAGTTCCTATTTTATTGTTAGATGATATTTTTGATAAGTTAGATGAAAAAAGAGTTTTGCAAATTATCAATTTAGTAAATAATGATGAGTTCGGACAAATTTTCATCACAGATACACATTCAGAAAGAACTGAGAATATTGTAAAACAGAGTAATAAACCATATCAAATTTTTAAGCTTTAGTTTTAAAGTTTTAAAAACCGAACAATACAATAATCTAAAGTATGTCTAAAAGAGAAAACGATTCTTTATCTATAGAAGATTTAATGCAATTCTTTATCAAAGAAAATAATTTGACGAAAGGGATGCAGAAATTAAAGATTGAAGAAACTTGGAACAAGATGATGGGACCTGGTGTTGCAACACATACAACATCTGTTAAACTACAAAACAAAACTTTAGTGATACAATTAACATCTTCTGTTTTACGCGAAGAATTAAGTTATGGAAAAGAGAAAATTGTAAAAATGATGAATGAAGAAATAGGAGAGGAAGTAATTTCTAAATTAATGTTGGTTTAGGTTTTTCGCTAATGGTTTGTATATGAAGCGTAGGAGAGTAGATCAGTAGTTGCATTTCAGTTTTGTACTTAACCAAATATAAATGTTGCTTGTGTTTTTTCAGTATTAAATATTAAAACTTTATACTTGAAGGACTTTGTAAATACAAAAAGACGTTTGGTTTAGCATCAAACGCCATGTTTTATATACATTGCTAGTAATAGTTTTTCTTAATTTTTTTGATTAAAAGGCAACTTATTTACATCAACATTTCCGCCAGAAATGATAACCCCTATTGTTTTGTTTTTATATGTTTCTTTTTCTTTTAATAAAGCGGCAAGTGCAACAGCAGATGATGGCTCTGAAACAATTTTTAAACGCTCCCAGATTATACGCATTGCATTTACAATTTCATTTTCGGTTACACGTATTATCATTTCGACTCCTTGTAGGATAATAGGGAAATTTATGTCTCCTAATTGTGTTTTAAGCCCATCGGCAATTGTATTAGTGGACGTGTTTGATTCAATATAGCCACTCTTTAACGAGCGATATGCATCGTCGACTTCAAATGGTTCTCCACCAATTACTTTACAATTATTACCAAAATAACGAGCAGATAGTGCTGTTCCTGCAATTAAACCACCTCCACCAATAGGTGTAAAGATATACTCTAAATCTGGATGCTCTTCTAATAATTCTTTAGCAGCAGTTCCTTGCCCTAAAATAACATCCATATCGTTAGAAGGGTGAATAAATGTAGCGCCTTCTTTTTGCTCAATTTTTTTTGCAGTATTTTCTCTGGCTATTAGGGTTGGTTCGCATTCTATAATTTTACCGCCATAACTTTTAACGGCATCTTTTTTAACCTTCGGAGCAGTAGAAGGCATTACTATAAATGCTTTAACTCCTAAACTTTGAGCAGCCAAAGAGAGTGCTTGAGCAAAATTTCCAGAAGAGTGCGTTACCACTCCTTTTTTTCTTTGTTTATCAGATAACTGCATAATAGCATTAGTTGCTCCTCGCATTTTGAAGGCTCCCATTTTTTGAAAATTTTCGCATTTAAACACCAAAGAGGCTCCCGTAATTTCGTTGATTAACCTTGAGCTCAAAACTGGGGTGTTGTGTATATAAGGTTTAATTCTTTGATGAACTTTAATAAGATTTTCTTTGTACATGATTTTAAGTATTTGATATGGCTGTTACTTCTATTTCAATTAAGCATCCAAAATGTAATTTTCGTGTTGGGATAATACTTCTTACTGGTTTATGATTTCCAAAAAAACGTATATACTCGTTGTTAACTTTGTCCCAGAGTTTTATATTGGAAATATATAGGCGTACTTGTAATATATTGCTTTTATTACTTCCTGCTTCTTTTAATATGGCTTCAGTGTTCTGTAAAGCTAAAATTGTTTGTTGTTCAATTGTAGCAGGAATAGCTTTAGTTTCCTTCATAATAGGTAGCTGTCCTGATAAATATAAAATACCATTGTACTTTATACATTGTGAGTAGTGGCCGTTACTAATAGGCATATTAGGTGTGTTTATAATTTTCATATTAATAATCTTTCTAATTTTGTCATTACAACTCCGTTTATTTTTATGAAACGCCATTCTTCTATTAAATTTGTCTTTACAATAAAACAATCTACATTTTTGATGGTTTCAGAATTGTTCGGGCACGCACTAGCTGTAATTACAGTTAACTTGTTTCTAGTACCACACTCTTTATCAAGATTAGCAGCTTCCATAATTGTATCGGTTTTGTGTCTAATCATGAATTTATTTTCTTCTATTATTTTGGACTTTAAAAAAAAAAAATGTTGCTGTCTTATCAAATAAAAACTTATTATTTACTTTTGTAAGTATAATTTTTATTAATAGGTTTTCTACCTCGAATAGATACATTAGTTTTATTAAATTCTGCTAAGCATTAAATATATCTTTATATTAAGATACTTTGCAAATATATAATTTATCTTTATATAAAGATAAATATATTGTAGTTTTGTTTCTATAAGAGTTATTTGAAGAAATTATGGAAGAAGAAAAAGACGTTATAGACAAGCTTATTGTCGAATGGAAAAAGGAACGACCAGAGCTTAATACTGAAGCTATGCAAATAGTTGGTCGGATTATTAAAATTGGTAAAATTTTGGAAAGAAGGGCAAGTAATATTTTAAGAGATAGTGGTATCTATTATACAGATTTAGATGTTTTAGCGACTATAAGACGTTCGGGAAAACCCTATGAATTAACACCAAAGCAATTAATGGAATCTGTTTTAATTACTTCTGGAGCTATGACAGCTCTATTAGATAGACTTACGAAATTGAAATTGGTTTATAGAGCGACAGATAAAAAAGATGGGCGTATAAAATTGGCTGGTTTAACAGAAAAAGGAATTTCTATAATTGATGAAGCGATAGAAGTAAGATTTAAAGAGGCTAACTTATCGGTAGAAATATTTAATAAAAAGGAGCATTTGATACTATCAAGTTTACTAAAAAAATTATTAATCTCATTAGAGCCAAATAGTTTAAAATAATAATCTTGATGTTGAACAGTGTTCATTAGTGTGAGATATGGTCGACTTAATGATATCAAAATGTTTCAATATTCCGCCTCAGAATTTAGCAAAGTTAGAGGAAATAAGTTTAGAAACTAACTAAGTTCTCTGTCGATTTGATCAATTAAAAGACAATAAAAAAAAACTCGCAACAATTAAGTTACGAGTTTTAATAAATATTTTTTGGTCTAAAAAATTCTAAAATTCTTAAAACTGCTCTCTTCCAGAAAAGTGAAAGTTTCCTTCAATTTGTGCATTTTCGTCAGAATCAGAACCATGTACAGCATTTTCTCCCATAGAAGTTGCGTATAATTTTCTAATAGTTCCTTCAGCAGCATCCGCAGGATTAGTAGCACCGATTAAAGTTCTAAAATCGTCTACAGCATTGTCTTTTTCTAAGATTGCAGCTACAACTGGTCCACGTGTCATGAATTCAACTAATTCTCCAAAAAACGGACGCTCATTATGCACAGCATAAAAAGTTTCAGCATCTGCTTTTGTCATTTGTGTTTTCTTTAAAGCTACAATTCTAAATCCTGCAGCGTTAATTTTGTCTAAGATTGCGCCAGTGTGTCCGTTTTCTACAGCATCTGGTTTAAGCATTGTAAATGTTCTATTTGTTGCCATTGTATTTTTTATATTTTTTTGCAAAAGTACACTTTTTTATATTAACAATAAATTATGGGTAGGTTTGAGATAATTCTTGTAATAATTTATTGTTTTTACCTCGCATTTGCATCGTAATTTTATGAGTATCAAAATCAAACTTTAAGATGCCAAAACTAATTTCAGAAACTACCTCTTGTACTCTAGATTTGTTTACTTCCGAAGTAAAACCATTGTAAGAATGTGTTAGTCCGCTAGAAGTAAAATCTATAAGAGGGAAAGAAAGGTCTGTGACTTTAGTTTTTGAAAACTCAGAAATATGTCTATCTCCAGAGAGTAATAGGACTCCTTTGGCATTGCTTTTAATAATCGTTTTTTTCAGTTTATCTACTTCATGAGGAAAATTTCCCCAGGTTTCAAAACCGTGTTCTGCGGCTAAAACTTGAATACTACTTACAATAATATTAAAATCTGCTTTAGATTCATTCAACTCATCGGTAAGCCATTTCCATTGGGTTTCTCCTAAAACAGTTCCATTTCCATAAGTGTTGGGTGTAAATCTCTTCTTCTTTTTTGTAGATTTTGTTAATGCTGTTCTAAAATACCTGGTATCTAAAACAATTACTTTAACACTTCCTTTTTCAGATTTAAAAATTTCTGAATGATAAATACCTTTTTGATTTCTTCTAGGACTTTTTATACCCACATTAAAAAAATCTAAAAAGATTGCTTGTGCTTCATCTTTTTTAGGAGACTCAATGCCACTATCATTTTTACCATAATCATGATCGTCCCAAGTAGCCATTACTGGAATGTTATTAACCAATTCTAAATATCCTTTTTGGTTCTTTAAAGTTTCGTAATCTTTTTTTAATTTATTCATGTCATGGGTATCAGAATAAATATTATCACCACCCCAAATCCATAAATTTGGTTTATTTTTTTTGATTTGTTTCCATAAAACATTTTCTACATATTGTTTATTACAAGAGCCAAAAGCAATGGTGAAGTCATTTGTATTACTATGCTTAACGTTTTTAGAAGGCGAACAAGAAATTAGAATAATAGACGCTATTAAACAGGTGATTTTTATGAAATTTTTCAAGACTAAATTGTTTAAGTTTAACGCAAATGTAAAGCGAAATATATTTTGAACAATGTTATTAAATTGTATATTCGCAAACTATGATTTTAAAGGGATTTGAAGCGTTAAAATTATTTCTTAAAAAACCAAGAAATATTGTAATAATTGGGCACAGAAATCCAGATGGAGATGCAATGGGTTCAACTTTAGGACTACAACATTATTTGTCAAAAAAAGGTCATAAAGCTACCGTTGTTGTACCAAATGAATACCCAGATTTTTTACATTGGTTACCAGGTTCAAAAAATACATATCGTTTCGATTGGCAAAATAGTCAGTCGAAAAAAGCAATAAATGCATCAGAAATTATTTTTCTATTAGATTTTAATGCGCTGCATAGAGTTGGTAATGACATGCAAAAAAACTTAGAAAAATATCCGAATGATTTTGCAATGATAGATCATCATCAACAGCCAGATGCTGTAAAATATATGTATTCTGACGTAGAAATTTGTTCTACTTGTCAGATGGTGTATCAATTTATTGAAATGAATAATGATTTGGATTTGATTGATGCTGATATTGCAACTTGTTTGTATACTGGAATTATGACAGATACAGGTTCTTTTAGATTTAGATCTACAACCAGTACAACACATAGAATTATTGCAAACTTAATAGATAAAGGTGCAGAGAATAATAAAATTCATAACAATGTGTATGATTCAAATTCTTACGGAAGATTATTGTTATTAGGGCAAGCGCTTAGTAATTTACAAATATTTCCAGAATATAAAACAGCTTTTATAACATTAACAGAAGTAGAAAAAAAGAAGTTCGATTTTCAAAAAGGAGATACAGAAGGTGTTGTAAATTATGCACTTTCTTTAAAAGGAATTACTTTTGCTGCCATTTTTATTGAAGATGCAGAACAAAACATGATAAAGATATCTTTTAGGTCTAAAGGTAAATTTTCTGTAAATAAACTTTCTAGAAACCATTTTAATGGTGGTGGTCATGACAATGCAGCTGGAGGCAGGTTTGATGGATCTTTAGAAGAAGCAATCACATTTTTTAAAGAACTTTTACCAACTTATAAAAATGAATTAAATATCTCTTATGAAGAATAAACTACTTTTTCTTTTCGGAATTTTATTTTTAATGAGTTGTACCACCTCTAAACCGAGAAGACCCATAAATCCAAAACCTTCAACTACTATCTTTCAAGATAATATCGAAGCAACTAAAAAAATCTTTGAACTAGAAGAGAGTGAAATTCTAGAATTTATTAAAAAAGATACTACTAAGCTATACGAAACTTCTTCCAGTGGTTTTTGGTATACTTATAATACTAAGATTGAAGAGAAATTAGCAATGCCAAAAACAGGTGATGTTGTTCGTTTTGAATACGATATTAAAGATTTAAATGATTCCGTTCTATATAGTAAAGCAATATTAGGCGTTAAAAATTACAAAGTAGATAAAGAAGATTTTATTTCAGGAATTCAGAAAGGAATAAAGTTGATGAAAATAGGAGAAACAATTACATTTGTAATTCCGTCTTACAATGCTTTTGGCATTTCTGGTGATGGAAATAAAATTGGAATTAACAAAACAATAAAGAGTACAGTAACATTATTAAATATAAATTAAATTAATCAAAAAAATGAGAATTGTAAAAAATTTAGCAGCAGCAGCAATAACAGTAACCATGTTTTCTTGTGGAAACCAAGTAAAAGAGGTGAAGTCTTTAGAAACAGAATTAGACTCTGTAAGTTATGCAGTTGGTATAAGTATGTCTAGTCAATTAAAATCTAACTTTAGTGAAGTAAACAAAACACTTTTAAACCAAGGGATTAGAAATGGTTTAGACTCTACCAATTTATTAATTGAAACGAAAGATATTCAGAAAATTTTAAGTTCTTATTTTCAAAAGAAACAAGAAGCTCAAATGAAAGAGCAGCAAGCAAAAGCGGCGAAAGCAGCAGAAGCTAAGTTTGGTGAAAATAAAAAAGCTGGTGAAGATTTTTTAGCAGCAAATAAATCTAAAGAGGGTGTAAAAACAACTGAAAGTGGTATACAGTACATCGTAATAAAAGAAGGAACAGGTGAAAAACCAGCAGGACCATCAACTAGAGTAAAAGTACATTACCACGGTACAAATATAGAAGGTAAAGTATTTGATAGCTCTGTTGATAGAGGAACACCATCTGAATTTGGTTTAAACCAAGTAATTAAAGGTTGGACAGAAGGTGTGCAGTTAATGAATGAAGGAGCAAAATATAAGTTTTTTATCCCTCAAGAATTAGCTTACGGACCACAACAAAAAGGAGAAAATATTAAACCATTTTCTACTTTAATATTTGAAATTGAATTATTAGAAGTTTTAAAATAAAATTATGAAGAACATTTTCTTTATTACGACCGTATTTGCAGTTTTTATTTCTTGTACACCAAAAAAGTATAAAGATTTAAAGGAAGGTTTGTACGCCGAAATTGAAACCAATAAAGGAAATATCTTATTAGAATTATATGCTGATAATGTACCCAAAACTGTTGCAAATTTTGTTGCTTTAGTTGAGGGTACAAACAGTAAAATGTTAGATTCTTTAAAAGGTAAAAACTTTTATGAAGGGATTCTTTTTCATAGAGTAGTTCCTAATTTTGTAATTCAAGCAGGTGGTTTTACTTCGGAAGGAAGAAAAAGTACAGGCTATCTTTTCGGAGATGAATTTCCAAGAACTGAAAATGGAGAGCTTATTTATAAGCATGATGACCAAGGAATTATTTCAATGGCAAACGGAGGGCCAACAACAAATAATAGTCAGTTTTTTATAACGCACCGAGCAATACCTCATTTAAATGGTAAGCACAGTGTTTTTGGTAAAACGGTTGTTAATTCTTTTGAATTAAAAAAAATACATAAGAAGTATACAGACTCTCTACAATTAAAAAATGCAATAGACTCTACTAGAATGGCAGTTGTATTAAATATATCACAAAATGATACCATTAATACTATAAACATAATTAGAATTGGTTCTAAAGCTGAAGATTTTAATGCTGCAAACATTTTTGATGCAGAAGTAGCTAACTTTAATAAATCTCAAGAAGAGAAAGTTAAAGAAGAAAATAAAGTTGAAGAGAAACGATATGCTAAATACTTAGAAGCTAAAAAGGCTTTTTTAGTAGAAAAAAATGAATCTAAAGCTGTAAAAACAGGTACAGGTTTACGTATTTTAAAACTTAAGGAGACAAAAGGTAAAAGGGTTATAGCTTCAAAAACAGTTACGGCAAATTACACTTTGTACATTGCAGATGGTAAGAGAATGCAATCTTCAGATGATGTTGGTAAACCCATTATTTTTGATTTAAATGATGAAGAAAAACCAATGATTAGTGGTTTAAAAGAAGGCGTTTTATCTATGAAAGAAGGCGAGAAATCTAGATTGTTTATTCCTTACACTATTGGGTTCGGAGATAAAAAATTTGGACCTTTTCCTGCAAAATCAGATTTAGTTTTTGAAATAGAAATCTTAAAAATCGGCAAATAATTTGATAGACATTATTCAGAAGGACAAAGAATTACTAGTTTTTTTAAATAACTTAGGAAGCGAACATTGGGACGCTCTTTGGTTGGCAATTACCCATCAACTAAATTGGGCACCATTGTTTATTTTTATAATTTTTTTAGTTATAAAATCTTTTGGTTGGAAACGTGGCGGGGTTATGATTCTTTCTATGATTGTATTGGTTGCTTTCTCAGATCAATTTACAAACTTAATTAAAAATTCTGTAGAAAGGCTACGACCAAACAATGACCCTGAAATAATGTATTCTTTAAGAACCTTAATCAATCCACAGAGTTTTAGTTTTATGTCTGGTCATGCAACAACATCAACATTTTTCTCTGTATTTGTTGTTCTTTTACTAAAAGAAACACACAAGTATATTTATCTTATCTTATTGTTCCCTTTAATATTTGCATACAGTAGAGTATATTTAGGAGTTCATTTTCCAATAGATATTTCAGTAGGAATCATTATAGGAACTATTTTTGCTAATTTGTATTATTTTTTATTCAAAAAAATTGATAAAAAATTATTTAACTGATTTTTTATTATTAAAATACAAGTACTTTGTTGCATGATAATACCCTTCCAATAAGCTATCCATTTCTTTAGCTCTTATCGGGTATTTTGCCTTCAAATCAATCAAATCTTTTTCATTTAAATTATACAGACCAATAGTTTTTGTAACATTGGTTTTAGAATAGTACAAACTGTCTTTTAATAAACCAACAGCAGGTTCTCCGTTAATTCCTAAGTAGACAAATGAAACTGAATTTGTATAGTTTACATCTAATAAATCGTTTCCTAAAGTATAATTTGTGTGATTAATTTTGGCTAAACTAATAACTGTAGGAAAAAGATCAATTAATTTTCCGTTTTTATGAAGTATTTTTGGGGCTACAAATTTTGGAGCATGAATTAAAAAGGGAACATGTTGTAATTGAATATTTAAATCGTATTCTTTTGTGTATAATTCTGTTTTTTTCATAGCGGTGTTGTGATCTCCAAAAAATGCAAAAATGGTGTTTTCATAATAACCAGATTCCTTAGCTCTTTCTAAAAATCGACCAATGTTAAAATCTAAATATCGTAAAGCATTTAATTGTGCAACAGATTTAAAACCACTTTTTTCTAGTAATTCAGAAGAAATTTCATTCTCTTTTAAAGGTTTGTAACTCTCTTTTTCATCTGGAACAGTAAATGGCATGTGATTAGAAGCTGTTTGAATATAAGCTACAAAAGGCTTCTCTTTTTTTGCTAATTTTTCTAATTCTTTATTCGTTTCTTTAAAGAGTTCGTAATCATCTATTCCCCAAACATCTGCTCTGTTTTCCGTTTCGTAGCTTCCTTCTTCAAAAATATTTAACCCCTTTATATTCGATTGAAAAACACTTCTAATATTTGCCCAATTTGCACTTCCCCCTAAAAAGTATAGTTTTTCATAATCTGTAAACTGGTCAAACAAAATGCGTTGGTCTTGTATTAATGGATTTCTAGAAGCTGTTCTAATATTTTCAATATCTGGTAAACCTGTAACACTTGCAAAAACACTTGCTGCTGTACCAGATTTATGAACATAAAAGTTAGAAAAACTTACGCTTTTGTCAATTAAAGAATCTAAAACAGGCGTACTTTTTATAGCATTTCCGTAATAACTCATAGGTTTAACTCCCACAGATTCCATCATAACAATTACAACATTTGGTTTTTTAGTATATGTTGAATCAAAAATTACTTTTCTTTCAAATGAAATTTTGTCTTTAGATAAATTTAAATGTTTTGCAATAACGGGGTAATATTTCTTGAATTCGGCCATATCTACACCCTCACTTCTATAAGCAAAACTGTCAAAGAAATATAAAACAGGGTTTAGAGTAAACTGATTCACAGCATTTTTTTTAGAGAAGAAGGCTTCACTCCAACGCAACGGATAATGGGTTAGACTATTATAAATTCCGAATGAAAGCAATAAAATAGTACTAATAAAGTATAAGGATTTAACTTTTTTAGAGAAGAATGTATTCTGATTTTTAAAGGAAGAATATATAAAGTTAGTCAGTTTGTAAATGATAAAGCACAAAATAAGCAAACCAAAAAAGCCTTTATATATTGGATAACTTTCTACTAAAACCTGACTAGATATTTTTAAATTACTTAAAAAACGAAGCGAAGAAGCATCTAAACGAATACTTAGATAATCATAATATCCAAAATCAAATAAAAAGAACAATGTAAGAACTAAGTATGCTAAAATTAGATAAGTAGTAGCTATCTTTTGATATATTTTTCGTTTTAAAAAATTGTAATTTGTTATTAAAACCAATATTGCTAATGGAAAAAAACTAATTACAGCTAACTTAAAATCAAAACGAGAACCTAACCAAAAGCCCTTTTGTATTTCTAATGAAGAAACACTTTCTAATTGTGCAAATAAATAGTAAAAAAGAACTCTAAAAGAAAAGATATAAAGAAAAAGTAAGAGAACATTTGTAAAAATGTATTGAATGTAATTGGGTATTTTTTTTAACATTATTCGTATTTATTTTGCAAAGATATTTAATTTTCACTGATTAAAAGATTTAGAAAGTTTTTGAGCTTTTTTTATATACAGTAAAAAGGAGTAATTACTTTTTTACTATATGAAAAACAGATGATTATATAAATAAGAGTTGAAGAAATATTTTCTATATCTTAAGATTATAAGTTTTCTTAATTTTTTGCAAATAAACTTGTGCTTTTAAGCAAAAAAGGGACTTGAAAAACCATAAAAAGCAGTAAATTTGTAGCTGAAAACATCAAAAAAAGTATATGAAAATTTCATACAATTGGTTAAAACAATTTTTACAAACAGATTGGGATGCTGTAAAAACAGGTGAATTATTAACTGATTTAGGTTTAGAGGTAGAAGGTATTGAAACTAAAGAATCTATTAAAGGAAGCTTAAAAGGGATTGTTGTTGGTAAAGTTTTAACCTGCATACAACACCCAAATGCAGATAGACTTAAGGTTACAACTGTAGATTTAGGATCTGGAGAGCCTGTACAGATTGTATGTGGAGCACCAAATGTAGCTGCAGGTCAGAAAGTACCGGTTGCAACGATTGGTACTACTTTATATGATGATAAAGGTGAAGGTTTTAAAATTAAGAAAGGAAAAATTAGAGGAGAAGAAAGCTATGGGATGATTTGTGCCGAAGACGAATTAGGTTTAGGTTCTGGTCATGACGGTATAATGGTTCTAGATGAAGATTTAATAGTTGGTACATCTGCAGCAGAAGTTTTCAACATAGAAATGGATGAGATTTTTGAAATTGGACTAACACCAAATAGATCGGATGCAATGAGCCATTTTGGTGTTGCTAGAGATTTACGTGCAGGTTTAATGCAACAAGACATTAATTTAGAGTTAATCTCTCCTTCTGTGAGCAATTTTCATGTAGATGAAAGAACGTTACGTTTTGACGTTGAAGTAGAAAGTAAAGAACAAGCACCAAGATATTGCGGAATTACTATTACAGATGTTACTGTAAAAGATTCACCAGAATGGATTCAAAACAGACTGAAGGCAATTGGTATAACTCCAAAAAATAACATTGTAGACATTACTAATTATGTTTTACATGAACTTGGGCAGCCATTGCACGCCTTCGATGCTCAGAAAATTAAAGGGAATAAGATTCTTGTTAAAACGTTAGAAGAAGGTACAAAGTTTACTACTTTAGACGCTGTTGAAAGAGAATTATCTTCAGAAGATATTATGATTTGCGATGCAGACTCTAATCCGCTTTGTATTGCGGGAGTTTTTGGAGGAAGTAAATCTGGAGTTACAGAACATACGTCATCAATTTTCTTAGAAAGCGCTTATTTTAACCCCGTTTCTGTTAGAAAAACAGCAAAAAGACATGCCTTAAATACAGATGCTTCTTTCCGTTTTGAACGTGGAATTGATATTAATTTAACAGAGTATGCTTTAAAACGTGCTGCTTTACTAATAGAAGAATATGCTGGGGGGAAAATGGGGTCTGATATTTCTGATTTTTATCCAGAAAGAATTGAAGATTATCAAGTTTTTCTTTCTTATGAGAATTCATATCGATTAATAGGTCAAGAGATTCCGAAAGATACTATTAAGAAAATTCTAGCTTCTTTAGAAATTAAAATAAATAGCGAAACAGCAGGAGGTTTAGGTCTAACAATACCTTCCTATAGAACAGATGTTCAACGTGAAGCAGATATAATTGAAGAAATATTAAGGGTTTACGGATATAATAATATTGAGTTTTCTCATAAATTAAACACGTCAATTTCTTTTGACTCCAATAAAGAAACGAAGATTGAAAACATTGTTGCAAACCAATTGTCGGCCTTAGGTTTTAATGAAACCATGGCAAATTCATTAACCAAGCCAGAATATGCAACATTGTCTGAAAATATTAACGAAGAAGCGAATGTAGCAATGTTAAATCCGTTAAGTAACGATTTAAAAGTAATGCGCCAATCTTTGTTATTTAGTGGTTTAGAATCTGTTTCTTACAATATTAACAGAAAAAATAATTCATTAAAATTTTATGAGTTTGGTAAAACCTATCATAAATACAATGAAAAATACCAAGAAGATAAGCATTTAACTTTATTTGTAACGGGAAATAGAACAAGTGATAATTGGAAAAATGAAAGTAAAACTTCAGATTTCTTTTATTTAAAAGGAATTATTACAAATGTTTTAAGCAGATTAGGAATAGATAAATTAAAAACGACGCCAACAAAACAAGATGTTTTTTCTGAAGGAATTACCTTGAGTTTAGGTAAAATGAAATTGGTAGAATTCGGAGTTGTAAAAAGAAGTTTACTAAAAGAATTTGGTATAAAACAAGAGGTCTTATTTGCTGATTTTAATTGGGATACTATTTTAAAATTGACAGGGAATAAAAATATAAAAGTGGTTGCTTTGTCTAAATTTCCAGCTGTAAAAAGAGATTTAGCGTTGTTATTAGATAAAAAAACTGAATTTAAAGAAATTTATAATTTAGCTTTTCAATCAGAGAAAATCTTGTTAAAAGAAGTCGATTTATTTGATGTTTATGAAGGCGATAAGTTGCCAGAAGGTAAGAAATCATATGCAGTTAGTTTTTTAATTCAAGATGAAACTAAAACATTAGCAGACAAACAAATTGATAAAATAATGCAAAAATTACAGCAAACATTTGAGAAAAATTTAGATGCTGTTTTAAGATAATTTAAAAGCTCCATTTATTTGGGGCTTTTTTTATAACTAATAAAGTTTCCTCGAACGCAGACGAGAGATGATTACAAAAATATTTTTGGTTTAGACTGTGCTAGACCTAACAAACTGTAATTATGTATAAACTTATAATCCGTCCTATTTTATTTTTATTTGATCCAGAAAAGGTTCACTATTTTACTTTTTCTTTGATTAGAATCTTATGTAAAATTCCTTTTGGAGCTTCTATTTTTAGAAATTTATATCAAGTAAATGATAAAAGGTTAGAACGTACTTTATTTGGGTTAACTTTTACAAACCCTGTTGGTTTAGCTGCTGGTTTCGATAAAAATGCAGTTTTATATAATGAATTAGCCAATTTTGGCTTCGGATTTATAGAAATAGGAACTGTTACACCAAAAGGGCAAATAGGCAACCCTAAGAAAAGATTGTTTCGTTTAAAAGATGATCAAGGAATTATTAATCGAATGGGTTTTAATAACGATGGAGTAGAAGAGGCTATTAAAAACTTAAAAAAGAACAAGCATAAAGTAATTATTGGTGGTAATATTGGTAAGAATACAGACACAGCACCAGCAGATTATACGCAAGATTATTTAGCAGTTTTTAAAGAATTACACCCTTTTGTAGATTATTTTGTATTGAATGTTAGCTGCCCTAATGTTGGTAGTCACGCAAAATTAAATGACAAAGAGTATTTAGTTGAATTGATTACTGAATGCCAGAAAGAAAATAATCAGTTTAAAATTAAAAAACCAATTTTATTAAAAATTGCTCCAGATTTAAATAATGCTCAGTTAGACGAAATTATAGAATTGGTTGCAGAAACAAAAATCGATGGTGTTATTGCTTCTAATACATCAACTACAAGAGATAATTTAAAAGCTTCAAAAGAACGTCTAGAGGAAATAGGAAATGGAGGCGTAAGTGGGCAACCAATATTAGAGCAAAGTACAAAAGTGATTCAGTATCTAGCAGACACTTCTAATAAATCGTTTCCAATTATTGGTGTAGGGGGTATTCATTCTGCAGAAGACGCTTTAGCTAAAATTGAAGCTGGTGCAGATTTGGTACAGATTTATACGGGTTTTATTTATGAAGGACCAAGTTTGATAAAGGAAATCAATAAAGCAATTCTTAATAGTTCTCTTTAGGTTAAATTTTTGATATCACTTTAAACGCAATTAAAAAATATTTTTTTCAATATTTCTTAGTTTTCTTTTTTTTATAACAATTACAAAAAGTGTATTTTTACTTTAATGATAGAAACACTTTTATCTTTTGCATTTGCAACATTAATTTTAGCAATCTCGCCAGGACCAGACAATATTTTTGTTTTAACACAAAGTATTGTAAATGGTAAGAAATATGGTTTAGCTACGGTTTTTGGTTTAATTTCTGGCTGCTTAATACACACAACATTACTAGCTTTTGGTGTTTCAGCAATTATAAAAGAATCTGAAAACCTATTTACTGTTATTAAAATTTTTGGAGCATTCTATCTATTATATTTAGCTTACAAAGTATACAAGTCGGATGCTAGCATTTCTTTGTCGGAAGAAAACACACCTAAGAAAACCACAAAACAATTATTTAAACAAGGATTTATAATGAATGTTTTAAATCCGAAAGTATCTATATTTTTCTTAGCCTTTTTTCCTGGGTTTCTTTTTAGTGAAACTTTAAATACGGTATTTCAGTTTTATGTTTTAGGATTTGTATTTATGTTTATTTCATTTATCGTTTTTTCAATGATAGCAATACTTGCAGGTTCAATTTCTGAGACTATAAAGGAGAATAACAAAATAGGATATTATCTAAAATGGACACAGATTATCGTTTTTATTTTAATAGCTATTTTTATGTAAATTATCAATTATTAAAGTCAATTTTCTTCATAAAAAAACCTCATAAACTTTTTAAGGCTTATGAGGTTCATATTTTTCTAGAATGTATTTTTAACTATCTCTACGTTTTCTACCGAAACCGCCAGAAGATTTTCTCTCTCCACCACCAGAACTTCTATCTGGTCTATCAGAAGAACGTCTATCAGAAGAACCTCCTCTGCTTCCAGAATCGCTTCTTCTAGAAGAAGATGATGAACCACCTTCTCTACGTCTTCCGAAACCACCACCTTCTTTTTTAGCAAAAGGTTTTTTACCACCTCTTCTTCCACCACCAGAACGTTCTTTTTTAGTAATTTCTATATTAACAGATCTTCCATCAAAATCTGGTTGATTAGAAGAAAAAGCCTCTAATGTTTTGTCTTCGAAGTTTTTATCGATTTCAAAGAAAGAAAAAGTATCTAAAATATCTATAGATCCAATTTCAACTTTATCACCAATATTTTGTTCGTTAATTAAACCAATTAATTTTCCTGGGTTTAAATTGTCTTTTCTACCAATGTTGATGAAAAAACGAGTCATATTTTCGTTTTCTGTTCTTGCTCTAGAATTATCTCTTGAAGATAAATCGTTTAAATCTTTAGCATTTTCATAATACGCTAACATTGTATTAAACTCTAAAGAAACAAACCTCTGAATTAATTGTTCTCTATCTAAAGTCTCTAGTTTTTCATAAATACTTGGTAAGAACTCATTTATTTGAGATTCATTAACTTCAATATTTACAACCTTGTCAATTAAACTCATTAATTGATTTTGACAAATATCTTTTCCAGAAGGTACTTTAGCTTCTACAAATTTCTTTTGAATGATTTTTTCGATAGGACGTAATTTTCCTTTCTCTTTTCCATTCACTAAAACAATAGAGATACCTTTGTTACCAGCTCTACCAGTTCTACCACTTCTATGTGTGTAGTTTTCTATCTGATCTGGTAATTTATGGTTTATAACGTGTGTTAATTCAGTAACATCTAATCCACGAGCTGCAACATCTGTAGCAACTAAGATTTGAATTGTTTTCTTTCTAAATTTACCCATTACAGAATCTCTTTGCCCTTGAGATAAATCTCCATGCAAAGCATCTGCACTGTAACCATCTTTAATTAAGTTGTCTGCAACTTCTTGTGTTTCTCTACGAGTTCTACAAAAGATAATTGCATAAATATCAGGGTTTAAATCTGCTATTCTTTTTAAAGCTGGGTAACGAGTTCTTTCTGTAACTGAATAATATTCATGACTTACATTATCTGAACCTTGATTTTTTTGACCAGAAGTAATTTCTACTGGATTTGTCATATAGTTTCTAGCAATCGACTCAACCTCTCTTGGAAAAGTTGCAGAAAACAATAATGTTTGTTTTGTTTCTGGTGTTGCTTCTAAGACTTTATCTAATTCATCTTTGAAACCCATATTTAACATTTCATCAGCTTCATCTAAGACTAACCATTGAACGTTTCCTAATTTTAGGGCTCTTCTTTTAATTAAATCTACTGTTCTACCAGGAGTTCCAACAACAATTTGAGAACCTCTCTTTAAAGATCTAATTTGATCTTCCATACTAGAACCACCATAAACGGTAGTTACTTTAACATCTGGTAAATATTTACAGAAATCTTTAATGTTATTACCAATTTGAACTGCAAGTTCTCTTGTTGGTGATAAAATAATAGCTTGTACATTACCACTATTACTATCTAAAAGTTCTAATATTGGCAAACTAAAAGCAGCAGTTTTACCTGTACCTGTTTGTGCAAATGCTTTTAAATCACTTTTTGATGAAATAATTTGTGGAATTGCTTTTTCTTGTATAACAGTTGGTTTTTCGTAACCTAAATCTGTTAATGCTTTGTTGATAGGTTCTTTTAAACCTAATTCTAAAAATGTTGACATTACTGTGTTTTTGTAGATTCACAGAACGCCGACCTGCAAACCCAATTATAAATTTCGACTTGATTTTCTATTGAGTTTCCTCAAAATTAAAATCGCGCAAAGGTACAGGAAAATAACGAAAAAACAACCATTACTGTGTTTAATTTATTTTACTCAATTCCTTTAGCTGTTTGTATATGTTTCCAGAAGAAATAGCAGCGTAACCATTTTCTACAATTCCGTTTTTATTCACGAGAATTGTTCGATTCATTTTGCTTGATAGAAAATTATTTTTAAGCGTTTTAGAATTGATAAAATATTGATTTTTAATATCGATATTTTTAATTCTATTTGTGTTGTCGCCGTCTATTTCTATGATAGCAAAATTTAAAAGTGGATATTTTTTTTGTAAAAAAGGGATTCTAGACCCAATAAAAGATGTAGACATATATTCTTTGCTCCAAAATAGTAAAACAGAGTTTTTATTAATCGTAAAATCTTCAATATTTATACCTTGATTTGTAAAATCTGAAATTGTAAAACCTTTTATCTCGTCACCTTTAAGAATAATTTTATTATCTTCTAAAATGTTTTTTACTAGAATTTGATCTTCTTTGTTTGAGGATAAGTCGAAAAAGACATCAAATGCTTTCTCATTAACATCACAGCTAGATTTTCTATAAAAATGATCTAAAACTGTTCTTTTTAAAAATGCATTCTTAGAATCTCTAGAACTTATTTCAGTGTTAATGGTGTGTAACAAATCTACTGTGAATTCAGATGAAAATTCTTCTTTCATAGGTTTATGACCCATTGCATAAGTTACATTATAAAGATAATTTGTAATATACCTTGCATAAGGAGTATAGTACATTAAAGAATTATTATTGTAATCTATTGTTTTTCTATATGCATAAAAAGAGGAGTTAATTTTCGGAAAATCACTTTTTCTAGAACTATAAATATGATTTATAGGGTATCTTTCTGCTCTAGAATAAATAGGATATGTTAAAGACGTTTTTAGAATTTCTAGGTATTTGGTAGTTTCATTTGGATGCCTCTTTATATACTCATTATAGGTAATTAATCTAGAATCTATAACGGAATCTATCTTACTTATATATGCTGTTGGAGCAAGTCTATTCAATTGATAAAAAAGTTTTCTTTCACTTTCGTCTTCTAAAAAAATATCTATTAAAATATTATTTCTTTCAGCTCCTCTGCCAGCAAAGACTATAGATTCATCAAAATCCCAAGTATTTAAACGTAGCATTAAACTATCTTTTGGTTCTAAATAGAGATACTGATTTTCATTACCGTGCTCAAAATAATACAAACCTTCTTCTAAATTATCATAAGTGCCTAAAAATTTATTTCTACTATCTAGCAAAAGTGTATCAATTACCTTGTCATTAGAATAAAGGACAACAAATTTCGTTTTAGGGTTTATTATCTTCCCTCCAAAAAAAGTATTAGAGTTTTCTTTGCTCGTACAACTGATTAAAGATAATAATAGATAAGATAAAGCGATAAAATTATATATTTTTCTTGTCATAAATAGTATTACACAAAGTGTACAACAAATGTAGAAATTTGAAATAGGTAAAGTTGTTAATTCACTGTTAAAATACCATATTAGAATCTGCTTAATTTCAAAAGAATACCTTATAAAAGTATTGAAATTATAGGCTGTAAAGAAAAATGGAATTTGTACTTTTGCACAAAATTAAAAAAAGTTTATTTATGTTATCAGTTTCTAATTTATCTGTTCAATTTGGAAAACGTATTTTGTTTGATGAAGTGAATACAAAGTTTCTTCACGGAAATTGCTACGGTATTATCGGAGCAAATGGAGCAGGAAAATCTACATTTCTAAAAATTATTTCAGGGGTACAAGAGCCTACATCAGGACAAGTTCACTTAGATAAAGGAAAGCGTATGTCTGTTTTAACGCAAGATCATTATGCGTTTGATGAATTTCCTGTTTTAGAAACGGTTGTAATGGGAAACAAAGATTTGTTTAAAATTAAAAAACAAATTGATGCATTATATGCTGACTATACCGATGAGAATGCAGAGAAAATAGGAGAGCTACAAATTGTTTTTGAAGAAATGGATGGTTGGAATGCAGACTCTAACGCAGCTGCTATGTTGTCTAATTTAGGTATTAAAGAAGATTTGCATTATACTTTAATGAAAGACTTAGATGGGAAACAAAAGGTACGTGTGTTAATAGCACAGGCGCTTTTTGGGAATCCTGATGTTTTAATAATGGATGAGCCAACCAATGATTTAGATTTTGAAACGATTTCTTGGTTAGAAAATTTCTTGGCAAATTTTGAAAATACAGTAATTGTTGTTTCGCATGACAGACACTTTTTAGATGCTGTTTGTACACATATTTCAGATATCGACTTTAGTAAAATAAATCATTATTCTGGGAATTATACTTTTTGGTACGAATCTAGCCAGTTAGCAGCAAAACAAAGAGCACAACAAAACAAAAAAGCAGAAGACAAAAAGAAAGAATTAGAAGATTTTATTAGACGTTTTTCTGCCAATGTTGCAAAATCTAAACAAGCAACTTCTCGTAAGAAAATGATTGAGAAGTTAAATGTAGAAGATATTAAGCCATCGAGTAGACGTTATCCTGCCATTATTTTTGATAGAGATAGAGAAGCAGGAGATCAAATTTTAAATGTTGAAGGTTTATCTAAGAATTTTGAAGACGAAAAATTATTTGATGACGTACATATAAATTTAAATAAAGGAGATAAAATTGCAATTATTTCTAAAAATTCGAGAGCAATTAGTGCTTTTTATCAGATAATAACTGCGAATGATAAACCAGACGCTGGTGAGTTTGCTTGGGGGGTTACAACCACACAATCTTATTTACCCTTAGATAATTCAACTTTCTTTAATGATGGAGAATTAAACCTAGTAGATTGGTTAAGACAATATGCACAAACTGAAGAAGAACGCGAAGAAGTTTTTATTCGTGGTTTTTTAGGGAAAATGATTTTTTCTGGTGAAGAAGCTTTAAAGAAAAGTGATGTACTATCTGGAGGGGAAAAAGTACGTTGTATGTTGTCTCGAATGATGATGAAAAGAGGAAATGTTTTAATTTTAGATGAACCAACAAACCATTTAGATTTAGAATCTATTCAATCTTTAAACAATGCTTTAATTAATTTTAAAGGAACTATTTTATTATCTACTCACGATCATGAGTTTGCGCAAACCGTTGCTAACAGAATTATAGAACTAACACCAAAAGGAGTAATCGATAGATATACAACTTTCGAAGAATACCTATCTGACCCAAAAATTAAAGAATTACGCGATAAAATGTATTCATAAAAAAGAGACACCAATTTATTTAATTATATTGATGTATTTTTGAGTCAACTACACGTTTACTAATGCTTTAATGAAAAAAAAGACCTTACAATTTTAAAATTGTAAGGTCTTTTTTTATTATTTAAATTGAAGTTAATACCTACTTTGTAAAATAGAATATGGGTTTTACTGTAAATTTAAAGAATTTATAGTAATTTGAGAAGTTCATCTCTTTTTATTTTTTAATCGGACTAATAATTTTTACATCAGAAAAAGAAATTGCCCCCCTTATAACACCATCAATTGTCTTTTTTAAGGCTTCAATTAATTGCATTTTTAATTGAGATTTATGGTAAATTAAACTTACTTCTCTTGCAGGTGGCGGATTTTTGAATTCACGCAAATGTGTTTTATCAACATTATTTAAGTCTAAAGTATGTAAATAAGGTAACAAAGTCATTCCTAACCCCTCTTTAGACAGTTTAATTAAGGTATCAAAACTTCCGCTTTCTAACTGAAATCTTTTTTTATTATCAATTTTATGGTTTCTACATAAATTAAGAACGTTGTCTTTAAAACAATGGCCATCTTCTAATAATAAAATATCTTCCATTTCTAATTCATCCGGAGAAATTTGTTTGTTATTGAAAAGTCTATGGTTTTGTGGAATAAAACCCACAAAAGGTTCGTAATATAAGGGTCTTTCTTTTATTGCTTCATTCTCTAAAGGTGTTGCAGCAATGGCAGCATCTATATGACCATCTGTTAATTTTCTTATAATATCTTCTGTTGTTAATTCTTCTATCACCAATTTAACTTTTGGGTACTTTTTAGTAAAACTCTGCAGAAACATTGGTAATAAAGTAGGCATTATGGTTGGTATAATTCCTATTTTAAATTCGCCTCCAATATATCCTTTTTGTTGATGTACTATATCTAAAATTCGATTGCTTTCATCTACTATTACCTTGGCTTGTTCTACTATTTTATTTCCAACTTCAGTTAATTCAATTGGTTTTTTAGATCTGTTAAAAATCTTAACTCCTAACTCATCTTCTAATTTCTGAATTTGCATACTCAATGTAGGTTGAGTAACAAAACTATGTTCTGCTGCTACCGTAAAATTCTGGTATTCTGCAACAGATAAAACGTATTTTAATTGAGTGATTGTCATGCGTATAAAATATTTTGATAAAGATATTAAAACTATCAATAATTATTATAGTTTAATGTCGGAAATTTCTATTAAATTTGAGGTATCAAATAAAAAACATATAAAAATGAACAAGTCAATATTAGGATTAGACAAAAAGGAAAGTGCAAATTTAGTAGATAATTTAAATGGATTGTTATCTAATTTTCAAATATACTATCAGAATTTAAGAGGTCTACACTGGAATATTAAAGGAAAAAACTTTTTTGATTTACACATTAAGTTTGAGGAATTTTATACAGACTCTCAAGTAAAGATAGATGATATTGCAGAACGTATTTTAACGTTGCAAGGTAAGCCTTTACATACGTTTTCAGACTACTTAGCAACATCTTCAGTAGCTGTTGGTAGAGATATCTCTAACGATGTAGAAGCTGTAGAATTAGTTGTAAATTCTTTATCAGAATTATTAAAAATCGAGAGAGAAATTTTAAATGCATCTGAGAAAGCAAATGATGAAGGTACAAATTCTATGATGAGTGATTTTATA
This sequence comes from Polaribacter sp. ALD11, assembly GCF_002831685.1. Taxonomy (NCBI): domain Bacteria; kingdom Pseudomonadati; phylum Bacteroidota; class Flavobacteriia; order Flavobacteriales; family Flavobacteriaceae; genus Polaribacter; species Polaribacter sp. ALD11. The sequence goes on along the minus strand of NZ_CP025119.1, from coordinate 870,320 downwards.
GCAGAACAAGAGAAAACAATTTGGATGTTGAATTCTTGGTTGGGCAAATAATATTATTGTTGGTTTAAGTTTAAACTAAAGCATTTAAAAGCAAAAATAGATTATAAAAAAAGGAACTCAATTTTTGAGTTCCTTTTTTATTTCAATAGATAAGAAAACCCAACCTCAAAACCTAAAAAGGAATAACCGTTATTTGGTTTTTGTGTATCTAAATTAGAGACATGGCCAACATTACTGCCAAGGTATAAAAAAGTTTTCTGTGTAGTTTTATAAGATAAGCCTAAAGATGCATTTTCAATAAATGTAAAACCTTTTGCTAAGCGTTCTGTTCTTGTATTTATAGTTGCCAGACCTAGACCAATAGTTACAAGGAAATCTAATTTATTTAAAATCTCTTTTTTTATTACAAAACCCAATTCAAAAGCATATAAATGTATCGTTTTATGTGTTGTGAATTCGGTTCTTTTTTCTAGATAATTTTCTTCAGAAGGCAATACAAATTGCTCATTAATTAATTGATGTTTTATGGCTTGATACTGAGGCTGTATTATCAATTCAAAATCAAAATACTTCCAAGAGCCTAAATTATAAAATGCTTGTATTTTGTAAGTATTTGTTTTATAGGAGTAATCTTCATCATCAAAAATAAAATTTTGCTCATTTGCATTGTTATATAAAAGTCCTATTTTTTTAATGTTTAAAATTCCTTTTTTTGTTTCTTGCGCAGCACAAAAAAAACTAGCAAATACTAAAAAAAATAGCACTTTTTTTTTCATAATAATAAATTCTTAAAGAAAAATTTGTAAAATAACTTAAAATGATTCTAATTTAATTATTAATATTATACAAAAATTCACCAAGAACTTCTCCTGCATTGTAAAGTTTTCCAATAATAAAAAGAGCTAAAAAGAGATCCAAGCATAAATTAATAATAGATTTTTCTTTCTTTGACAGTGCTTTATATTTTAGAATAACTGTATTAACAAAAAAGTCATTTTCTTTCGATTTCATAGCATTTTTTTTGTTTAACTAAACATTTTTGCAACTTCTTCTGCTTTTCTATTTTCTGAATAATCATAAAAACCTTCACCAGATTTAACACCTAATTTCCCCGCCATTACCATGTTAACTAACAAAGGACAAGGCGCATACTTAGGGTTTTTAAAACCGTCGTGCAATACATTTAGAATAGATAAACAAACGTCTAAACCAATAAAATCTGCTAATTGCAAAGGTCCCATTGGGTGAGCCATTCCTAGCTTCATAACCGTATCAATTTCCGCAACACCAGCAACACCATTGTATAACGTTTCAATAGATTCGTTAATCATGGGCATTAAAATTCTGTTTGCCACAAAACCTGGGTAATCATTTACTTCAACCGGCGATTTTCCAATTTTCTTAGATAAATCTAAAATGGTTTGCATTACTTCATCAGATGTGTTGTAGCCTCTAATGATCTCAACCAATTTCATAATTGGCACTGGATTCATAAAATGCATTCCAATTACTTTTTCTGGTCTGTTAGTAACTGCAGCAATTTGAGTAATAGAAATAGAAGACGTATTTGTAGCTAAAATTGTTTTCTCAACGCAAACAGCATCTAGTTCTTTAAAAATCTTCAATTTTAAATCCAAATTTTCAGTGGCAGCTTCTACAACTAAATCCATGTTTTTTACACCTTCCGTAATAGAAGTAAAGGTTGTTATATTGGCTAAAGTTTGTGTTTTATCTGCTTCAGAAATTTTTTCTTTTACAACCATTCTATCTAGATTCTTCGAAATAGTTGCGATTCCTTTTGCTAAGGAAGCATCAGAGATATCTATTAAATGTACGTTATAATTAAATTGAGCAAATGTATGGGCAATTCCATTTCCCATTGTTCCAGCACCAATTACAGCTATGTTTTTCATCAATAATAATTTAAATATTTATATTTTCTGGGCGTTACCTATAGGTCGGGCTTTACGTTACAATCTTTTTTTTATTGCTGTTATTGCGAAGAAAATTTTTTTTATTCTGTGGCAATCTCTTAATTAAAAAGAGATTACTTCGTCATACTTCCTCGTAATAACGTGATACTAAAAAAAAAGGATTTCCACTTCAATCCCTAACGCACTTGTTTATGTGTTTTTTTTAAATCTAAAAGTATTGTTTATTTTTTGAAATTATGAATTAAAAACAATCAATAATCATTTGTGCAACTCTTAAAGCTTCTGCACCTTGACGCAAAGAAACCACAGGTACTGTTTTGTTATTAATAGCATCTGCAAAAGAGTCTAATTCGTCTAAAATAGCATTGTTGTTTTCGATTTCAGGATTGTCAAAATAAATTTGTTTCTTAACACCTTCTGCATTTTGCAAAATCATTGCAAACTCATCCGGATTATTAGGAACCTCTTTCATTCTAACAATCTCAGATTTTTTCTCTAAAAAATCGACAGAAATATAAGCGTCTTTCTGAAAAAAACGTGTTTTACGCATGTTTTTCATAGAAATTCTACTTGCCGTTAAATTGGCAACACAACCGTTTTCAAACTCTATTCTTGCATTTGCAATATCTGGAGTTTCAGAAATAACAGAAATTCCACTTGCATGTACATTCTTAACTTTAGAATCGATCACAGAAAGAATAATATCAATATCATGAATCATTAAATCTAACACCACAGGAACATCGGTTCCTCTTGGGTTAAACTCTGCCAATCGATGCGTTTCAATAAACATTGGCGTATCAATTTTATCTTTAACGGCAGTAAATGCTGGGTTAAATCGCTCTACATGACCTACTTGACCTTTTACGTGAAACTGGCTAGCCAAAGTATTTATAGCTTCTGCTTCTAAAACGGTTTTAGTAATTGGTTTTTCTATAAAAATATGGCGTCCTTTTTCAATGGCCATTTTAGCACACTCAAAATGAGATAATGTTGGTGTAACAATATCTACTACTTCTACCGCAGCAATTAATTCTTCAATAGAACCGAATAATTTATAACCAAATTCCTTGGCTACTTTTTCGGCATTTTCTGTAAATGGATCAAAAAAACCAACCAATTCGTATTTTTCTGATTGTTGTAATAAACGTAAATGAATTTTTCCAAGATGACCAGCACCCAAAACTCCAGCTTTTAGCATATATGTATGTTTTTTGTCATTTCTAAAGTTATCTAAACTTCAAGAGAAGAAAACTTCAAAAGAAGAATTTGCTTTGCTATTTTCTGTTTATTGCAGAAAACTCTTAGTAATGACGTTATATTGTTTGTTTTGAATTTCCTGAAGAAATATCAGAAATTATCAACGAAAACAAAGATACAATTTTATAAGAATGTAATTCAAATTATTACTATTTTTAGACTTTAGAAAACGATTAAAATTGAAAGATACTTCAAAACACCAAGGGCTTAGAAATCAACTTGCTACTGTACTAGAAGCAAAAGGTATTACAGACAATAATGTACTGAATGCGATACGAGAAATTCCGCGTCACTTGTTTATAGACTCAAGTTTTGAAGCACACGCGTACCAAGACAAAGCATTTCCTATTGCTGCAGAACAAACTATTTCTATGCCATATACTGTGGCTTTTCAATCGCAGACCTTAGAAATAAAACCAGGTGATAAAGTTTTAGAAATTGGTACTGGTTCTGGGTATCAGACAGCTGTTTTGTTAGAGTTAAAAGCCGTTGTATATTCTATAGAAAGACAAAAAGAATTGTTTAAAAGAACCTCATTATTCTTGCCGAAAATTGGTTATAAACCAAAACGATTTATTTTTGGTGACGGTTATATTGGTTTAAAGGAACAAGCGCCTTTCGATAAAATTATTGTGACTGCTGGTGCACCTTTTGTACCAAATCCGTTATTAGCACAATTAAAAATAGGAGGGATGTTGTTAATTCCTGTTGGTGATAAAACTCAAATAATGACACTTTTTATTAGAAAATCTGCCAAAGAATTCGAAAAACACGAATTAGGAGATTTTGCTTTTGTACCGATGTTAGAAGAGAAAAATTAATCTTATTTTTTTACGCGTCCTAAAGAACCTTTCTTTGAGGGCATTAGCTCGTATGTATAGTTCGGTTGTAAGTTTTTCACGCTTCTGTGGGAAACAAATAGAACTGTTGTATCACTTTCTAAGGCTATTTTATTTATTAAAGTCACAACGATTTCAGTTCCTTGGTTGTCTAAATTAATTAAAGGTTCATCTAAAATTAATAGAGGTGGGTGTTTAATCATAGCTCTTGCAATTAAAACCATCCTTTGTTTTGTAGTTGATAAATCTTGAAAATAACCATTTTTATTATTTTTTAAGCCCAGTAGCAGCATCCAATCTTCGGCAACTTTAACCTGTAAATTGGTTGGTGTGTTGTATAAGCCAATACTATCAAAAAAACCAGAAATAATCATTTCTAATATGGCTACTTTTCTTTCAAATAATTCTAGTAAAACCGGACTAAAATATCCTATTTTTTGTTTTATATCCCAAACACTTTCTCCAGAACCTTTTTTCTTACCAAATAAGTATATTTCTTGTCCATAAGCTTTTATATTATTGCCATAAATCATCGATAAAATGGTGGTTTTTCCTGAGCCATTAGGTCCAATTAATTGCCAGAATTCATTTTTATTAATTGCCCAATTTATGTTCTGCAAAATGCAGTTTTCATCATAATTTACATTTACATTTTGAAATGATACTAATTGTTTTGGTATGCTATTGTAAAAGGTTACAGATTTTGGAATTTGTCCTTTAAAAACAACATTATTTTCATTGAATTTATATTTTTCTATAGGAATATTAGTGATAATTTGATCCTTTTCAATTTCTAAAATATGTGTAATTATAGGTAAAACTTCTTCTTTTCTATTAAAAACTTGAACAAGAGTTAGGTCTGATGCTAAATTTATAAGTATCTCTTTTAAATCTGATACAGAAGAAACATCTAGACTTTCAAAAGGACAGTCTAAGATTAAAAAATCGGGCTTTTGTTGAATTAAATAATGGAGAAATGTTTTTTTTTGTTCTCCATTAGAAAAAGTACGAATCTCCCTTTTCCCTTTAGTAGGGATGGTTTTTATGTTGTATTTAGCTTCTTTTTCTATGATTTTATCTAAAACGGAATTAGAAAAAAGAAGCCCTTTTTTATTTTTTAAATTGGGTAAATTATGTTCGCCGTTTAAAAGAAAGTCGAAAAATGAGCATTTAGCTGAACTGTCGTCATTTTTAATAGCAAAATGGATTTTCTCCATATTTTTTCATAATTTATTAGAACAATTACTTTACTCTTTCCCAATAATTCGTTTTACCAAAGACAGAAAGACCTATAAAACCTCTTAATTTTAGTTTATTTGGTTTTACAAGTTTGATGTAGCATTTATAAACTTTTCCATTTCTAGGGTCTATAATTTGACCATCAGACCATTCATCACCATCTTTTTTTAAACCAGAAAGTATGTTTAGTCCTAAAATAGGTTTGTCTTTGTATTCGCCTTCGCAATCTACACAAAGTGCCTTTTTTCTTGCAGGATTCATTATTTCTACAACTTTAGCATACGCTTTACCATCTTTTTTATAAATTTCTAAAACGGAATCGACATTTCCGTCGTCATTTTTAGAATTCCATTTCCCAAAAATTGTTTGCGCATTTATAGAAATTGATATAACCACAAATAGAAGAGTAAAAAGTAATTTTTTCATGTTTTAAAAGTATAGATTAATAAATAATAAAGCTAAAAATATAATTTTTTTTTGAAATATACCGTTTTAATAATTATAAACTCGCATCAAAGTTTTCATCCCATTTTTGCTGAACTCGTAAAACCTGTTCAATTACGTCTCTAACACAGCCTTCTCCACCTTTTTTATAAGAAATATATTTAGAAATACTTTGTATCTCTGGAACAGCATCATTTGGGCAAGCAGCCAAACCTACTAATTTCATTACGGGATAATCTGGTACATCATCTCCCATGTACAATACATTTTCTGGCTGTAAATTGTATTTTTTAACCAACTCTCTGTATTGTTGTATCTTATTATGAGCACCTAAATAAATATCTTCAATTCCTAAAGCAGTCAATCTTTTTCTTACGCCTTCGTTGGTTCCACCAGAAATAATGCAAACTCTATAGCCTTTATTTAAAGCATTTTTCATTGCATAACCATCTTTTACGTTCATGTGTCTTACCAATTCTCCATCTGGCATTATGGTTAACATTCCGTTTGTTAATACTCCATCAACATCAAAAATAAACGTGTTAATTTTAGGTAGTAATTGTTTGTAACTAATTTCCATATTGTTCTTTATAAATCTTTAAAATGTTAAAATCTTTGTTTCAATTTAATAATTATTGAAGTTATTCTATAGAATCTCTAATAGATTTTGTTAAAATAGTATAGATTTTCTGTTGTTCATTATTCAACAAATCTAAATGATTTTTAATTGTTTTTTTATCATTTCTTACTGCAGGACCTGTTTGTGCTTTCTTTGGAGAAAGTGTTTTTATTTTTTGTGCTGTTTCATCAATTAAAGGTTGTAAAATTTCAAAAGGAAGCTTATTTTCAATACAAATATCATTCCCTATTTTATAAAGATGATTTGTAAAATTATTTACAAAAACAGCAGCAACATGTATGGCCTTTCTTTGTTCCGAATTAATAGCATAGCTATTTTTTCCTATTGATTTGGCAAGTTTCTCAAGTAAAAGATAGTCTTCTTTATGTTGAGCTTCCAAACAAAAAGGAACCTTAGAAAAATCGACTTCTTTGTCTTTAGAAAATGTCTGCAACATATAGAAAACACCTTTGTTTGTTGTGTTTTTTAAATCATCCATAGAAAAACTACCAGAAGTATGTACAACAAAAGAGTTTCTAATTTTTGCTGAAACTGCTGCAATGGCATCATCTGAAACGGCAAGAATGGTAATGTCTGCTTTAGGAATGTCTTCTAATTTTCTTGAATTTATTTGTGTAACAGTAATAGTATCAACTTTTAAGAAAGCATTTACTAAATGTTTTGCTACATTGCCATTTCCAATAATTACAATTGATATCATTATAGCGAAGATATTCAAAATTTATAGAAATTTAGAATTGCTTTTACTAAATTAGCTGATGTAAATTCAATTGAATGAAAGATAGTAAAAAACTAGGAATAAATACAATATGTACCCATATTGGTGAAGTTAAAGACGAGCAGTTTAAAGGAGCAATTTCACCTATATATATGTCTACTTCTTATGCTTTTGATGGTGTAGATGTAAAACGATATCCAAGGTATTTAAACACACCAAATCAAGAAGCGTTAGTAAAAAAAATTGCCGCTTTAGAAAAAACAGAGAATGCATTAATCTTTGGTTCTGGAATGGCAGCTGTTAGCACCACTTTATTTGCTTTTTTACAGAAAGGAGATCATATTGTCTTACAACAAACGTTGTATGGAGGAACGTATAACTTAGTGGTTGAAGAGTTTGATAAATTCGGAATTGAATATTCATTTACAAATGATTTATCTATCGATTCTTTTCAGAAAGAGATTAAAAAAAACACCAAGGTTATATATATAGAGACCCCTTCGAATCCGTTATTAACAATTACAGATATGAAAGCAGTTTCTAAATTGGCAAAGTCCAAAGGAATTGTAACAATGATAGACAATACGTTTGCATCTCCAATAAACCAAACACCAACTGATTTCGGAATTGATATTATGCTGCACTCTGCAACAAAATATATGGGAGGACATTCAGATATTTTAGCAGGAGCAGTAGCTGCTTCTAATGAACATGTTGAAAAAATTTGGAATACTGCCAAAAATCTAGGTGGAAGTTTGAGCGATATAACCGTTTGGATGCTAGAAAGAAGCTTAAAAACATTGAATTTACGTGTGAAACGTCAGAGTAAAAATGCCTTAAAAATGGCGAAATACTTGGCTGTAAATCAGGAAGTTTCTTACGTGTATTATCCAGGTTTAAAAGGGCATCCTGATTATAAGTTAGCAAAAAAGCAAATGAAAAATTTTGGTGGAATGTTGTCTTTTGAACTTAAAGAAGGAATTGACGCCATGGAGTTTCAAAATAATTTAAAATTGATAAAACCTTCGATGAGTTTGGCAGGAGTAGAAAGCACAATGTTGAGTCCGACACAAACTTCGCACGCATTATTATCTGCGGAAGAAAGAGTAAACCAAGGAATAAAAGATGGCTTAATTCGATTTTCTGTCGGAATTGAAGAAACGAAAGATTTAATTGCAGACATTGAACAAGCGTTAAAAAAGTGTAAATAAAATAATTAGCATTGTGAGTAACAGAGCAATCTCTTAATTAAAGAGAGATTACTTTATTATTCCTTATTTGTAATGATTAAAAGATGAATAAATGAAACTAGATATATTAGCTTTTGGTGCACACCCAGATGATGTAGAGTTAGGTTGTGGCGCTACAATTACGAAAGAAGTTTCTTTGGGTAAAAAAGTAGGAATCGTAGATTTAACGCGAGGAGAATTAGGAACGCGTGGTTCTGGGGAATTAAGAATTATAGAAGCAAATAATGCGGCAAAAATAATGGGTGTTTCTGTGCGTGAAAATTTAGGTTTTGCTGATGGATTTTTTACCAACGACAAAGAACATCAGTTAGAAATTATAAAAATGATTCGTAAATATAAACCAGAAATTGTTTTATGTAACGCAATTGATGATCGGCACATTGATCATGGAAAAGGAAGTAAATTAGTTTCTGATGCTTGTTTTTTAAGCGGGTTGTTAAAGATTGAAACGCAAGTAGCAGGGGAGCAGCAAGAAAAATGGAGACCAAAACAAGTCTATCATTATATTCAATGGAAAAATATAGAACCGGATTTTGTAGTGGATGTAACTGGTTTTATTGATAAAAAAACGGCTGCGGTTTTAGCGTATTCGTCTCAGTTTTACGATCCTAAGAGTAGTGAACCAGAAACACCTATTACAAGTAAAAACTTTATAGATAGTATAAATTATAGAGCAAAGGACTTAGGAAGGTTGATTGGGGTTGAATACGCAGAAGGTTTTACGTCAGAGCGTTACGTTGCTGTAGAAAATTTAAGTAAATTAATTTAAGTTTTTGTTGTTTTAGAATATAAAAAAGAAGTATATTTGCACCCGAAATTACATGGTGGTTGTAGCTCAGTTGGTTAGAGTATCGGTTTGTGGTACCGAGGGTCGCGGGTTCGAATCCCGTCTTCCACCCAAAAATTAAATCCTTCTCATTTGAGAAGGATTTTTTTGTTGCTTTCATTTTAAAAAGAACTCAGAACTTCTAAAACTTCATTTCGTTTTCTAATAGAAACAGGTACATTAGAATTGTCTGTTAAAATTAAATAACCTCCATCAGACTTTATAAATTCTTTAATGTATTTTGTATTTATTAAATGACTTTGATGTATTCTTAGAAAACCAACTTCCTTTAGTAAGTCTGCATAAAATTTTAATGTTTTAGAAACAAGTAGCTTTTCTTTATTTTTAAAATAGAAAGTAGTATAATTATTGTCTGATTTACAACGAATAATATCACTAATATTAGCAACAATTATTTTATCTGAAGTATGCAATGAAATCTTCTCTAACCTAACATTTGGTGTTGTAATTGCTTGTTTTAATACATTTAACTGTGCATTTTCTGGTTGTAATTGATTTCTTGCTTTATCTATAGCTCTCGTTAAATCATCATCTGAATAGGGCTTTAAAATGTAATCTATTGCAGCAAACTTAAAAGCTTTAATTGCATAGGCATCACTTGCGGTTACAAAGATTATTTTAGAGTTTAAATTGGGGAATATTTCTAGAATGTCAAAACCAGTTCCGTCACCTAACATGATGTCTAAAAACAAAATATCTGGTTTATTTTTCCGTAATAATTTTGCAGCTTCTACTACCGATTGTGCAGTTCCAATAATCTCAATTTCTTTATGATTATTAGAAATGTCATTCGTCAACATTTCTAAAGCTAAAGAATTATCTTCTACTAAAATAGCGGTTGTTTTTTTCATGAATTTATGATTTAGATATTGTAAAAACAGTAATTTCTGGTCTTACATTAAACCGTACTTGATATAAATTACCCAATGCTCTATTGATATATAAAGTTCTGCCATCGTTTAAATCAATTTCTCCTGCACTGTATCTTTTGTTTTTAACAGGTAAAATTGGTGGCTTCAAAAAAGGAGGTTTTACTTGTCCTCCGTGAGTATGTCCAGATAAAATCCAACCTTTATAATTATTCCAAACATCTAAATCGCACACATCAGGGTTGTGACATAAAACAATATTGGCTTTGCTATCATCATATGCAGACATTCTTTTCTTCGGATTAAAATTCATACCCCAATAATCATCAATGCCCATAATATTTAAGCCGTTCATTTCTTTTTGTTCGTTAATTAAAATAGAAATACCAGCATTTTCTAAGATAGTTGTAATTGTATCTGCAACATTTTGTTCTAACCAATCTCCTCCATAATCATGGTTTCCTAAAACACCAGCAGTTCCTAAAGTTCCTTTAACAGCAAACTTCATTACTTTTTTAAGTTGTTCAAATTGTTCTTCGTTTTCATAGGAAACAAAATCACCTGTATAGACAACAAAATCTGGATTCAGTAATTTTGCTTTTTCAAAAGATTCTATGATGTATTGGTAATTAAAACGATTTCCTACATGAATATCGCTAATATGCATTACGGTTTTACCAATTAAATTCTTTGGTAAGTTTTTAATAGGCATTTTTACATGAACAAATTCTAACCAAAAAGGTTCTATTTGCCAACTATATAAACCTGTAGTTAGGCCAATACCAGCAGCACCTAAAATTGTGTTTTTTATAAATTTTCTTCTTTCCATGGTTTTTTAATAATCAGTTTTTAGAGGAACTTTAAACCAAACTTTAGTTCCGGAAATTGTGTTTTCTTTCTTAATTTCTTCCACAGAAAAAGCACTATATTTTGATAAATTCTCAATTCTTTCTTTGGTTACCTTTAAAGCAACAGATGCATGGTTTTTATTTATATTTCTTTTTTGAGATTGATAAATTCCAATACCATTATCTAGTATAGAACATTCTAAAAAACGATGTTTTACGGTGAAATGAATTCTAATAACTCCTTCGGAAGTCGTTTTAGAAATTCCATGTTTTATTGCATTTTCTATAAAAGGTTGTAATAACATTGGTGGAATCAAAATTTCTTCGGCATCAATATTATTTAGATTGGTTTCAATAGAAAAATTAAACTTTTTTGAACTCATTTTTTGTTCTAGATTTAAGTAGTTTTCTAAGGTTTCAATTTCTTCTTTTAAACTAATTTCTTCCAATCTAGAATTGTTTAAAACACTTCTTAAAAGTATCGAAAACTGAGAGATTGTTTTATTTAACTCTTGTTTGTCTTCTGAATTTCCCAATGCTTTTATTCCGTTTAAAACATTAAAAATAAAATGTGGATTCATTTGTAGCTGTAACGCCTTTTGTTCTAAAGATAACAAATGATTTTCTAACTTTAAAGCCGCTACTTTTTGTTGATTTTTCTTGTGGATACTTCTAATATAAACTTCAATAATTCCTGCTAAAAGCAAGCAAAAAACAACGCCACACAAAATTAGAAACCAAACCTTTTTGTAAATGGGCGTCTCTATGAAAAATGAAAAAGTTTTAGAGTTTATTTTTGTACTATTTTTAAATCGAGATTCAATAATAAAATGATATTTACCAGGTTCTAAACTAGCAAAATTCACTTGATTGCTCATGTTCCAAGGAGAAAAGGCTTTTTTTAATTTATATCTAAATTCGATATTTTTGGTATTGCTAATAGAAACACTTTGCAATACAAAAGAAATGTTATTTTGACTTGGTTTTAACTTTAAAACATGGTTGTAAGAATTCACATTTATAGAATCTATAGAAATGTAATTTACAATTATATCTGAAATTTCTAAGTTTGGGCTTCCTAAAATAGAAGTAGTCTTTTTTATATATAACTGATTTTCTGTTGCTATAAAAATATTCTTTTCTCTATCTTCAAATACCGCTTTTATAGCATTAGAATTTAAGTTGCTATTGTATTTATTGATTCTTTTTTCAAAAATAAAAGTAGTCGGATTTAAAACATCAATACCGTCTTTTTTAGAAACAACATATATTTTATTATTAATGGTTGAAATACTCGAAATTTCACTTTTAGAATACTTTTCTATAAGTTCATTTTCATCATTTAGCTCTTGAATTTTTAAATTGTTTTTTACAACAAATAGTTTGTTATCAATTTGTAATAAAGAGGAATAATTCCCTTTATGAATTAAATCTATTTTTTTAGGTTGAAACAAATCTGATAAAGCCCAAAGGCCGCTATTTGAAGCAATAATAAACTTTCCTTTGTAGAAAATAATATCGTTTATAATAGAGAAATCTAGATTATAAGTTGTCTTTAAAGGTTGTAAAAAATTTTTATTAAAATGCAAAATCCCTTGGTTAGAACCAATGAAATACTTGTTGTTATGATTAAAAATTTTATGAACTCCTTTTGCCTCAAAAGTTAAAAGTTGCTTGCGCGTTTTTAAATGTAATTTCTTGTTTTTTCCAATAAAAAGGGAATCATTTTTAGAGAAAATTGTATTTATTTTTTGTGAAGATTCTCCTATTTTAAAATCGTATTCCTTTATTGAAACTCCATCAAACTTTAATAAACCTTTGTTCGTTGCTAACCAAATATTATTAAATGTATCTTGTGTTATTTCTTTAATTGTATGGTTTTTAAATTCTTTAAAAGCCGCTACTTCTTCAAAACTACTTTCTTGAGCATGAAGAATGTTTATCAGAAAAAAAGAAAAAATTAAAATTAGATTCTTCGTTACTCTTCCTTCCGAATGACTTATTGAAGATAAATTTTTGAGAAAGATTTTCATATACACAAACTTACTAATTAAAACGTCATTACACCATTTTTAATGCTGTGTAATGACGTTTATCAACCTACAATTTCCATTTCAAATTACTTTAACGCATATAAACGTTTATTACTTGTATCTGGTTCTACGTGTTTTAAATCTCCGTACGGTTTAATTAATGGCTTCAAAACACACAAACCCGTTGTTCTTCCTCTAATTACTAATTTGCTTCCTTTTACAGACCAATTCCATCTAAATTTTTCTACAGAAATGTTGTATTCTTTTAATTCAGAAAGCAACTCGTCTCGAGACTCAATCCAATCCATAACATCTTCTACAATTGTAAATTTTGGCATTTCATTATCCGAATTAAAGTAATCAAATTCCCATTTAATTGGTATTGTAAATTGCGTTGTGTACGCTTCACCAACATATCTTTCTTCTTCATTATTTAATGCGTCATACCAATCGATGCCCTTTTCTTCCGGATATTTCTTTGCAATTTCTTTCGATAAATCCATTTTTCCTGGAGAATATGCTGTTGGATAAAAAACATAATAAGGTTGTGCTAAATAATGGTCCGAAAATTTTCCGCCAAATATGGTATGATATGGAGAAGCAACAACTTTAGGGTTTTCTGCTGAATGAAATGCATCTTTTAAAGTTTTTAAAAGCGCTTTGTTTTCTACCAAACCAGAGGCGTGAAATACAATTTTAGAGTTACCATTTACCACATTTTTTAACTTAGGCAAAGTACCTTGTGTAATGGTTTTTCTTAGGGTTTCTGCAGTAATTTTGTCTCCTCTAACTACCGTTTCTAAATTCATACCTTTATAAGGGTTGCTCTTATTTACAATATGAATATCGCTAAACGGATGCTGATTTCCATTTTTATTTAGCCAAACAATTATTTCTTCTAAAGAATACTGACCATCAATTACTTTTAAACCTTTTTCTTGAAAATAGGTTCTTGCTTTCGAATAAAAAGTTTCATTTCCTTTGTCGAAACCTGCAATAAAAACAATTGGCTTCTGATAGATTATTTCTATATTTTCTTTGGAAATAGGAATGCTATTATCTGCAATAATTTGATTTTGGTTCCCTTCTTTTGATACTGATGAATCGCAACTAATAAAAGCACTTGTTGCTAAGAATGCTGCGGTTACAAATACTGATTTTTTTAAGAATGTTTTCATGATTTCTACTTTTTTAAATGTTAATACACTGTAAAAGTAGTAGGGAAGTAGTATTAAATTTTAGTTGTTTTAGAATTCGTACACTATGAATTAGAATTCGAAAAAACTAATTCAAAATTAACGTATAATCTACATCTTCTGGAGATAAAACTTCTTTTTTAAAAATGTTTTTAATTTTTAAAAGCACTTTTAGTTCTTCAAATTCATAGACATTAAAAAGCAAAATTAAATTTTGATGATATGTTTGTATGGGTATTTTTCTTTTTTGAGTTGTGTTTGCATAATGTGTTAACCAATATTCTGTATCTACTTTAGATATGTATTTTTTAAACTGAATTAATTCTTCTAATTCAAATTGAAAAAAGACATTATTAAATGTTAAACTGTAAGTTTCACAACCTTTACAAAAAGACAATTCTCCACTTTTAACTCTTGATATAATAGTTGTTTTATGACACATTTTTTTTATTTTAGTAACAATCGGTTTTTATTTGATTATTTTTCTCAAACTTTTCTAAAGGAGTTTTTAAGTAGGAAATTGTTATTTCTTCCAAAGACTTTAAGACACCTTTTTGCATATGTATAGAACCACAAATCATAATACAATTTCCCTTATCTAAAGTCTTTGCAATTAATTTTGGATGATTTAGTATGATATCCTGCACATAAATCTTTTCTTTTTGTTCTTGTGAATATGCAGTACAAAATGTGGTTAGAGATTTGTTCTCAATTGCTTTTTCAATAGTATCTTTATAGATTTCGAAAGATTTTTTTGTTCTTGCACCCCAGAATAAATGAATTTTTGTTTTTGAACTTTTTTTATGTATCATGCCTAAAAAGGGAGCTATTCCTGTTCCATTGGCAATTAAAATAACCTCTTTTGTTTTTTTAGGAAAATGAAACTTCTCATTAGTTTGAATCTTAGCTACAATTTCATCATTTGTATTTAAACTATTAAAATAAGTAGAACAAAGACCAAATTCATGTTTTTTAATACTTAAAAGAAGAGTATTATCTGTTTTTCCTACAGAATATAAACGGCTCCTAGTTTCATCTTTTGGAGTGATAGAAAGTAAATCTCCAGAAACAAACGTTGTTTTATTATTTGGTTTTAATTGAATTAAAAAGGTGTCATCAATATTCACTTCCGTTTTATTTAAAACAGTAAAAACCTGTTCATTTTTTTCTGATACAAGGAGGCTTTCTTTTTCTATTTTAAGTGCTATTTTATTAAATGTACTCCATTCTTTTGTCCAATTATTAAACTCAGAAAAAGATTGATTGTTTATCTTAAAAACGGGTGAAATTGGTATAAAATTTTCGTGTAACTGCAAATGAGCTTGAACCAAAATGGCATATTTGCAAAATTCTTTATAGTCTGTAGATCCAAAACCAACAACAGAGAATTTCAAAATGTTGTTTTGCGGTATTTTATTAATTTTTTTAAGAAATTTAGTCGCATTTACTGGGGCTTCTCCTTCGCCATAAGTAGCTGTAAAAATAACAATATTTTTAGCTTTGTTATAAGTTGTGTATTCATTTAACTGTGTTATATAAGCGGTTTTACCAATAGCAAGTAAAGCCTTGTAAAATATAGTTGCAAAATTAAATGTACTACCTGTTTCAGAACCAACTAGAATAATATATTCAGCTTTGTCTTTATTAAACTTATTTTTAATGAGTGTTGTTGCTTTCTTTCTTTTTAGTGTCATAGAAAAGCCTGAAAAGATAAAAAATAAGATGGCAAAACAGGCTAATAATAAAATCAAAGACCAGATAATAGATCCTTTTCCTGTATGCAAGATTAAACTGTAATAAGAGCCAAGAGAAGCTAAAGACTGTTTTTTCTGACTCACAATTTGCCCTGTAAACTGATGAATTGCTATTTCTTTATCAGTAAATTTTGCGAAAAAATAATCTTCTTCATCAGTAGAAAATGGAAATTCTATTTTTTCGACATCCGATAAACTGGTCTCTTTAAAAACTTTAAAATCTGCTACATTAATTTTTGAGATTACATTTTTTTGTTCAATATTTTGGTGAGTTGCAGTCTCTTTTGGTAATAAAGAGAACTTTTCTAAAGACAAATAAACGCCTGTTATGGTAATAATTATAATTGGAATTAACGCATATCTACCAATAATGATATGATAATATTGATTAAAATCTTCTTTCACAATTTTAGAGAAGAACTTAGAAAACCCACCTTGTCTTTTTGCTATTAAAAGTACGCCAGTAACAGCTATTAAGAGTAATAATAAGGAAACAAAACCAATAATAAACCTTCCTGTAGATTTTAAAAATAAAGATCGATGCAAGTTTGTGGCAAATTCGAAAATTGGCTTCTTTTCTATGATCTCTCCAATTTTGTCTCCTGTTTTTGGGTTGATGTAAAAAGTTTGACTTTCTCCCTCTAGAGTAATAACATCTGCTGAAACAAAATCATTTTCATCTATTTCGATTGTTAGTACTTCATCATATTTTTGTTGTAACACAGTAACTGTTTCAGAAATAGAAACATCATTTAGATTTATCGTATCAAAAGAATGTAACTTATCTGAAATAGGTTCAAAAGCTAAAACGATGCCTGTTATTGCGGCAATTAGAATAAATAAGGAAGAAGATATAGCCAGGGTTAAGTGGCTATATCTCCAAATAGAAATTGTCATTATATTATTTTTTATTTGGCATCATCCTTATGTATCGGATAAACCCTTTTCCTTCAATTTTAGATTTTAAATTTTCTGCTGTCAAATCAAATTCGACATCATCTTTATGATATTTTTGATCTTCTACCGCTGTTTCAAAACGAATTTTATACCCTTTATCTAATTTATCATCGTCAATTCTAATAACACTAATTGTGCGTTGGCCACCACTAATTGTTGCTCCCGTAATAGCATCGATATCTGCTCTTTTTTTACCTTGAAAATTCCACCATTCTGTAATATCAAAATACCATTCGTTATCATCTCCTTGCACATACAAGGTTTCTTCATATTCGCCTTTTGGGTTTAATAAAGAAATTACAATATAGGCACCTTCTCCGGTGTAATTCTTCATCTGAATCATACATTTATAAGGAGAACTTTCGCTATATTTTTTAAAACTGAATAAAGCAGTTATCACCAATAAGAAAGCAGGAATTATAAGTAAGAGTTTTTTAGTTTTCATGTTCGAATTTTATTTTAAAAAGTTAATGTTGTGTTTTCTTAACAATTCATTTTCTGAAGCTAAATCATAAATAGATTCGCCAAATGTTGTTTTTACATTTTTATCTGCTCGAATACTTAACAAATATTTAATAATCTTGTTGTCTTTAGCTTTCATAACTGCTATTTGTAAAGCAGATAAATCTTCTTTATTTATAGCATTTACATCAATTTTAAAAGCTGCTAACCTTTTTAATAAGGGTAAATTATTTCTTTCAGCAGCAATATGTAATAATGTGTTTTCAGAATTTTGAAGCTGATTAATAACCAATCCATTTTTCTCTAAAACGTTTAATTTTGATTCAAAAATTGCTGGTTTACTCGCTCTAAAACTGTTTATTAAATAATATGAAAGCGTATTACCATCTTTATCTACTGTATTAATATCAGCATTTTTTTCTAATAAAAACTGAACAACATCAATCGAATTCCTGTTTACAGCCATAGCTAAAGCAGAAAGCCCATCATTATTTTTTAGATTAATGTTTTTTACATTTTTAGATAAAAATTGAACAACTTCTAAAGAATTGTTATTTGCAGCATTCATAAATGGAGAATTTCCATCTTCATCTTGTAAATTAACAGCTACATCTTTTTCAATAAAGTATTTAAAAACAGAAATATCTTTACTACTTCTTGCAATAAAATGAAGCGGATTCCTGTTTTTATGGTCAACTACATTAGGGTTTACACCATTTTTCTCTAAAAATTGATATGTTTCAAGTGTGTTTTTATTGTTTCTAGAACCCTGACTTGCAAATAGCATTGCATTGTCTCCTTTATTAACTCCTTTTTCTAAAAGAGTTTTTAAGAATTTTGTGTTCCCTCCTTTTGCAGCATATTCGAAAAGCCCATTTCCGTTGGTATCCTTATCATTTAAAGAAGCACCTTTCGTAATTAAATACTTTATGAGTTTAAAATCTTCTAAATGTGAAGCAACCAACAATAAAGCATTTGCTCCATCATGATTTTTCTCTTTGGTAATATCTGCACCAATTTCAAAACTATATTTATAGAGTTCTAAATTTAATTGACCTGCTGAAGCAGCAAAGTTTAAAAATGTATTTCCATGTGTATCAATTACAGTTGTTTTCGCACCTTTAGAAAAAACATGTTTCATTATTTCTATGTTGTCTTTGTATGCGGCCCAGAAAATGTAAGTTCGCCCATCATGCGTTTTTTTATTAACGCCATTTCCTTCTTTAGATAAAAGATATTTTATGGTTTTATTATCTGTCTTGTTCAAAATAGCATAAACTACAGCATCAAAAGCATTGTTACTTAAGGCAGAAACATCATTTCCTTCATTAATTTTTTGATCTATAGTTTCTATACTGGGGTTCGTTTTCCAAAATTTAGCATCCAAAAAAATATTCTTTTTTTGAGCTGAAATAGAAATACTAGAAATTATAGTAATAACTACTACTAGTTGTTTTAATGTATTCATTTTTTTATTTTTTTACAAATGATTCAATAATATCGTTTAATTCTTTCTCTTCAATAACAGTATCCGTAAATAAGTGTTTGTATAAAGGTTTGTTGTTTACCTTAGTGTTTAAAGATAAATTTGTGTTTCTACCGTATACTTCGTCCCATTTATTTCTAACTATTTGCCATTTATTATTATTTGCAACCCACCAGTCTTTTGAAGCCTTGCATCTATTATCATCAACTTTAACATAGGTATTGTATCCTTTCTCTTTTGCTATTATTAAATCTTCTTTACCTGGTTTACGTTGCACTTTGCTATTATCTTGGTCATGAACCCAACCATAATTAGTAATTTCATGTCTGTTTCCTCTCAAAGTAATATTGTAATCGCTTCTTTTTGTATATTCTCTTCTTGGTAAAGGAGCAGTCGTTTCGTTTTCCCAATAGCTTTTTCCATCTACGTGCACCCAAGTTCCAGAACCTTCGTAACGCGGACTGTCATCTACTTGATATACTTTTTGAGTCCATTGTTTCTTAACACTTTTCTTATCCTTTCTGTTGAATGTCCAATTATTATCACCATTAAAAGTATAAAAATCAGTGTTTTGATACATCCAATCTTGTCTCCAATGCTTTATAATCATTGGGTCTGCAGGATTACCAACTTGTAATATATGCTGAATAGAAATTTTATTATTTTCATCTTCTACCAAACCAGCCCATTCTAAACCTTTATCAATCTTAGTTTTAGAAGCCTTGTAAGTAGAATCTTTACTGTAATTAAAAGTTTCAGCAAAATTAAAAGTCACTTCAAAACAACCACACATTTCCTTGATGGCATTTTGGTCTTTAGTTTTTTTACTTTGAGCATTTACTGATATAGCTAATAGCAATATTAAGCTGTTAAAAAATAATTTATTCATTTTATGTTATTTATGGTTTGAAATAATTTTTGACAAAAATATAAAATTTATTTAGATTGAATTAAAATAACAACATATATTTGTCGAAAATTATTAAGAATGTTTCTAAATAAAGAAATTACAATTGCATTAATACTATTTTCTTTTGCTACTTTCGGTCAAGAGAGAAAAAAGGATTCCACAAAAATTACCACTTTAGATGAAATTGTAATTACTGGACAATACAATCCGCAGTCCATAAAAAAATCAGTTCATAACGTAACAGTTATTAAAAGAGCTCAGATAGAAAGGCAAGCGGCCAACAATTTAGCAGATTTATTAAATTTTAATTTAAACCTAACAATTGTACCCAGTTCTCAAACAGGAAAATCGACTATTTCTTTCTTCGGATTAGATGCTCAATATTTTAATATTTTGATAGATAATATTCCTTTAGTAAGTGATAACGGACTTGGAAATAACATCGATTTAACTCAAATTAATTTAGATGATGTAGAGCGTATAGAAATTGTAGAAGGAGCAATGGGAGTAGCGTATGGTGCAAATGCAGTATCTGGGGTTATAAATATTATCACAAAAAAATCGATAGATAATAAGTGGAATATAAAAGCATCTTTACAAGAAGAAACAGTTAGTAATGAATATGCTTGGTTTGATGAAGGTAGACACATACAAGCGTTAAGTGTTGCTAATAATATTACTAAAAATTGGTTTGCTAGAGTTGGCGTAAACCGCAATCAATTTGCAGGTTTTTATAATGGAAAACAAGGTGGAAGCTATTATAAAAATGATGGTTTAAGAGGGTATGATTGGTTGCCAAAAGAGCAATTAAATACCAATGCTTTTGTACATTATAAAAAAGAAAAATTTCAACTATTTTATAAGTTAGAATACTTTAATGAACTTATCAATTACTATGATGCTACTGTGAGAGCTAATATAGATACAGATGCACAAACGAGTAATCCGTCTGCAACAGATAAGAATTTTAGAACGCATCGGTTTGTAAATAATGTAAACCTTATAGGAAGTTTAAATTCTGGTGCTAATTACAATGTAGCCCTTTCTTATCAAGAACAAAAAAGATATTTAAATGAATACAATTACTACATTTTAAGTAAAGAAAGAAGTAATGAAACAGATGAAGTGTATCAATCTAGTAAAGTTTTCTTTTCTAAAGGAAGTGTAAATAATCTTGTAAAAAGTGATTTTTTTAACTTTGAATTAGGCTATGAAACAAGGTTTATAAGTGGTTTTGATACGCAAGCTTCTGGAGATGTTACACAACAAGATAAAACACAATCACAACAGAACTATGCTATTTATGGTTCCTCTGAACTCAAGTTTTCAGAAGCTTTTTTAGTAAGACCCGGAATACGATATGAATACAACTCTTTATTCAAATCTAAAATATTAGCATCTGTTAGTGCGCGTTACTTAATGAAAAAGGGTTTTGAATTGCGAGGAAATATTGGGACTTCATACAGAACTCCCAATTTTGAAGAACTGTATTATTACTTCGTAGATTCTAATCACGATGTTAGAGGAAATGCAAATTTAAATCCAGAAAACGGAATTACAGCATTCATCAACCTAAAAAAATACAGTTACATCAACGAATTTTCATTATTAAACACTTTAAAAATCAGTTATCTAGACGTCTCCGATAAAATAGATTTAGCCATTGTAAATCCTACTCCGTTACAATATCAATACATTAATATCGATGCCTATAAATTATGGGGAATTTCTTCTGAAAACAGTATAAAAAAAGACAATTGGACCTTTAATTTAGGTGCCACATTGCAAGGTATTTCTAGGATAGCAAACAATGAGGTAAATGCAGAAAACGACTTTTTGTATTCATTTCAATTAAATACAAGTGCAAATTATAACATAAAAAAATGGAACACTGCAGTTACTATTTTGTTTAAACACAATGGAAATCAGCAAAATTACATTGCATCAGGTGTAGATACAGATGGACACTCGATGTTTTCTAAATCAACTACAAGCGCCTATAATTGGTTAGATGCTTCCCTAAAAAAATCATTCTTTAAAGGTAAAATTCAAGCCACTTTGGGTGGAAGAAACTTATTTGATGTTACGAATGTAAATGTAAGTAACGCAAATACATCAGGAACTCATTCATCTAATAATAGCACTCTCTTATTGGGTTACGGGCGCTCTTATTACTTAAAACTATTGTATAACCTTAATTTTTAAATAACTAATTATCAAATATTAAAATCATGACAAACAAATTTTTAACTTTTATTTTATGTGCAGCTGTATTTTCTTTTACAAGTTGTAATTCAGAAGATACGCCAATAGCACCAATAATTGTAGTGATTGATGGCGCAGCAGTTTCACCAGAAGTTGGTGGACCAAATGAACCAAACCAAGTTTATATAGATTTAAGTACAAATACTTCTACACCAGTGCGAAGAGATTCTTGGGATTTAGGTTTTTATGGTGGTTCAGAATTTAGAGTAGTATTAAATGGAGCTATTTATATGGCAGTAGCAAAATTAAAATCAACAGATATAGATGCTGTTAATGCTAGTTCTGCGGAGGTACAAGAACTACAGCCTAAAGTAGCTGTTGGTACTTTTGATGCTGAAAATACGGCTTATGTAGATACTCCAGACGGAACAGTAACAAACACAGCTATAGCAGAAATTTCTACTTCAAATACAAATAATAATGTGTATCTATTAAATTTAGGAGAAGAAATTGGTACTGAAACTCCTGCTACAGGAAGTGTAGATATTTCTGATGATGCTAGAGGGTGGAAAAAAATAAGAATTTTAAAAAATGGAAATAATTATGTTTTACAATACGCAGATTTAGATGCTACGACTCATAAAGAAGTAACTATTTCTAAAAGTGAAACGCATACTTTTACTTATTTCAGTTTTACTACAGAAAGTGAAATTATGGTTGCTCCAAAAAAGGCAAATTGGGATTTGAATTTCACTGTTTTTACAAATGAAATTAAGGGCTATGGTTCTTATGGATATTCAGATTTTGTTACAAATAATACAAAATCAGAAGCTAAAGTTTATATGATTGACATAGAGGCAACTTCTTTTACTTATAACAGCTTTTCTTTAACAGATGTAGATAATTCAAACTTTACAAATGACCAACGTAGCATAGGAAGTAGTTGGAGAAATGGAGGTGGACCAGGAAGTTTACCATCCTTAAAAGAAAATGTATTTTACGTTGTAAATGATACAGATGGTAATTTATATAAACTACAGTTTTTAGCTTTCACAAATGAAGCAGGAGAGCGAGGATATCCTAAATTTGTATACAGTTTATTACAATAATTAAAACTTTAAGTGATTCTTTAAATTAGAATTATAAGTTGGAAGAGTCATTTGAGCGAAAGTTTAAATGGCTTTTTTAGTTTATTTATTATAGATCTAGATATAATTATCTGGTTGAATATAGTCGAGACCTAAGTTTAACCTCTCGACTGTGCCCAACGAGGCATCATTAAACTACAATTTTTCCGCTAAATATTTAGCCGTATAAGATTCCTTATTTTTGGCTAACTCTTCTGGCGTTCCTTGAAAAATTAGGTTTCCACCATTTTTTCCACCTTCTAAGCCTAAATCAATTATATAATCTGCACATTTAATCAATTCTATATTATGTTCGATGACAACAATAGAATGTCCGCGATCTATTAACGCATTAAAACTAGCTAATAATTTTTTGATATCGTGAAAATGCAAACCTGTTGTAGGTTCATCAAAAATAAACAACGCTTTGTCTTTTGTATTTCCTTTGACTAAAAATGACGCTAATTTTATACGCTGTGCTTCACCACCAGAAAGGGTAGAAGAAGATTGCCCTAATTGCACATACCCCAAACCAACATCTTGCAAAGGTTTTAGTTTATTTGCGATTTTTGTCACCAAATTTTCTGAGAAAAATGCAACTGCATCGTCAATGGTTAAGTTTAAAATATCATCAATAGATTTTCCATCAAACTTTACTTCTAAAACTTCTTTTTTGAAACGCTTTCCGTTACAAACATCACATTCTAAATGCACATCTGCCATAAATTGCATCTCGATGGTTACTTCACCCTCACCTTTACACACTTCACAACGACCCCCTTCTACATTAAAAGAAAAATGTTTTGGTTTGTAGTTTCTAATGCCAGATAATTTCTGATTCGAATACAACGCACGAATATCATCATACGCTTTAATATATGTTACAGGGTTAGAGCGAGATGAACGCCCTATAGGATTTTGATCTATAAATTCTACATGTTTTATAGTCTCGAAATTTCCTTTTACTGCGGTGTGTTGTCCAATTTTCTCTCCATAACCAACTAGCTTTTTTTGCATTGTTGGATAGAGTATTTTCTTGACCAATGTACTTTTTCCAGAACCAGAAACTCCGGTAATTACAGACAAGCAGTTTAATAGAAACGTAACATCTATATTTTGTAAATTATGTTCTCTTGCACCAATAATTTCTATTTTATTTACAGATGTTCTTCGTTTTTTAGGAACTTCAATCTTTAAATCTTCGTTTAGATACTTAGCCGTTAAAGAATCTGATTTTAAAATTTCTTTAAAATTTCCTTCCGCAACTACATGTCCGCCAAAAGTACCTGCTTCTGGACCAATATCTACAATATAATCTGCTTCTCTCATGATATCCTCATCATGTTCTACCACAATTACGGTGTTTCCTAGATCACGTAAGTCTTTTAAAACACCAATCAATCTTTCGGTATCTTTTGGGTGTAAACCAATACTTGGTTCATCTAAAATATACATAGAACCGACCAAAGAACTCCCTAAAGAAGTGGCTAAATTTATACGCTGACTTTCACCACCAGAAAGTGTGTTGGAGGTTCTGTTGATGGTTAAATAATTTAAACCAACATCTGTTAAGAATTGCAATCTATTATTGATTTCTGTCAACAAACGTTTTCCTATTTTTTCTTCGTATTTGTCTAACTTTAGGTTATTGAAAAATACTGCCAATTCATCTAAAGGAAGTGCTACTAAATCAGAAATGTTCTTCTCATTTATTTTTACATAGTTGGTTTCATCTCTTAGACGTTTTCCATGACAGGTCGTACATTTTGTTTTTCCTCGATAGCGAGAAAGCATCACTCTATTCTGTATTTTATAACTTTTTTCTTCTAAAACTGAAAAGAAGTGATGAATACCATGAAAAGATTTATTTCCTTCCCAAACCAATTCTTTTTGTACTTCTGATAATTGAAACCAAGGTTTATGAATTGGAATATCAAATTGATACGCAACAGCTATTAAATCTTCTTTATAATGAATATAAGAAGGTGTTTTAAAAGGGAAAATAGCGTCTTCCATAATAGATAAACCTGTATTTGGAATCACTAAATCTTCATCAATACCAATTACATTTCCGTAACCTTCGCAAGTTGGGCAAGCACCATAGGGATTATTAAAACTGAATAAATGTGTGTTTGGTTCTAAAAATGTAAGTCCGTCTAAAGCAAATTTATTACTAAACTCAGTAACTTTATTATCTGCTAAGTTTTCGATAAAGCAAATTCCTTTTCCTTCAAAAAAAGCGGTTTGAATAGCATCTGCTAAACGGTTGTAAAAATCTTCATCGTCTTTAGTAACAACTCTATCAACTACCAAAAGCAAAGGTTCTTCTTTAAATTCTTCCTGAGGGAAATCTGAAATTTTATAAACGGTATCATTCCATTTTAAACGTGCATAGCCTTGTTGCTCTAAAACTTGTAAAACAGTTTTTAAATCGCGATTTTCATCAATAATAACAGGTGCAAGTAGTAAGAGTTTTGTTTTATCGTTAAATTTTTTTATAAACTTCACAACATCAGAAACGGTATCTTTTTTAACTTCATCACCAGAAATAGGCGAGTAGGTTTTACCAATTCTTGCAAATAATAATTTTATATAATCGTAAATTTCTGTCGAAGTACCAACCGTAGAACGCGGATTTGTAGAGTTTACTTTTTGCTCAATTGCAATTGCAGGAGCAATCCCTTTTATATAATCTACTTTTGGTTTGTGTAGCTTTCCTAAGAACTGTCTTGCATACGAACTTAAACTTTCTACATAACGCCTTTGCCCTTCTGCATATAGTGTATCGAAGGCCAAAGAAGATTTACCAGAACCAGAAAGTCCTGTAATTACTACTAATTTATTTCTAGGAATTACAACATCAATATTCTTTAAATTATGGAGTTTTGCTCCTTTTATAATGATGTTTTCTTTAGGATTTACTGTTGAAAGATCTTTCTTCATGTATCAAAAAATATAAGCTATAAATTTACCAAAAAATAAACTCATTTTATACTGCGTAAAATCTTTTTTACAAAAAGTTTGTTGTATTAAGAAAAAATAAGCATATTTGTAACTTATAAACTACACTAAATTAGACGTATATAGCATAAAATTACTTTAAAAATTATTAATCTTTAATAATATTGGAAAAGCCCTTTCGCTCTTCTAAAAGTAGTTATGATACGTAAAAATTCGATTTCAGATAGCGTTTTAGTTAGCGATTATATAAATGGTAAAGAAGCTTCTTTATCTATATTAATTAATAAACACCAACAACGTTTATTTAGCTTTATTTACAGTAAAGTGCAAGACAAAGACTTAACAGAAGATATTTTTCAGGATACCTTTATAAAAGTAATTAGAACTTTAAAAAAAGGAAATTACAACGAAGAAGGTAAGTTTTTACCTTGGGTAATGCGTATTGCGCATAATTTAGTGATTGATTATTTTAGAAAGAATAATAGAATGCCTTCTTTTAAAAACACAGACGAGTTTGATATTTTTTCGGTATTACATGACGGAAGCCTAAATGCCGAAAAACAATTAATACAAGAACAGATTTATGATGATGTTAGAGAGCTTATAAATGAACTTCCAGAAGAACAAAAAGAAGTGTTGGTTATGCGAATGTATAAAGACATGAGTTTTAAGGAGATTAGCGAAAATACAGGTGTTAGTATTAATACCGCCTTGGGTAGAATGCGTTATGCATTAATAAATATGCGTAAATTAATAGAAAAGCATAACATTATTTTAGTGAATTAGCAATAGACATAATTATTTTTATTTTAAAACCTTCGTAACTTAACTACGAAGGTTTTTTTATGTTTATGAATTTGTTAATATGGCAATAATAATTATTTAATTTTAGACAAAAAGTTCATTCACGACAAAAACTTGGCAATTCACGACATATTTTTTGTAACCATTTATTTCTTTTTTAGTTTTGATACAACAGTTAATTTAAAACAAATAAAAATGAGGAAAAAATTATTTTTTATCTGCTTATGTATGTGTTTATTTCAAATACAAAGTAGTAATGCTCAATGGGAAATTGTTGGGGAAGATTACGAAGGTGATCAACAAAATCAACAACTAGAAGTTGATGGAAACGGTAATGTTTATCTTGCTTACACTACAGATAACATTAATGACAATGGAGGTAAAATAACAGTAAAGAAAAGAGATGCTTTATCTGGAAATTGGGAAATTGCAGGAAATGCCAAGTTTTCTTCTGGTTATGCATCAGATTTAAGTTTAGCAATTTATAATAATGTACCTTATTTAGCTTATAAAGATGGTGTTACTAAAGCTACTGTCGTAAAATTAGTTGAATCTACTTGGGTTACTGTTGGTGCTGCAGATTTTACATC
The DNA here is from genome assembly GCF_002831685.1 of Polaribacter sp. ALD11. Taxonomy (NCBI): domain Bacteria; kingdom Pseudomonadati; phylum Bacteroidota; class Flavobacteriia; order Flavobacteriales; family Flavobacteriaceae; genus Polaribacter; species Polaribacter sp. ALD11. The sequence continues at coordinate 842,947 of NZ_CP025119.1, read as the reverse complement.
TAATAGTGCAAAATCACTTGATTTAGCAATAGATAATTTAGGTATTCCTTATGTTGCTTATTCAGATGGCGCTAATTCTAGTAAAACGACTGTAAAGAAGTTTGACGATATAACTTCTACATGGATTACAGTTGGAAATATCGGTTTTACTGCTGGTAACACAGCTTTTAATAGTTTAGCCATTGATAGTAACAATGTAGTCTATGTTGCATATCAAATGACAGGAACAGATTATTCGAGGAGAGCTTATGTTTCTCGTTTTAACGGTACTTCTTGGGAGTTTGTAAAAACAGCAAATTTAGAGTATGCGTCACTTAAAACCTATACAGCAAATTTAAGTCTGGCTATAGATAGTGATAATAAACTTTTTTTAGCTTTAAGTGAAGGTGGTGGCCTTGGTGGAGAAAATGTTGTGTTGTCGCATGATGGAACAGCTTGGTCTTATTACGGAAGTAATTATGGAGAGAATGTTGATCAAATAGATTTAGTTATAGGAAATGACAATGTGCTTTATGAAGTCTATAGAGACAACGGGAATAGTAAAACAAATATAGTTTATAATGATCCTACAAACCCGAGTTGGAGTTTTATCAATCCAACATTACCGAACGCTGTTAATGATTTTGCGTACGGGCAACAAATAGCGGTAGACAGTAATGGCAATCTTTTTATCGCGTATCAAGATAGCGAATTTAATAAAGGCAAAACTTCAGTTTATAAGTTTAGTAAAACTCCTTATGCGAATTGGACCAATGTTAGTGCAGATACTTCTACAGATTTTTCCTTTAGCAATGAAGTAGAAGTTCTAAACTCAGCTATAAGCCCAAACGGTGTGCCTTATATAAGTTATTTAGATAACAATAAAATTACAGTAGCAAAATTTGATGGTACAGAATGGATTTCTGTAGGCATACCAAATTTTGAAACAACTGGATTTGCAAGGTTCCTTGAAGAAGAATCAGGTGTTTTTGTAGATCGGAATAATGTACCTTATGTCTTTTTTAATTATTTAGAAAATGCACCAGATTTTAACAATCAAGGTCCTCCAAGTGATTTTCCTGTATTTAAATTATTGAAATTTGATGGAACAAACTGGGTTGCAGCTACACCAACAGAAGAAGTAGGTAGTGGTGGTAATGGAATGTTTTCTGTTGACAACAATAATAATATTTATTTTGCTAGTACAACCTATGATTTCAGTTCTGGCCCTCCTATTATTTCTACTAACATACAAAAGTATAATGGTACTATTTGGACAACTTTAGACAATACGCTTACATCTCCTGTAGTTACTATTTTAAATGATAGTAATGATAGCCTTTATGTTGGAACTTGGTCCTATGAAGATGAAGAATATTCTTTATTTAAGTTTAATGGAGTATCATTAGAAATTTTAGGTACTGCTTTACGAATAAGTAGTTTTGATCCTTCTGAAAACCCAGTTACTATGAAATTAGATAGTAATAATGTACCCTATATTTCTTATTTAGAAGATAACAAAGTGGTCATTAAAAAAATAAATGCTACAAGTGATGGTTGGGATGATATTAATGTTGTGGATTTACCAATAAATATAAAGGGACTAAGTTTTGATTTAGATACTGCAGATATACCTTATGTTGTTTATAAAGAGAATAATAATGAAACATCTGTAAGAAAATTTGATGCTGCAAACTCAACATGGAATTTGTTAGGTATTTCAAACTTTACTTTTGGTGGGGCAAATAATTTAAATATTACTTTAGATAATAATAACATTCCTTATGTAATTTATAAAGATGAAAGTAAAGCAGGTCAACCAAGAATTTTCTCTTATTTAACAAATACAGAAGTTACTGGTACAGGAACAACACTTGCTTGGAATGATCCTACAATTTGGGGAGATGGTACCGTACCAACTAAAACAAGTAGAGTTACTATTCCTGCAGGCAAAACTGTAATTATAAATGATGTAACTAGTGCTGTTGCAGGTAGCATAACTATTGAAGGTGTTTTAGAATTTAACTCTAGCAGCACAAGTAGTAGTACTTTAATTACACAAACAGACCCTATTGGAAAAATAGCATTTAAACGAGACGTTCTTGGAGATAAAAAATGGCATGTTGTCGCAGCACCCTTAACCCAAAATAAAGATATTTTTGCTAGTAATAATGCATTGGAATCTGGTCAAGGTAATAATAGAGGAATTGGCTTTTACAATGATGGAAATACTGATTGGACTTATTATCAAGATGGAACAACTAGTTCTGGGGATTTTAATTTTGGTGATGCATACAGTGTTTTATTAAGTGATACAAGTGAGTTGCAATTAGAAGGATCTGCTACTGCGAGTCCTGTTCATAAAGTGCTTTCTAAAAATACCACTGGTTGGAATTTAGTAGGAAATCCTTATTTAGCATTTTTACCTATAAATGTTTCGGGTAATGCAACCAATAATATGTTAGATAACAATGACGCTGTTTTTCAACCAGGATTTAAATCTTTGTATTTATGGAACAATGCTACCGAAGATTATACAGTAGTAAATCAAGCAAATACAACTACAACCTTTGTGTCTCCTGGTCAAGGATTTTTTATAAACGCAAAAAATAATGGAGATATATTTAAAATAGATCCAACAATGCGTAGTCATGAAACGGCGGTTTTCTTTAAATCTTCTTCGAGTTCTTTTGTGATAGAATTAGAAGCAAGAAAAGACGATGTTGTTAAAAAGAGTCAAATTAAGTACCTTGAAAATTCAACCAAAGGTTTAGATGAAGGTTATGATGCGGGTCAATTCTCTGGAGGATTAACAAGTAAAAGTGCTATTAGATTGTTTACTAAATTAGTAGAAGATACCTCAGACTTAGATATCGATTTGGCTTTACAAGTACTACCTACGTCAAATTATGAAGAGATGGTAATTCCTATTGGTTTAGAAGTTAAAAATACGGTTGAGGTTACTTTAAAAGCAACTATTTCTCAATTACCAGCAGATTACAAAGTGTTTTTAGAGGATAAAAAGGAACATAAATTTTATCGATTAGATACTGCTTCAAAAGGCTATACTACAGAAGTTACAACTAGTGATAAAAAAGAGCGTTTTTATCTACATACTACAACTAAAGATTTAACGAAGTCTTTAGGCATTGTAAATGATAACCTCTTAAATACAACTGTATTTGTTGCTGCAGAAAATATTTTAAAAGTGAATGGCTTAAATTCTAAGAATACAAGATTAGAAATATATAACCTTCTAGGAAAACAAGTATTCACTAAAAATTTACAAGACACAAAAGTAGGAATAGATCTAAATGGATTCGCAAAAGGATTTTACATAGTAAAACTAAAATCTAAAACGCAAAATGAAATCACAAAAAAAATTATTATAAAATAATACATATCTCAGACAGAAATGAAGAAAAGTATAGAAGATAAACAAGAGGATATCACAAGAAAAGATGCACTTAAAAAAATAGGAAATTATGGTAAATATGCGGCTTTAACTGCATTAGGTACGTATCTTATTTTAAACCCACAGAAAGCGCAAGCAAGTTCTCCATCTACACCAGAACCTGTAGGAAGTGGATTTTAATAATAAACATTTAATTAAATTTATAAACGAATTGCATTAAGCAATTCGTTTTTTTTTTTTTAATTTATTGAAGAACAACATAATAAAGTAAAAAAGGTAGCGTTATCTATATATAAAATAACAGAAAAATAATATATATGATGCAACTTTACTCTAAAAAGCCTTCTGATATGCAGATGCAACCTACACATGAAACAGTTCAATTTTTGATTAATTTTTCCAAATCGTTAACTTTTGTAAAAACCAAATCAAATGATTTCATTGAATTGAATTTGAATTAAGAGAGGAAAAAGCTTCAACAAATGTTGAAGCTTTTTTTTATATGCATCATTTTTTATTTTATATGAGGTAAAAAATAATTGCTTTTCTTTAGACCTTGCAGTCATGGAAAATATATTAGTAGCAGGTGCAAATGGTACCACAGGAAAAAAGATCGTAGATTTATTAGCAACATCACAATATTTTAACCCGGTTGCTATGGTTCGTAAAGAAAGTCAGAAAAAGCAATTTGAAGATAAAAACATAACAACTGTTTTAGCCGATTTAGAAAAAGATGTTTCACATACAACAGAAAACATCGATAAAATAATATTTGCTGCAGGTTCTGGTGGAAAAAATGTGGAAGCAGTAGATCAAGAAGGAGCAAAAAAGTTGATAGATGCTGGGAGAAAATCGAACGTTAGAAAATTTGTAATGCTAAGTTCTATGGGAGCAGATAACCCAGAAAGTTTAGAAGAACTTAAAGATTATTTAAAGGCAAAGCAAAATGCAGATATCTATTTAAAAGCAAGTAGCCTAACATATTCTATTGTAAGACCAGGTGCTTTAACAGACGAGAAAGGAAATGGTAAAATTGAATTGAGCAGTAAATTAAATAAATCTGGCGAAATTAGTAGAGATGACGTTGCACAAACTTTAGTACATGCTTTACATGATTCCGCAGCAATTAATAATACTTTTGAAATAATAAAAGGCGAAACTTTAATTGGGAAGGCAATTCCTAGTTAGAAAATTATCTTTTACAAACAAAAAAAACACCTTACTAAGGTGTTTTTTTTGTTTTATAATAGTCATCTAAAACCGTTTTTCTACCAATTGTTTTGGTAATAAGGTCATTTTCTAAATTCCAACCTCTTGCAGGTGAATATTCTCTACCGTACCAAATAATTTGTAAGTGTAAATCGTTCCATAATTCTTTTGGGAACAATCTTTTAGCATCTTTTTCGGTTTGCACAACGCTTTTTCCGTTCGATAAATTCCAACGATACATTAAACGTAATATATGAGTGTCTATAGGGAAAGCTGGTACACCAAAAGCCTGACTCATAACTACACCGGCTGTTTTATGGCCAACAGCAGGCAGTTCTTCTAGCCCTTCAAAACTTTGTGGTACTTCTCCGTTATATTTTTCAATCAGAATTTTAGACAAACCGTAAATACCTTTCGATTTCATTGGAGATAAACCGCAAGGACGAATTATGGCCTTAATTTCTTCCACAGACATTTTAATCATATCAAAAGGATTATCTGCTTTAGCGAACAAAAGAGGTGTAATTTTATTTACACGAACATCTGTACATTGCGCAGATAATAAAACAGCAATTAACAAGGTATAAGGATCTTTATGATCTAATGGAATAGGAATTTCTGGATATTTTTCTTCAAGTGTATCTATTACAAATTGCACTTTTTCTTGTTTGTTCATATGAATGAGTTATAAAGTTGTAAAGTTAAAAGTTTCTATAGTTTTACACATTATTTACTAAAAAGTTTTTAGTATCATTTTAACTTTTTTAACTTTCCGTTTTATAAACTTTTAAACGAATAGTCATGACATCATTAAAAATAGGAGATAAAGCTCCGCAATTTGAGGCAAAAGACAATGCAGGAAATACAGTTAAATTAGGCGATTATTCTGGTAAGAAATTAGTTTTATTCTTCTATCCAAAAGCAAGTACGCCTGGTTGCACAAATGAAGCATGTGATTTACGTGACAATTATCAATCTTTTTTAGAAAAAGGATATGACGTTTTAGGAGTAAGTGCAGATTCTGCTAAAAGACAACAAAACTGGATTAATAAACACGAATTACCTTTTCCGCTTTTAGCAGACGAAGACAAAGCTGTAATAGAAGCTTTTAATGTTTGGGGGCCAAAGAAGTTTATGGGAAAAGAGTATGATGGTATTCACAGAACTACTTTTGTAATTGATGAAAAAGGAATTATTGAAGAGGTAATTTCTAAAGTAAAAACGAAAGCACACGCAGCTCAGATATTAGATTAAGCTACAATTAAACCTTTTTGAATTCCGAATTTTATGAGTTCTGGAGTACTTTTAGTGTGTGTAATTTCAAATAAATCTCTCTTATGAGATTTTAAAGAACTTTCTGTAATATTTAATATTGCAGAAAGTTCTTTTTCATTTTTATCAGAATGAAAATACAAAGCTTGTAAAATTTCTAATTTACGTTTTGTAAATGTATAATTATCAATATTTATTTTTGAATAAATTTTATTGTTCTTTACTGGTTCTTCAACATAACAATTTAGGATAACTTCTTTAAAACTTTCTAGGTTTCCATCTTTTCCTACAAAAAAGTCTACACCATTATTTATTGCCTTTTCTTTTATGAAGTTGTTATTCATTGTTGTTAATGCAATAATTTTAAAGTTTTTATGTACTGGCTTTATTTTTTCAATATAATCTAAAGAGCATTGTCCGTTAAAATTTACATCTAAAATTAAAACATCTAAATTATGGGAACTCGTAAACTCTATGAGTTTTTTTAATGTTGTAAATGTTTCTATAACATTCAATTCTTCATGAATGTTTAGGCTGTCTTTTAAGGCATCACAAAAAAAACGATTATCATCTGAAACAACAATTCTTAGTGGCTTTTTAATCATTTATAGGAGTTTCTATTTTAAACAAAGTTCCGTTTTTATTCGAGGTGATTTCTAAAGTACCATTTATTTGTTCAACTCTATCTTGCACACTATTTAAACCAAAACCAGTCTTCTGTATTTTGTTTTGATTAAAACCAATACCATTATCTGAAACCATTAAAAGAACAAACCCTTTTATGTTTTGGTTCATCGAAATATCTATTTCTGTGGCTTCGGAATATTTAATTGCATTTGTGGTTAATTCTGAAATTATACGATATAAATGAACACATTTTTCTTGCTGTAAATCTAAATTATCAATAGTAAATTTATAGTTTATTTTTTGACTTGTTAGTGCATCTAATTTCTCACAAAATTCAATTAAACTGGTAATAAAATTTTCTGAATTAATTTTTGGCGCATGTAAACTGTTCAATAGATAGCGATAATCTTTATAAAAAGCATCTAAAATTTCTTGTATTTTTTCTGGTGTGTTGTCTGCTTTTTGTAATAATCGTAATTTTAAAGCCTCTAAGTAACCACCAAAAGTATCGTGTACATTATTTACTAACTTGTTGCGTTCTTGTTGTTGAACTTCAAGTGTTTTATTTTGGAAATTATATTTTAACTCGTCACTTATTTTTTTTAGTTTAAAATACTTTCGCTGTGTATCTATTACAGAACCAAATATATACCTTGTAAATAATAAGATTTCTAAAGACAGCATTATGTAATATATATTCGGGCCGCTTAACTTAATTGCTAAACTATTTTCTACATTAGGATTCATGATCTGACCGTTAATTACTGCAAGAATTGGTAAGATAAACGCAATTACTAAATAAATAGGAAGTTGTTTTTTTATGGTTAAATACAAATGATTTAAAACCCAAATAAAAATAATTATTTTTAAAACTGTCCAAACAACTAGATATAAAGAAACTAATCCACCAAAAAAGTATTTATAAACGTATAATAAAATAATAGGGATTGTTAAAAATGTTCCCCATTTAAAGATTCCTTTTAAGATTGTTTGAGAAGCTTTTAATTTATAAAACTGCATATAAAAAGAACCAATGCAGAATACACCAACTGTCTGACTAAAACTTCTAATATTGTTCGTAATAAAAGTACTATCTGACCAAAAATACTGCACACCTAAACCTTTACCTGCAAGAAATTCAAATAAAACAGTAACAATGTAAAGAGCATAAAATAAAACAGCATATTCTTTTTTAAGAACCGCAAAAAAGACCAAAACCAACGTCATAGAAATAAGAAAAGAAATAAACAAACCAAAATAGAAATATTCTGTTTCTACACGTTTTAGAAATTCGTTTTCTGTTTCTAAATAGAACGCTACTCTAGTTCTACCACTACTATTTTTAACTTTTAAAAAAACGTCTGTAGGTAATATTGAATCCATAGGAATTTTCCAAACAGGATTCCTATAAAAAATATTTTCATGAGGAAAATCCTTATTGTTAGAAACACTATAAAGAGAATCGATTTGATTTCCTTTTTTTAAATATATTTTTCCATAGGGTAAATATGTATTTGAAATAGTGAAATATTTACTTTCAATACTCGTTTTTGATGGTTTTAAAGCGAAGTGGTGCCACAACGTTTTAGTACCTAGTTTTTTATAAATTTTCTGATTTTCTTCTTTAAAGAATTCACCTTCTTGATACTTTTTTATAATACCTGTAATTGAATATTGATCTTCACCATCCGTATAAAATATTTTTATTTCCTTGTAAACTGACTCTGAATCTTCTTGAGAGAAAATAAGCGCTGAATAAAAAAATAAAAAGATTAAAAGTTTAAGATTCACTTCAAATATTGGTTGTAAAAGACCCTACTAAAGTATGGTTTTTTTTAAGTTAACCAAATTAAATTTGAAAAGCTTTAAAAACACTAAATATAATGGGGGTTATTAAATTATTAGATAAAACACAACTTAAGATTGTTCCGCATGACAATAAATTACAGAATGTTATAAAACTACCCATCAGTTTTATAAAAGACTTCCTTTTTTTCTTCGATATTACTCCTGACGATTTACCAAAACTAATTTCTTTTTCTAAAGAGTTAGAAAAAAACAGACAGTTTGTTATTACAAACAAAAATAGATTTAACTCTTTGACAGATAAAGAAAAGGAAGTTTTTATTTTAGTTATTAAGGGTAAAACATCAAATGAAATTGCTAAAATACTTTTCATTGAAACTTCTACAGTTTCAACTCATAGAAAACGAGTAAAACAAAAATTAAATTTAGAATCAATTTTTGATTGGTATACTTATGCCAAGGCTTTTGAGTTGATTTAATCTTTCACTTTACCTACTAGGTATTTTATTGCTTTGTAAGTAAAGTTATTTTTGAAAATTAGATTCAGATGAGAACAATTTTTTTTTTAGGAATTCTTTTTTGAGTTTAAATGTTTTAGCTTACAGTTAAAAACCATAGTGGTTTATAATTTAGTAGGTGAAAAATTATTAAATACAAAAGCAGGTAAATTAAAAATTAGTACCTTATGAAATAGAGTTTGTTTCATCAAAAAATTTAATAATAAAGGACGCTTAAAATAAAAATTAATAAAGAATTAGGATAAAAAGTTAGCTAAATAAAACTTTGAATATTCATAAATGCATATTACTAAAACTATGTTTCCAATTTCTAAAAAAATAGTATTATTCGTATTTTTCATAATTTCAATATCGACATCATCCCAAGTAAAAAAAATCTTTTATAAAGATGGAAAATTATTTGGAGAAGGAAATATGGTTGCTGAAAAAAAACAAGGAGATTGGGTTTTATATCACAGAACAGGAGAGGTTTTAGCAAAAGGTGCTTACAAAGACAACAAAGAAGAAGGTTACTGGGAAGCTTATATAGCTTCTGGAGTACTTTTTTTTAAAGGAAATTATTCAAATGGTAAAAAAACAGGAAAATGGTTAGAAGCTACAAGTTATTTAGTTGATTATTATTTAGTTAAATCTTATGATGATCTTGGGAATCAAATAAATAAGGATGAATATAAAGCAGTCTATAAATCTGGGGAATTATATGCTATTTCAAAGTTAGTTGATGGTAAACAAGAAGGGAATTATATTGCATATTTCGAAAATGGAAAAATTAAAGCAGAAGGTAAGAATAGAACAGGAAATCAAGTAGGTGAATGGAAATATTATTATGACAATGATCAATTAAAAAACATAGGTAATTTTGTAGATGATGATTTAGATGGTTTGGTTTTTGAATATTATAAAGATGGAAGTACAAAATCTATTATAAATTATAAGTTGGGAGAGTTTAATGGAGAAGCGCTAGAATTCTTCGAAGATGGTAGCTTACAAGCAAAAGTTAATTATATAAATGATAAGAAAAATGGTAAAGCCTTTAAGTATATAGAAAAAGGAAAGTTGTTATTTAGGGGGATTTACAAGGATGATGAAATAAGCGGACAAACTGAAGAGTATGAGTACTATGATGATGGTACTATAAAATCTAAAGTAGAATCTAATGCTGAAGGATTTAATGGAGAAATAAGACATTACACAGAAAACGGGAATTTAGTAAGTGTCGGAAATTATATAAATGATAAGTTAGATGGGGTTTTTAAACGTTATTATAAAGATGGAGGCTTGAAAGAACAAAGTTATTATAGTAATGGTCTTAGTACAGGTGAATGGAAAGAATATTTTAAAAACGGAAAAATGGAAGCTATTGAGACTTATTCTTATGGTAAAAAAAGTGGAACCTGGAAAGAATATTTTGATAATGGTAAATTAAAAAGTCTAGAAAAGTATTTTCAAGATAAAAGAATAGGTGATGTAAAATATTATAAAAAAACATACAACGGTAAACATTATCTTTATAAAAAGGGTGCTTATTCTCAAGATAAAAAGACAGGAACTTGGTATGAGTATGAAAGTGATGGAGATATTGTGTTAAAAAAAACATATAAAAGTGGAAGGTTAGAGAAGACAGTTCATGTAACAAAATTATATTTTAATAATAAAACATCTAGTACGGTAACTATTGTAGTGAGATACAGAAACCAAAAGAATGAGTGGATTACAGAGGGTTGGTTTAATTTAAAACCAGGAGAAAACTCTTATATTAGACCCGTTCTTGACAGTAAAGTTCTATACTATGCAAAGAATAATAATGGAACATGGGAAGGAGATGAAATTAGATCTTACAAAGGAAAAAATTACAAAATGAGAACAATTAACATAGGTGAAGAACTTATGAGTTATTCAGGAAAAAAAATGACAATGAGTTTAACCGGCAAGTAGTATTTTAAAACTTCATACTTATTTTAAAGTTTAAAACTCTACCGGTCATGTAATTAGGGATTCCAAATTGATTTTTAGAATACACATCTCTAACCCAAGTGTTGGTAATAGAATTCTGAATATCAAACATATTAAAAAGTTCTAGACCAGCTGTTAATTCTTTAAATTTAGACAACCACCCAGTTTTGTATTGCTTATTGGCATCTGTAAAAACATAGGAAACACCAAGGTCGGCACGTTTATAGTCTCTTAAACGTTCTTGAAATTTATAGACATCTGCATATGAAGGTGCGCCACCAGGAACTCCTGTATTATACACTAAGTTTAAATATGCTTTTAAATTAGGCAAATTTGGTACGTAATCTTGAAATAGAATCGCAAATTTTACACGTTGATCTGAAGGTCTCGAAATATTACCTCTATTGTCAATATTTTCTTCTGTTTTTAGATAGCCTATACTTACCCAGCTTTCACTTCCAGGAACAAACTCACCATTTAAACGAAGATCAAAACCATGCGCATACCCAGTGGTAACATTATCTGCTCTATATCTAATTCTCACATTATCTACAGAATAGGCATTTACATTACTTAAATCTTTGTAATACATCTCGGTAGTTAGTTTAAAAGGTCTTTCCCACATATCAAAACTATAATCCATACCAGTAACAAGATGAATAGACTTTTGAGCTTTAACATCAATATTTATCTTCCCATTGTAGTCTTTTAACTCTCTATAAGAAGGTGGTTGTGAATACCAACCTCCAGAAAAACGAAATAACATGTCTTTTTTCCAATTTGGTTTTATAGAAAATTGTGCCCTAGGGCTAATAATTGTTTGATTTTTAGATGAATTTCGTCCAGATCTAATGCTCCAGTTTTGTGCTCTAATTCCGAAATTATACCAAACCTCGTTGTTTCCCATAAATAAGCGTTCATTAAGTTGAACGAATCCAGAAAAACGATTTATAGTTACTGTATTGTTTTCTCTAATATTTTGAAAAGGTATAATTGGACCTTCAAAAGCCTTATAAGGTTGATCCTTTCCGATGCTATTTGGCGGACGAACAGAGAAGCCTAAAGAATCGATTATTTCCCATTCTCTAATGCGCTCTCTAATGTCTTCGTTTTGGTATTTTATTCCAAAATCCCATTGTTGTCTATCTTTTTTATAGGTTCCTTTAATTTGTACATTATTTATTAATGCGTCTAAATCATTTCTGGCATGGTTTAATTGTGAACCAATTCCTTGTGAAAAGTCTACTTCACCAAAGTTTTCAGAACCAATGTTTGCATCTACTTCTCCTAAATTATAAGCTGCTGAAATATCATAATATTCTTCTTCTTGCGTATTATAACTAGAAATTGTTCCTCTAAAGGATAAATTTTCATTTACTTTATAATCACCAGAAAAAGCATTAAAAAGGGTTAAATAATTATTTTCTTCTTTTCCATCATAAAAAACGGTTAATTCTAAAGGGTTGGCAATAGTACCAAAACGAGTTCTTCGAGATATGGGTTGATAGTTGTAACTGTTTAAAGAGAAGTTACTTAAATAATTTAAAGAAAAATTCTCTGAGAATTGATACGTTACAAAAGATTGTAAATCAGTAAATTTTGGTCTAAAATTGGTTTCTATTTGTTTGCTATTTACAAACAAACTATTGTCTCGATATCTTAAACTGGTGATAATGCTTAGTTTGTTCTCTATAAAAGGACTTTCGAAAGTGACACTTCCACCCAATAAACTTGCCTCTATAGTAGTTGCTGTTTCTTTAGGTTTTCTATAGGAAATATCTAAAACAGACGATAATTTATCGCCATATTTTGCTTGAAAACCACCAGCAGAAAAGTTAATATTCTGCACCATATTGGGGTTTATAAAACTCAAACCTTCTTGCTGACCAGAACGTACTAAAAAAGGTCTGTAAACTTCAATTCCGTTTACATACACTAAGTTTTCATCAAAATTTCCACCTCGAACATTGTATTGTGTACTCAACTCATTATTATTATTAACCCCAGGTAACGTCATTAAAATATTCTCTACACCAGCATTTGCGCCAATAATGGTTTTCGCTTTTGCAACATCTATACTTACAATTCCTTGTGCCTCTTTTCTTCGGTCTTTTACAATAACCTCAGCAAGTTTTTCTGTTTTTAAAGATAGAATAGGAGAGAAGCGTATGGCATTTCTACTTTTTGCTGTTATTTTATGATAAAATATTTTGTAAGAAATATGACTGAATTTTATAGTTATTTCCTTTTGAAAAGGAATTCTAAGAGAGTAATTTCCGTTTTTATCAGTTACAGTTCCTGTTTTGCCAAGTTCTATAGAAACATTCTCTACAGGAGTATTGTTTTTGTTTTTAACAGTTCCTTTTAGAATAGTTGTTTTCTGAGCATAAGCAGAAAAGGGTAATAATAAAATAAGTAGAAATATTTTTTTCACGGATGTCTTATTTAGCTTGTTTTTTAAAGAACGTAATAGAACGTTCTGTAGTATTGCCAACATTGTCTGAGACTACAATTTTAAAGATATGTTTGCTACCAACCAATCTTTTATCATTAAAATTATAAGTAAGTATGCTTTTTTTATGATTGTATTGCATTAAAACCCACGTACCATCTAATGTTGCTCGCCAGTTTTTTATGCCAGAACCAATATCTGATATTTTTACCTTTAAAGTTTTAGATTTGGTAATCCATTGGTTATTTTTTATATAGAGAATTGTTGCTTTAGGTTTTTGATTGTCAGTTTTTAAGGTATATTTACCTAAGGTTTTTGTTGTTGTATAAAATGTGCTATCTTTTTTTCTGGTATAAACGTACCTTGGGTATTTAGGATACTCAATATTTGCAATATATAGCTGTTCTTTTTCAGCTTCAGAATATTTAGAAACATTAAATGTTAGTGTGTAGCTTTTATCTAAAGGAATTGTAGGTGTATGTATTTTAGCAATGCCTTTATCAACCTTAATATCTAAAAAAATATTTTCATAAAATGTGTTTTTAGGAAAAGCGACAGTAATATTTTTTTCTGAAAACTTCTGAAAATTGGTTGCAATAATTTTATACTCAGTAGAATCTTTTTGTTTTTTAAAGATAGTATTACTTTCTTTACCAGTAATAGGGATTTTAACAGAACTCGTATTTCCTGCAAAATCTTTAGCAATGATTTCTACAGTATAATTTAATCCTTCTGTGATAATTATTTTACCGTTATCTATTAAATCATTATAAATAGAAAGCCTATTTTTAGCAACTTTAAAAGTTTTTTGAATTCTATTTTTGTACTTTTTGTAGTATTCATAATCAATTAAAAGGTTGAGATATTTACTTTCTGCGAAAGAAAATGTTTCTACATCATGATAATAGTGTCTTTTTCCGTTCACCAACATTTCGAGACTGTAAATTCCGTTTTTGTTCCAAGCTTTATCTAATTGGTCAAAAACATGTATTCCAAAACCAATAGTTCCGCTTGCGGAAATTCTTTCAGTAGAATATTTTCCTTTACCAATATTTTTTACTGAAACTTTAAAGCTGTTGTATTGTTGGTTTATTCTTGCATCTAAACTTAAAGGATAGACTTGTAAAGATTTTATGGTTGGTGTTTTAGAATCTGGAACAGTAATACCAAAAAACATAGGATTGATAACGTGCTCTGTTTTTGTGTTTCTTATTTCGAAATGTAAATGTGGCCCACCAGAGCCACCTGTATCACCAGAAAAAGCAATAACTTCTCCTTTCTTTATGATAAATTTATTTTTTTTAGGAAATAAATTTCCAGTTTGATAGTTTTCTTTCTTGTACTGAATCGTTTTTACATATGCTTCAATTTCGTCATTAAACTTGCTCAAATGACCATAAACAGTAGTGAACCCGTTTGGATGTGTTACATAAATTGCTTTTCCGTAACCGTATTGTTGTACTTTAATTCTAGAGACATATCCTGCTGCTGCTGCCACCACTTTTAAACCTTCACGACCTTGTGTTTTAATATCTAAACCAGAATGAAAATGATTGCTTCTTAATTCTCCAAATGTTCCTGAAAGAATTAGAGGAATTTCTAAAGGATTTTGAAAATAATCTTTTGGATATTTCTGTTGAGAAAAGCTTAGAAAAGGAATCAATAATAAGATGAGAAATTGTTGTTTCAAGAAGTATAATTTTTATACAAAAGTAGTGAAAAAGATTTTTTTGTAATTGGTTTATTTTCAGCGTATTATTAAAATAGCAATTAAATGTTGTAATATTTAAAACAGAATGTTAACTTTGTAAATATAGTTTTATTCTAATAATTTTATGAGTATTACCTTAGAAGCAATTCATTTACTGGAAGATAGGTTACAAAGCTTGCTTTCTAATTATGAATTTTTGAAAAAAGAAAATGAAATTCTGCTTCAAAGTTCTACTAATTTTCAACAAAAAATATTAGAGCAAGCGCAAATAATAGCAAGTCAAAAAAAAGAATACGATTTACTTAAAATTGCAAAAACTATAGATGGCAGTGGTACAGATACAAGAGATACAAAACTCAAAATAAATACATTAATTCGAGAAATTGATAAATGTATTATTCAGTTACAAGAATAAAGTTCTTTAAATTGTGGAAAAATTAAAAATTAAAATAGTAATAGCTGGTAGAAACTATCCTTTAAGTGTGAATAACACGAAAGAAGAAGAAGGGATGCGTAAAGCGGCAACAGCTATTAATAAATTAATTTCTACTTATGAACAAAATTATGCAGTAAGCGATAAACAAGATGTTTTAGCAATGTGTGCATTACAATTTGCTTCTAAACTGGAAATTTCTACATTAGAAAAGGGCTCTGAAAGTGCTGAAACTATAAATAAATTAAAGGAGTTAACTAATTTGGTTAATACTCATTTAAAATAAGTTCTTTAAAATACATTAACAACACACTGCCTACGTTAGTAAATTGTTTATTAAACTCAACACGATTCAATTATGAAGGATGAGTCTTAACTACTATAGCAAGCCATAGCTACTAAATTTTTTAGTATCAAGTGGATCCTTGAACAGTTAGTTAGTCCTATAAATAACCATAATGGAGTTTAAAAAACCAAACTATCGTAGGCTTTTTTTATACATTAAATTTAAATTATGGACGGAATGTTACTTCCCATTATAGTGGGAATTATAGGAATTGCAATTGGTTTTATCATTGCAAAAGTGATTGAAAAATCTAAAGGAAAAAAATTGTTAAATGCTACAAGAAAAGAAGCGACCTCTATTATTAAGGAAGCAAGAATTGATGCAGATGCAATAAAAAAAGATAAAATTTTACAAGCTAAAGAGAAGTTTATAGAGCTAAAATCTGAGCACGAAAAAGTGATTTTAAGTAGAGAAAAGAAAATTTCTGATGTTGAAAAACGCATTAGAGATAGAGAATCTCAAGTTGCTTCTGAGGTAGATAAGAATAAAAAATTAAATCGTTCTGTAGAGCAGAAAGACAAAGACTTCAATCAAAAATTAGATTTTCTTGAGAAAAAGGAAGACGAGTTAGATAAAATGCATAAACGTCATGTAGATATGTTAGAGCAAATTTCTGGTCTGTCTGCAGATGAAGCTAAAAAAGAATTGGTTTCTTCCTTAAAAGACGAAGCAAAAACCGAGGCAATGGCTTTCATTCAAACTTCTGTTGAAGAAGCAAAATTAACAGCAGAACAAGAAGCTAGAAAAGTTGTTTTAGGAACCATTCAAAGAGTAGGTGTAGAACAAGCAGTAGAAAACTGTGTTTCTGTATTTAATTTAGAATCAGATGATGTTAAAGGTAGGATTATTGGTAGAGAAGGACGTAACATTAGAGCTATTGAAGCTGCTACTGGCGTAGAAATTATTGTAGATGATACACCGGATGCAATTATTCTTTCTTGTTTTGATCCTATTAGAAGAGAGATTGCACGTTTATCACTTCATAAATTAGTTACAGATGGTAGAATACATCCTGCAAGAATTGAAGAAGTTGTAAGTAAGACAGAAAAACAAATTACACAAGAAATTATAGAGGTTGGTAAAAGAACTGTTATCGATTTAGGAATTCATGGATTGCACCCTGAATTAATAAAAGCGGTGGGTAGAATGAAGTATAGATCTTCTTATGGTCAGAATTTATTACAACACTCTAGAGAAGTAGCTAACTTATGTGGAATTATGGCTGCAGAAATGGGCTTAAATTCTAAAGTAGCTAAGCGTGCAGGTTTATTACATGATATTGGTAAGGTACCAAATGAAGAAAGTGAACTTCCACATGCTTTATTAGGGATGCAATGGGCAGAAAAATATGGAGAGAAACCAGATGTTTGTAATGCTATTGGTGCTCACCATGATGAAATTGAAATGAAGAGTTTAATATCTCCAATTGTACAGGTTTGTGATGCGATTTCAGGAGCAAGACCAGGAGCAAGAAGACAAGTTTTAGATTCTTACATTCAGCGTTTAAAAGATTTAGAAGATATTGCTTTTGGTTTTACAGGAGTTCAAAAAGCGTATGCAATTCAAGCAGGGCGTGAGTTACGTGTAATGGTAGAAAGTACAAAGGTGAATGATGCAAAAGCCTCTGAATTATCTTTTAGTATTTCTCAGAAAATACAGAATGATATGACATATCCTGGTCAAGTGAAAGTAACAGTAATTAGAGAAACTAGAGCTGTGAATGTAGCTAAATAAAACTTTTCTTTAAAATTATAAATTAAAACCTTGAGTATATACTCAAGGTTTTTTTATTGCCTCTATTTTTAAATTAATGTTAATTTTTGTAGAAAAAACACCTTTTAGGTAACTAAAATTTAAGCTTAATCGGACTATTGTATGTAATAAGCTAACCTCTACTATACGTTAGTTTAACTTAATAGTTTTTGCTTTGTAGCCTAATAATAAACCAAACATAACTACAGAATGAAACACAATTTTTTAATTTTAATGTCATTTTTTTTAAGTACAATTGCTTTTTCTCAGCAAGTGTTATCAGGAAAAATTTTAGATGAAACAGGAGGTCCATTGCCAGGAGCAACAGTTAATATTATAAATGGAGATAAATGGACATCGTCTGACTTTGATGGAAACTTCACCATAGAGTACAAGAATGAGAAAAGTATCATTAAAATAGCATACCTAGGTTATGTGAGTCAAGAAATTACAATAGGAAAAAGAAAAAGCATATCTATTACTCTACAACCAGAAGATAATATGTTGAATGAAATTATTGTAACCGCTTTAGGTATTAAAAGAACACAAAAAAAAGTTGGGTATGCAACTCAAAAAGTAGATGCAGCTGCAGTTAAAGAAATTACAGCGCCCAATGTTGCAGGTTTAATTACCGGTAAAGTATCTGGTTTAACAGTAAGTAATCCAACAGGTTTATTTCAAGCACCTTCTTTTACCTTAAGGGGTAAAACGCCATTAATTGTTGTAGATGGTATTCCTGTAAGTACAGATTTCTATGATATTTCACCAGATGATATTTTAGAAATTACAGTATTAAAAGGGACTTCTGCTTCTGCTCTGTACGGTTATAGAGGTGGTAATGGAGCGATTCAAATAACTACTTCTAAAGGAAAAAAATCTGATGGATTAGAAATAACAGTTGCTCATAACATAATGGTTAGTGCTGGTTTTACAGTTTTCCCAGAAACGCAAACAGCATACGGAAACGGTTCTAACGGTAAATATGAATTTTGGGACGGACAAGACGGTGGTATTTCTGATGGAGATATGATTTGGGGACCAAAATTTGAACCTGGTGTAAAAATATCTCAGTGGAATAGCCCTATTTTAGATAATACAAATGGAGAAGTTACACCATGGTGGGGAGATGTAAGTGGAACAAAATATGATGATAAATCTAGATATTCTAGAGTGCCAACTCCTTGGAAATATCATAATAATTTAAAAGACTTCTTAAAAACAGGTGTTATGAATACCACTTCTTTCTCTGTAGCTAATTCTACTGAGAAAGGTTCTTATAGAGTTTCGGGTAATTATAAATCTCATACTGGTAGAGTACCAAATACAAGTATAAAATCTGGGGGTTTAACTTTTAACTCTTCAACTAAATTATCAGACAAGTTAACTTTAGACAGTAAACTAGCCTATAATAAAGTGTTTTCACCAAATTATCCAAGACATGGTTATGGTCCAAAAAATCACATGTACACTATTTTAATATGGATGGGAGATGACGTTAATGGGAAAGAATTAAATGAACACAGATATATTCCTGGTCAAGAAGGGTACAGACAAGCAAACTATAATTACGCATGGTATAACAATGTTTATTTTGCTGCGCATGAATTAAATCAGAGATATGATTCTAATGTTTTAAACGGACAACTGAAGTTAAATTATCAAATTTCAGATGATTTTAGCATGCAAGCAATGGGTTCTTCAGTAATGAAAGATCGATTTGAAAATAGAGAAAGCCCTAAGTCATATTTAAACTATGGAGATCCAAGAGATGGAGATTATAAAACATGGAACACCAATTCTTTAGATGTAGATTATAACTTATTAATGACGTATAATAAAGATATCTCAGATAGGTTTTCTTTAAGTGCAAATGCAGGTGCATCTTCAGAATATCACAAATATCAACAAGAATATAACGCTACAGATGGTATTATAGTGCCAGAATTGTATAGTTTAAATAATACAAAAGGAAATATAAAAGGAAACACCCATTTTTCTGAAAGATCTGTAAATAGTGTTTACGGAATGTTAGAATTAGATTTTGATAATAAATTATTCTTAACATTTACAGGTAGAACTGATAAGCACTCTGTATTACCTAAAAACAACAATTCATTATTCTACCCATCAGTTTCTTTAAGTACAATGGTTTCTGAATGGTTTGATTTACCAGAATCTATAAATTACTTAAAAGTTTTTGGTTCTTGGGCACAAGTAAAAAGGTCTTTAGATGCATATCAAATAAACTCTTATTATAACAATGCAGGTATGTTTAATGGAAGCCCAGTTTTATCTTACCCAGGAGGTTTGGTAAACCCAGACATAGAAGGTTCTTTAACTACAAATGTAGAATTAGGTTTAAGTGCTGGTTTTTTAAATAATAGAATAAGTTTAGATTTTGCATATTATAATGCTATAGATGAAGACTCTATTATTAATTTACCTATTTCTTTAGGTTCTGGTTTCTCATCACGAAAAGAAAATGCACATCAATTTACAACCAATGGATATGAAGTTTCTGTAAGAGCAACACCAATTAAAAATGATAATTTTAGATGGGATGTTTTAACAAACTGGAGTAAAAAAGTACAACGTGTAACAAGATTAGATGAAGGGGCAGAAAAATATAATGATTTAAAACTAAATGAAAGAACAGATGCTTTTTATGCAACAGTTTGGGAAAAATCTGCTGACGGACAATTAATTTTAGATAGCAAAACAAGTATGCCAACTAAAAATGCATACAAACAAAATATAGGAAATAAGAATCCAGATTGGAGGTTAGGCTTAGAAAATACTTTTAAGTATAAAGATTTCTCTTTAAAAGTAGGTGTCGATGGAGTTTGGGGTGGTTTACTAAGATCTAGAACTGTAGAAAAAATGTGGTGGGGTGGTAAGCATCCAAATTCTACAATTCATAGAGATGCGGAATATAAAAATGGTATTGGTACTGTTTATACACCAACAGGAGTAAATGTTACAGGCGGATCAGTTCAAAAAGATTTAAATGGAAATATAACTTCAGACACTAGAACGTATTCAGCACATACAACACCTGTTAGCTGGCAATCTTGGTCTCAAAACTACCCTTATAGAGCCCAAGTAACATCAAAAGAAAGTAAGATTTTTGCAAATGTTTTTGATAGAACATACTTTAAACTAAGAACCGTGGCTTTAAGTTACGATTTAAATAAGGTTATTAAAGCAGAAGGTTTCAAACAAATTAATGCAAGCTTAAATGGATACAATTTATTTATTTGGAAGAAAGCCGATATTATCGATCCTGATTTTGGAGATGATGATAATTTACAAGATCCTTCTACAAGATATTTAGGTTTAGGTTTAACTTTTAAATTTTAATAAAAATGAAAAATTTTAAAATAATAGTATTTCTAATAACGGTGGTTATTTTTTCTTCTTGTGAAGATTTAGATATAAATGACAATCCTAATAATGTAAGAGTAACGCACCCAGACTTACTTTTAACAAATATTGCAACATCTGCATTTCAAGTAAAAGGTACCGGAGCAATGTATGCTTCTAGAATGATTGTGCAAACAGATGGTGAAAGTTCATCTCAGTTTTATAAATGGGATAGAGCAGGTTTTGGTGCTTTTAATAGTTTAAGGCAAGTAACCAAAATGATGGAAGAAGCAGAAAGAATTTCTGATAATTCTTATAAAGGTATTGGTCATTTTTTTAGAGCTTATTATTTTTACGATTTAGCCCTAACTTTTGGTGATGTGCCTTATGCAGAAGCTTTAAAAGGGGAAACAGCAGATTTATTTCAACCAAAATATAGCACGCAAGAAGCTGTTTTTATAGGAGTTTTAAATGAGTTAACCAAAGCCAACTCTTTACTTAATGGGGGAAACATCATTACAGGAGATCCTATCTTTAAGGGAGATGTTAGTAAGTGGAAAAAATTAGTAAATTCTTTTAGACTAAAAGTTTTATTAACACTTTCTAAAAAAGTTGGAAATTCTTCTTTAAATATTAAAAATGAATTTGCTTCAATTTACAATTCACAAGCAATTATTTCTGCGCCAGAGGAAAGTGCTAGATTAGAATTTGTAGATGTGGTAGATTCTAGATACACAGAATTTAATTCTAGTGGTTATGGTTCTGGATTATATATGGCTTCAACATTTGTAGATATGTTGAAGGAAAGAGAAGACACTAGATTGTTTGCTATTTCAGGACAAACAAAAAACGCAAAAGAAGCTGGTTTGGCAACTGATGATTTTAGTGCATACGAAGGAGGAAATCCTATTGCAGCTTATAATGATGTAAACTTGCTTGCTGCTGCTGGAAAAGTTTCTAAAGTAAATGATAGGTATACAAAAGACCCAACAACAGAAGCGCACAACCTTTTAAGTTTTTCTGAAGTTCAATTTATTTTAGCAGAAGCAGCAGTAAAAGGATGGATTCCTTCTACTAGTGCACAAGTATTTTATGAAAACGGAATTAAAGCTAATTTTGAATTTTATAGAACATATGCAAAAGGATATGAAGCATATTACACACAAGCAGTAGCAGTTAA
The DNA here is from genome assembly GCF_002831685.1 of Polaribacter sp. ALD11. Taxonomy (NCBI): domain Bacteria; kingdom Pseudomonadati; phylum Bacteroidota; class Flavobacteriia; order Flavobacteriales; family Flavobacteriaceae; genus Polaribacter; species Polaribacter sp. ALD11. The sequence goes on along the minus strand of NZ_CP025119.1, from coordinate 820,931 downwards.
ATATATCTCAGGGTCTAAAGTGAATTTTATAAATGCTACTTCAAATGCAGAAAAGTTAGAATTAATTATCACTCAAAAATACTTTACTTCCTTTTTACAAGGTGGTTGGAAAATGTATTTTGATCATTTAAGAACAGGTTATCCTGCATTTCCATATTTAGGTTCAGATACGCCACCAACAAGGTGGATCTATCCTTTAGATGAATATAATGATAATTCAGAAAATGTTAAGGAAGCAATTTCAAGACAATTTGGAGGTTCTAATGACGGAATTAGAGAGTTAACTTGGTGGTTAAAATAAAAGAATAAAAAAGGATATTAAGATAATAAGACCGTAGTTTTACTACGGTCTTATTTTAATTTTATAATAAAATGAAAAAAAATATACTTATAAGTTGCTGTCTATTCTTGGTTACTCAGTTTTTGTCTGCTCAAAAAATAGAAATAGCTCCCTATTTACAAGATGCGGAACCAAATGCTATTAAAATTATGTGGCAGACTAATTTTGGTGAAGAATCTGTTGTGCATTGGGGAACAAAAAAGAATGAACTACAAAACAATACAAAAGGTATTGCTTTTGATATCAATTTTACGGAAAAACGAGTACATGAAGTCTCTTTAACAGGATTGAAAAAGTTTACAACCTATTTTTATAAAGTACAAACAGGTAAAGCTATTTCAGACATTTATCAATTTAAAACCCCCGCTTTTAAAGATTTTCCAAAAGAAATAAATTTAGTTGCTATGAGCGATATGCAAAACGATTGGCAGCATCCAACAAAGTTTAAAGAAATTGTTGAAGAAGGGGTTTTAGCATATTTTGATAAAAATTTTGAAGGAGATATCTCAGAAAACCTTGCGATGGTTTTAATTCCTGGAGATTTGGTAGAAAATGGAACAAAATTTAAGCAATGGGAAGATGATTTTTTTAAGCAATCAGAAAAATTATTTTCTAAAGTACCTGTATATCCTGTTCCCGGAAATCATGAAAAAAATTCAGATTATTTCTTTAAATACTTTAGCCTTCCAAAAAATGGAAGTCCGGAATATGCAGAACATTGGTGGTATAAAGATTATGCAAATACAAGAGTAATTGGTTTAGACTCTAATAATGGTTATAAAGATATAAAACAACAATTGGTGTGGTTAGCTAAATTGTTAGAGGAAACAGCAAAAAATGATGCAATCGATTTTGTTTTTGCACAATTGCATCATCCTCATAAATCTGAATTATGGATTCCAGGAGAAGAAGATTTTACAGGAAAAGTAGTGAAGTTATTAGAAGGTTTTACCAATAAAACCAACAAGCCTAGTTTGCACTTTTTCGGACATACACATGGGTATTCTAGAGGGCAATCTAAAGAACACAAGCACCTTTGGGTAAATGTAGCTTCTGCTGGTGGTGCTATTGATAATTGGGGCGAATTTGAAGGAAGAGATTATGATGAATTTACGGTTACCCAAGATGAATACGGTTTTGTATTAGCAACAATAAATACAGATAAAGAAAACCCTTCTTTTACCCTGAAAAGAATTAGTAGAGGAAATAATATTGAGTTTAGAAATAATGAATTAAGAGACAGTATTACTGTTTATAAGAAAACGATTCAACCAAATACACCTATCTTAACAGATTTAAATAAAGAAGAAAAACCAATTTATAAAGTACTTTTAAAGGCAAGTACTTTTAAAAGTAAAAAGAAAGGTGCTTTTCATGCAGGTGCTAATTGGCAAGTTGCAACTACTAAAGATTTTTCTAAAAAAGTATATGATTCTTGGAAACAGCATGAAAACTGGTATTACAAAGAAAATAGACAAAAAAATGACGATTTAACAGATGAAACTCTAGACAGAAAGCTAAATAACAATACTGTTTATTATGTGAGAGTTCGTTACAGAGATCAGTTTTTAAATTGGAGTAATTGGTCAGAAATAAAAACATTTAAAACAATAAAACAATAAAATAATGAAAAGTATAAAATTAGTATCCGTAGTATTTTTATTAGTATTTGCCGCTTGTAACTCAGAAAAAAAAGAAGAAAAAGCGGTAGTTAAAGATGATTCATCAAAAGTATTTGTTATCACTTTAGATGGTTTGCGTTGGCAAGAATTGTTTTCTGGTGCAGATTCTTTATTGGTAGAAAACAAAGAATATGTTGGCAATGGTAAAGAGTTGAAAAAACAGTTTTGGAAAGAATCAGCTAAAGAAAGAAGAGCTGTTTTGTTTCCTTTTATCTGGAATGAAGTTTCTAAAATGGGGCAAATTCATGGGAACCGTTGGGAAGGAAGTAAAATGAACTTAACAAACGGAATGCATTTCTCATATCCTGGTTACAACGAAATTTTAACAGGTAAAGCAGATGATAAAAGAATAACGAGCAATAGTAAAACGCCAAATCCGAACAAAACTATTTTAGAAATTGCAGAAAAAACGGATGCATATAAAGGTAAAGTAGCAGCTTTTGGTAGTTGGGATGTTTTTCCTTCTATTGTTAATGAGGAAAGAAGTGGTTTGTATGTAAATGCAGGGTTTAGAAAGGCAAAAGGAACTGATTTAACTGAAAAAGAAAGGTTCTTAAATGAATTGCAAGATGAAATTCCAAGTCCTTGGGGTGGTGTTCGTTTAGATGCTTTTACACATCAATTTGCTGTAGAAACTTTAAAAAAGAAACATCCAAAATTAGTTTATATTTCTTACGGAGAAACAGATGATTTTGCACATGACGGGGAATATGATGCGTATTTAAAATCAGCAAAAAGAACCGATGAATTTATAGAAAAATTATGGAATTTCACGCAACAAGATGCTTTCTATAAAGGGAAAACTACTTTTATAATTACAACAGATCATGGTAGAGGAACTGAGCCTTTGGCTACTTGGAAACATCATGGGAATTCAATAGAAAATACAGACCAAGTTTGGGTTATTGCTTTTGGAAATAAGATTGAAGCAAAAGGGGAAATTGTTTCAGATGAACAATTATATACAAATCAGGTGGCAGCTTCTGTTGCAAAAATTTTGGATATTGAAATTCCAACTGATTCTATAGGAAAACCTTTTACATTTATAAAATAGTATAAAATGTAAGTATTGTAAAAGGCCTTTAAGTTTTAAAGGTCTTTTTTTATTTTCTAGGATGAAAAGTTTCTACAACATCTTTTAAATACGTTTTATCTACATGTACATATACTTCTGTTGTTGTAATACTTTCATGACCTAACATTTGTTGAATGGCTCTTAAATCTGCGCCATTTTGTAGTAAATGAGTTGCGAAAGAATGTCTTAAAGTATGCGGACTTATTTTCTTTTTCAAATCGATTTTAAACGCTAAATCTTTTAGAATCATAAAAATCATTTGACGCGTTAAACCTTTTCCTCTTCTATTTAAAAACAAGGTATCTTCAAATCCTTTTTTTGGTTTAATATAACTTCTTATTTCCTTTTCATATATTAAAACATACTTCTGTGCATCTGTATGTATAGGCACATACCTTTCTTTATTTCCTTTTCCGAGTACACGTATAAAACCTTCTTCAAAAAATAAATCTGAAATTTTTAAAGAGATAGCTTCACTAACGCGCAAACCACAACTGTAAATTGTTTCTAAAATAGTTCTATTTCTCTCTCCTTGAGAGTGACTTAAATCGATGGCAGCAATTAGTGCATCAATTTCATCTTGACTTAAAGTGTCTGGTAGTTTTCTACCAATTTTGGGGGTTTCTACTAAATCTGTAGGATTTGTTTCTCTATAATCTTCAAAAACTAAATAATCAAAAAAACTACGCAAACCAGAAATAATTCTTGCCTGACTTCTTGGGTTTACTTTTTTTGCAATATCGTAGATAAATTGCTTTACAATAATACCATCAATAGCAATAGGAGAGATGTTAATCTCATTTTCATCTAGAAAAAGACAAAGTTTTTCTAAATCTCTAGAATAACTATCAATTGTATTTTTAGATAGGCCTCTTTCTATCTTTAAATACATTTGATAATCTTTAATTGCGTTTTGCCAATTCATCTGGTAAATTTACTAAATAAAAAAACCACCCATTTGGGTGGTTTTATAAAACTGTAAAATATTTTTAAAGTGTCTTAGAATAGCTTCCGTTTTTAGGTTGTAAATCTCCAGTAATAATCATAATAAGGTCAATAATATACCAAATACCAAAACCTCCTAATGTTATCAATTTAAGAACACCAAGTAAATTATAACCTAAGTAGAACCTGTCAATACCTAAACCTCCTAAGAAAATAGAAAGTAGTAAAGCAGTAACTTGGCTTTTCCCCGAGTTCGCAACACTTGCGAAACTGGTAACCTCTTTCTTTTCAACTTTATTGTCTTTAAGAACTTCTACAATTTCTTTATTCTTTTTTACAGGAAAAGAAGCGTGCGTATTAAAAGAAAATGCAAAGAACGCAAATAATAATGTGTAAATAGTTAATGATTTTTTCATAAAGTTTGGTTTTTTTTAAGTTATTTGCTTCAAATATATAAGATTTCGATGAATAAAAGTATTTTAATAATTATTAGTTTATTTAGTTTCTTTAATCAATTTTCTCAAGAATCAAAGAAGTTTGATTATGAGTTACTTGGTGCTTTAGTTTTAGATTCTAAGCAGTTAATCTCATATAAAATTGTATTTAACTCAAGTGATAATGGTTTTATTGAAGGGTATTCTTACACAGATCTTTCTGGTGAAAATGAAACAAAATCTTATATAAGAGGATATTATAACCCGAAGAACAAAAATATTCAATTTAAAGAGAGTGATATTTTATACACTAAATCTAAATTTTTGCCAGACGAGTTTTGTTTTGTCAGTTTTAAAGGACAATTTAAAGGAGATTCAAAAAAGAAATTATTAGAAGGAGAATTTATAGGTATTTATGATGATAGAGATACTTGTGCTACCGGAAAAATAAAATTAGTTAGTACAAAATTTGTCGAGAAAAAAGTTAAAAAATTATATAAAAAAATTCTAAAAATAGAAAAAATAACAAAGATAGATAGTGTAGTAAAAGCAGAAATTAAACCAGAAAATTATTTAAAGAAGTTTAGTGAAACTAGAATTAAATCAGGTGAAAAAGTTTCGGTTTTTGTATATACAGGCAAAATGAAAATGGAGGTATGGGATTATGGGAAAGAAGATGGAGACATTATAACAATATTAAAAAATGACATTCCGATTTTAGAAAATTACACAGTAAAAAAGAAAAAGAAAACAATAATTGTTAATTTGGACGACAAAAATAATTTAATCAAAATAATAACAGTCAACTCAGGGAAACTAAAAACAAATACGACTAAACTAAAATTATATGACTTCAGGCGTGAGTATGAGGTTGTTGCAGATTTAGAAGAAGGTAAAGAAGCTGCTATAAACGTAGTGAGACTAAAAGTGAAAAAACAACCTAAATAGCTATCAAATCATTTGAGTTAATTTTAATATTTATTGAGCACAATCTTGAATAAAAACAAATCTACTTTTGTTGAAGAATTTAAAATAAATCTAAAATTATAATTATGAAAAAAGTATTTTTTATTGCGTTTTTAGCAGTTGCAAGTTTAGGGGAATTAAATGCACAAGAAGGAGTTTTAAACGGTGGTTTTAATATTGGTGTACCAACAGGAGATGCAAGTGATATTTCAAATTTAACATTAGGAGCAGAATTAAATTACATGTTTCCTGTAGCAGATGGCTTCACTTTAGGTCCATCTGTACAGTATAGTCACTTTTTCGGAAAAGATGTTGACTTAATAGGAGGCGGAACTTTAGAGGTTTCTGATGCTTCTTTTTTACCAATTTCTGGTGCTGCAAGATTTAATGTTTCAGAGAAATTTGTTGTAGGAGCAAACATTGGGTATGCTGTTGGTCTTGATGAGAATAATGATGGTGGTTTCTATTACAGACCAATTGTAGGTTACAAAATAGGAGGAACTACTCAACTTAATCTTTCTTATTCTGGAATAAGTAATGATGGAACAAACATTTCTAATGTTAGTTTAGGAGTAATGTTCGGGCTTTAATAGTTAAGTAAAGTATATTTAAAAAACGGAAGCTAATTAGCTTCCGTTTTTTTGTATAAAAAAATGTATTTTTGAAATATGAAAATTATAATTATTAACGGACCAAATTTAAACCTTTTAGGAAAAAGAGAACCAGAAATTTATGGTTCTAAAACTTTTGAAGAGTATTTTAGAGAATTACAATTACAGTTTGAGAATGTAGAACTGTATTATTATCAAACGAATATAGAGGGAGAAATTATAGACAAGCTACATGAAGTTGGTTTTAGTTTTGATGGAATTATTTTAAATGCAGCTGCTTATACTCATACATCTGTTGCTATAGGCGATGCTATAAAGAGTATTGAAACCAAGGTGGTAGAAGTTCATATTTCTAATATTCATGCACGTGAAGAATTTAGACAACACAGTTATGTTTCGCCAAACGCAAGTGGAGTTCTGTTTGGTTTTGGTTTAAAAGGATATGATTTGGCGATTCAGAGTTTTCTCTAGTCTAGTCCTAAATTTGTTTTAAAATGTTGTCCTTTTAATTTAAAAATAATCTGGTTGAACGTGGTCAAAACCTATTTTATAAACACGGCATTTAATTAAAATTCAAATAACATTTTAATATTGGCTCTTTCGTAGTGAACCTCTTTTTCTAGAGGAACTCCTACAAAACCCACTTTTTTATACAAATTAATTGCAGGAACTAATTTTCTGTGACTATATAATGTAATGCTATTCCAATTTTCTTCTTTTGCAAAATTGATACAATGTGCAATCAATTTTTGTCCGATTTTTAAACCTTGATAGTCTGGTTGAATTGCCATTTTACTCAACTCAAAATAAGTTTTTTGATTAATTAAGGCCACAGTACCTATAATTTTATTTTCATCTTTCACAAAAAAAATGTAACCTCCAGAATCAATAATATACTCTTTAGGATTGCTTAAAACTTTATCATCATAAGGTTCTACGTAAAAATATTTTTCCAACCATTCAACATTTAGCCTGTAAAAGTCTTTAGAATATTTTAGTTCAAAAGGAATTATTTCTAAGTTCATGATGTATTAAAAAATTGCATCAAAAATATAAAGGAAAAATTAAACAATAGAGGAAACATCAAAAAATCATAAAAAAAATTATCTTTGTTAAAATTAAAACAATTCATGCAGCGAGATAAATGGCTTTTTGAAATATCCCCCAAAAACAATTTATTCGATTTAAATTTAAAAGAAGTTTGGCAATATAGAGATTTACTAATGCTTTTTGTAAAGCGAGATGTTGTAACTTTATATAAGCAAACCATTTTAGGTCCTTTATGGTACTTAATTCAGCCACTTTTTACCTCTGTAATTTTTACTTTAGTATTTAATAATATAGCAGGAATTTCAACAGGAAGTGTACCTCCTTTTTTATTCAATTTAGCAGGTGTAACTATTTGGAACTATTTTAAAGAATGCTTAACAGCAACCTCTGATACCTTTAAAAAGAACGAAGCTATTTTTGGAAAAGTCTATTTTCCGAGGGTAATAATGCCTATGTCTATTGTAATTTCTAATTTATTGAAATTCGGAATTCAGATTTTTATTTTTATCTGTTTCTATTTATACTATTATTTAACAGGATATGAAATAACTCCTAATGCATATATCTTATTTTTTCCGCTGTTAATTATCGCAATGGGAATGATGGGTTTAGGTTTAGGAATGCTTATTTCTTCTATGGTTACAAAATATAGAGATTTAACCTTTTTAGTTTCTTTTGGTGTTCAATTGTTAATGTATCTATCAGCTGTAATGTATCCATTAGATTTAATGAGAGAGAAATTAATAAATATAGATGGAGGGATTGATTACTCTTGGGTTGTAGATTATAACCCGATTGCTCACCTCATAGAGCTTGGAAGATTTATGTTATTAAATGACGGTACTTATTCTACATTTGGAATTATCTATACATCTATTTTTACAATAGTAATTTTCTTTTTGGGATTATTAGTTTTTAACAAAACAGAAAAAACTTTTATAGACACTATTTAATATGAGTAAAGATGTTATTTTAAAGGTTGAAAATATTTCTAAACAATATCGTTTAGGAACTGTGGGTACAGGAACTATTAGTCATGATTTTAATCGATTTTTAGCTAGAATTAGAGGAAAAGAAGATCCGTATTTAAAAATTGGAGCATCTAATAATAGAGCTTCAAAAAGTACTTCGGAATATGTTTGGGCTTTAAAAGACATCAGTTTTGAAGTAAAGAGAGGAGAAGTTTTAGGAATTATAGGTAAAAATGGGGCAGGAAAATCTACGTTATTAAAAATACTTTCTAAAGTTACCGGACCAACTACAGGTTCCATTAAATCTAAAGGAAGAATCGCTTCTTTATTAGAAGTGGGTACAGGATTTCACCCAGAAATGACTGGTAAAGAAAATATTTTCTTAAATGGTGCCATTTTAGGTATGACTAAAAAAGAGATTTTAGCGAAGTTAGACGAAATTGTTTCTTTTTCTGGTTGCGAACGTTATATAAATACGCCTGTAAAACGATATTCTAGCGGAATGAAAGTACGCTTAGCGTTTGCCGTTGCGGCACATTTAGAACCAGATATTTTAGTAATAGATGAAGTTTTAGCTGTTGGTGATGCTGAGTTTCAGAAGAAAGCAATTGGTAAAATGCAGGATATTTCTGGGAAAGATGGAAGAACGGTGCTGTTTGTAAGCCATGATATGGGAAGTATAAAGCGTCTTTGTACTAAAAGCATATTATTAAATAACGGAAAAATATCTAATATTGGTGAAACCGAAAATATTGTAAATGAATACTTAGCAATAAATGCACCACTTAACTTCTGTTTGTCAAAAACTGAAAATAAAAAAGAGTTATATTTTAAATCAATTAAAGTATATGATGATAACTCAATTACAAAAGAATCTTATGCGTGTTCTGAATATATTAATATTGAAGTAGAAATAGGAATTAATAAATATAAAGAAAATAGCTCTCTTTTTGTAATTGTTATGCAAAGTAATGAGTCTAGAGTTTTTTCTGCAGAAAAATTAATTGATAAAAATAGATATATATATAAATTACGTGTTAGTAAGTTTTTTTTAGCCAAAGGAAACTATAAATTGGATTCCTATTTACACATACCTAAAACAGAGAGATTTGATACTTTATTATCAGTTTGCTCATTTAATGTAATAGACGACCTTTCTCCTTTTACTGTTCACGGTTCATTTAATCATGGAGTTGTTTTTGGTGATTTTGAATGGTTATAATAATTTAATAGCATGAGGAAAATAATTAATAAAATAAAGAAAGCAAAAAAAAGGTATGATCTAGGTTATGCTTATTCTAATAATTTTTATCATAAAAACGGAACCCTTAAGATTAATTTAGAAATAAAAAAAACACCTTATAGGTTTGATGTTATAAATTATCTTTTGAAAGGACTTAAAAGAGATACTAATTATTTAGAAATAGGAGTTAGAAACCCTGATGATAATTATAATAAAATAAATGCAAACTTAAAATATAGTGTTGACCCAGGTTTAGAAAATATATTAAACCTTGTAGATTTTAAGGTTACTAGCGATGTGTTTTTTGAACAGCTTAAAAATGGAGAGATTTTAACTAAAAATATTAAGTTTGATGTAATATTTATTGATGGGCTACATTTAGCAGAACAAGTAAAAAAAGATATTGATAATTCGTTACAATTTATAAAAGAAGATGGGTTTATTGTTCTACATGATTGTAACCCACCTACAGAGTTTCATGCCAGTGAAAGTTACGAATACAGAATATCTCCATCTAAAGGTTATTGGAATGGAACAACATGGAAAGCTTTCTTTAATTTCAGAAAAAGAAAAGATTATTATTCTTGTTGTATAGATACAGATTGGGGAATAGGAGTAATTTCTAAAACAAAAGATTTAGGTAAATTTACTGACGTTGACAACCCTTTTTTCGAATATAAAATTTTAGAAAAGAATAGAGAAGATAGCTTAAATTTAATGTCTTTTGATGAATTTAAAGAAAAAACAAACTTTTAGAAGGCTCTATAACTATAATAGATTTTAAAATATAATTTATTAGTGACCAAAGCATAAAAAAATTAAAGTATATATTGTACAATAATTATCCCTTAAAGTTAGATAGATAAATTAGATTTAGAAATTAAAAAAGAACCTCTATGTGAAAAGTAATATTAAAGTTAAATAAGAATTAGTATTAATAAATTTGTGAAAATTAAATTAAAAATCACCAAAAAACATTGTTACGATATTATTCTTAATAAGCGTTGGAAATCATTAAAAACAATTATACCAATTGGTTGTGATTGTCACCCTGCGCATATGCTGGAAATTTTAAATTTAAGAAAACAAAGCTTACCATTTGACTGGTTAGACACAGAACCTATTTATAGCATAAAGTATGCATATGAAAATATTGTTAATAAATTTAATTTTTTTCTTAGAGACTTAAAAGAAGACAATGAAGGTAAGGTATTTTCAAATAAATTTAAATACTCGATATTTTATCATTATGACGATTTAATTATTAATAAAAAATTACAAGTAAAAATTCAAAATCGCTGTATTAATTTTATCAAATTAATTAAAACAAAACCAATTTATTTTTTAAATACAGTTACAAGTGAAAGTATAAATAGTAATGAAAAAGTAAAGTTTTTTTTAAATTCAGTATTAGAGTTTCAAAATATTCTTAAAAGAAAGGATATTTTAATTATTTATTTAAGGTATGATGAAACTCAGGATGAAAATAAATTATTTTGTGACAAGTTAATAGATGAACTAGAATTTTTTGATAAAAATATTAGAATTATTAAATATATTAGAGAAAAAAAGCTATTCGGAATATGGGGAGATGAAAAAAAATACACAGCTTTTATTAGAAAAATCGGGATTAGTATTTATCCTATTTTTCCTAAAATAATAATTAAAAAGCATAAAATAAATTAAAACAGTTAATGTTAGCAATCGTAATTCCATATTATAATTACCAATATTTTAAAGAAACATTAGATTCATTATCTGATCAAACAAATAAAAAATTCATAGTTTATATAGGTAACGATGCTAGTAATAATGATCCGTTATTATTGTTAAAAAAATATAAATTTAATTTTATATATAAAAAATTCGAAACTAATTTAGGAAGTATTTCTCTGGTCAAGCAATGGGAGCGTTGTATAGAAATGACTAAAAATGAAGAATGGATTCAAATTTTAGGAGATGATGATATTCTAGATATTAATTTCGTTTCAGCGTTTTATGATAATATAGAAGAAATTAATAGCAATAATATAGATGTAATACGTTTTGCATCAAGATACATTGATAATTTTAGTAGGCCTTTAAAAGAGTATTCAGATTTTCATCATCCAAAAATAGAATTAGCAAGTGATTCTTTTTTTAGAAAGTATAAAGGAAACTCTAGGAGCTCATTATCAGAACATATTTTTAGAAGAGAAGTATATAAAAAATATAATTTTTTCGAATATCCTTTAGCTTGGTACTCAGATGATAGAGCATGGTTAGATTTTTCAAATTTTAAAAATATTTATACAATTAATGATTCAATTGTTTCAGTAAGAGTTACAAATGTTAGTATTTCTGGGCAAAATTCTAATTATTTTTTGAAAAAAAAAGCCCGCCATCTGTTTTTTAAATACCTGGTATATAGTAAGTTGTTTTTTTTTAGTAAAAATCAAAAAATTGAGTTTTTGTTAGAATTTGGTATACAATTAAAAGAGCAGCATAAAATTAACAGTAAAAATATTTTATATATTACTTTTCAATTATTTCGTATTGGAGCATATGTTTCTATGATAAAATTTATAAGACGTATGTATATTGCTAAATATAAAAACTTAAAATAATGATATTTTCATTATCAGTTATTATACCTGTTTATAATGGAGAACTTTTTATAGAAAAAGCTATTCACTCAGCTGTTATACAACCTGAAGTTACAGAAGTTATTGTTATAAATGATGGAAGTACAGATGAAACTCAACGTATATTAGATAGATTAAAACAAGAGATAGCTAAATTAAAAGTGGTTCATCACACAAATAAATTAAATAAAGGACGTTCTGCCAGTAGAAATTTAGGAATAAAGGTATCTACAGGTAATTATATAGCTTTTTTAGATGCAGATGATTATTATCTTGAAAATAGATTTAAAAATGACCTATTACTTTTTGAGAAAAATGAAAATATTGATGGTGTTTATAATGCAATTGGGGTTCATTTTTATAGAGAAGCTAATCAAAACGAAAAAAAACAGTTACAGTTAACAACTGTTAAAGAGGCTATTAATTCTAGAGAGTTATTTGAAATTTTATTATTAGGAACTAAAAATTACTTTTCAATTGATGGCTTAACAGTAAATAGTAAGATTTTTGATAAAACTGGATATTTTTCAGAGAGCTTAGTTGTAGCTGAAGATACAGAGCTAATTTTAAAAATGGCTTTAAAAGCTACATTAGTTAGCGGGGTAATAGATACTCCTTTGGCTATTCGGGGAGTTCACGAAGATAATAGCTTTTCAAATGAAGAATTGTATAAAGTTTATAGATATGAAATGTATCATTCATTATTAAATTGGGTAATTAAAAATAATTACCCAATTAATAAAATAGATGCTGTTTTAAGGTGTTTGTTTTTGTACCGAAAGTTAGATTCTAAAAATTTATTTATAGAAATAAAATATTGGTTTAAATTGTTAATAATGAATCCAACCTGTATTAAATCACTATTATTTTTTAAAAGTTTTCCTTTGATTATACAAAGGAAAAAGTTTTTACCATTAATATATAAATTTAGGAAATGATGAAAAATCCGTTAGTGTCAATAATTATTCCGACTTTTAACAGATACTTAATTGTAAGGGAGACGTTACGGTCTATATTAAATCAAACGTACTTAAATTGGGAATGTTTAATTGTTGATGATGGCAGTTCTAAAAATGATTTTGTTGAAATTTTAAAGTTTTCTAAAAAAGATGATAGATTTATCTTATTACAAAGACCTAATAGTAGGTTAAAAGGAGCAAACGCATGTAGAAATTACGGTATAGAACATACACGAGGAGATTTTATAATTTTTTTTGATAGCGATGATTTAATGGGCATAACCTGTTTAGAAAATAGAGTTAACACATTTAAAAATTATAAGGAGTATGATTTTTTAGTTTTTTCTATGGGGCATTTTATAGAAGAATCAAATTGTTATCTAGATAAAAATAGAAAAAGTATAAATTTATCAAATAAAAAAACAATTGAAGAGTTTCTTTTTAGTAGCGTACTTCCTTGGCAAGTTAGTCGACCGATCTTTAAAAGTGAATTAATTAAAAATAAAATTTGTTTTAATGAAAATATGCATAATTTTCAGGATGATGAATTTAATGTTAGAGTTTTAGCAAATTTAAAACTTAAATATAAATCAATAGATATTACAGATTCATATTATAGAATGGAACTTAGTAATATTAAGAAGTATGATAATTTAATAGGAAAACAAAATATTCTAAATAGTTATTATGAGTATACTAAAACTATGTTTTCAATTTTAGATTCTGTACAAATTCTAAATAATAGAAATAGTATTTTAGTTAGATTGTTTTTAACCTTTAGATCTAATATTTCTAAAGGAACAAAATTAAAAAATGTACGAAAAGCATTAAATCTAATTAATAAAAAAATTAAATTGTCATTTAAAGAATTTTTTTATTTTTATTTTTTAATACTCTTAAATAAATTTTTTCACAATAAAAAAGGTTATTATAGAACTACTCAATATATTAAAAATAAAATAGTTAATGAGTGATATTATACAGCCTTTAGTTTCAATTATAATTCCAACTTATAATAGAGCTCATTTAATTAGAGAAACTCTAGATAGCATATTAGCACAATCATACACAAATTGGGAATGTATTGTTGTAGATGATGGCAGTGTAGATAATACAAGTGAAATACTTACCAATTATTGTAAGAATGATAATCGTTTTCAATATTATCAACGCCCAGATAGTGAGATGAAAGGGGCAAATAGCTGTAGAAATTATGGTTTCAAATTAAGTAAAGGAGAGTTTATAAATTGGTTTGATAGTGATGATTTATATAAAGAAAATTATATAGATAAATTAGTAAAAAAAAACACAGAAGATATCGATGTTATAGTTTGCGAAATTCAAAAGTTTAGTAATAATTCAAAAACAAAATTAAACAGAATTTATTCTGAAAATTTAATTGAAGATTATTTAACAGGAAAAGTAGTTTTTTACATTTCTGGTCCTCTTTGGAAAAAATCTTTTTTAGATAAACAAGAATTCTTATTAGATGAAACAATAAGTAATTTAGATGATTGGGATTTTAATTTAAGAATGTTATATCAAAAACCAAATATTAAATATGTTAAAATTCCACTGATTTATTATAGAGTTCATGAAAACTCTTTATCCCATGAAATTGGAAAACTAAATTTCATCGAAGTTTTATCTGAATTTAAAGCAAGGGAAAAACATGTTAAATTACTTAAAGTTAATAAAAAAGCTAACCCAAAAATTTTAAAAGAATTTATTAAAAAAAGGTATAATTTTTTTTTTAGACTAGCAATGGTTGAAAATAATAATAAAAAAATATTTTTTTTAAAAAAGGTTCTTATTAAGCAGCTTAATTCATTTGATATAATTGGGGTGTTGAAAACAATTTTTGGTTTTATAGTATTTAGTATCTTTAAAAAAGGTTATAAATTTTTAGAATAAATAATATGAAAATACTCTTAATATCGATGCCTTCAGTTCATGTAATTCGATGGATTGAAAATCTTAAGGAAACATCTTTTGAGTTATTTTGGTTTGATATTTTAGGAAAAGGGAGGTTAAAAACTATTGATAGAGTGCAACAAATAACAGGTTGGAGACAAAGAAAAATATTCTATATAAAAGGGGAGCATTGGTTAAAAAAAAAGAAACCAAACATATATGATAAGATTCAACCCTTTATCGAAATTACTCCAAACGAACAATTAGAAAAAATAATAAAAGAAATTCAACCAGATATTATTCATAGCTTTGAAATGCAAAGCTGTAGTTATCCAATATTAAAAGTAATGAACAAATACCCAACTATAAAATGGATATACTCATGTTGGGGAAGTGACTTGTTTTATTTTCAAAAGTATAAAAATCATAATATAAAAATAAGAAGTGTTTTAAAAAGAATTGACTATTTGCATACCGATTGCTTGCGAGATTTTAAGTTAGCAAAATCACTTGGTTTTATAGGTGATTTTACAGGAGTAATTCCTGGTGGTTCTGGGTTTAAATTAAATGAATTAAAAAATAATAAAGTCCCTATTAAGAATAGGAATATTATTTTAATTAAAGGTTACGAGCATAAGTTTGGTAGAGCATTAAACGTAATTAAAGCTTTAAATGAATTAAAAGATAAATTAAAAAGCTACGAAATTATTGTTTTTGGAGCTCATAAAAAAGTGTTAGATTATGTGGTTTTGAATAAACTTCCATTTAAAGTTTTTTATAAAAGTGAGTTAACTCACTTTGAAATATTAAAATTGATGGGGAAATCTAAAATTTATATAGGTAATAGTGTTTCAGATGGAATGCCGAATACATTATTGGAAGCTATTATAATGAATGCATTTCCTATACAGTCGAATCCAGGAAATGTAACTTCAGAAATTATTGAAGATAGGTTAAATGGTTTAATAATTAATAATCCAGAAGATATTAATGAAATTAAAACTTTGATTAAAGGAGCTATACACATAGAAGATAATATTTTTTTTGAAAAAGCTGCGGAAATGAATACAAGAATTGCAAAAACGATGTTAGATTATAAGTTGAATAAACAAAAAGTAATAGATTTATATGATAATATTGAAATAAGTAAAAATTCATGAGAATAGGTTTTAACCCAAATAAAGATAAGAAAAATAATAAATCTAATTTTTTTCATCAGGTAATTATACCTGTTTATATTCCAAATGAAGAAGGTTACTTTAAAGATAGTTTTCAAATACTAAAATATTGTCTAGATTCATTTATTATAACTAGCCATACAAATACGTATCTAACGGTTATAAATAATGGAAGTTGTGAAAAAGTAATTAATTATTTAGAAAACTTATATCATAAAGGAGTAATTCATGAATTGGTTAATACTACCAATATTGGTAAATTAAATGCAATATTAAAAGGATGTGTAGGTCATAATTTTGATTTAATAACAATAACGGATGCAGATGTATTATTCTTATCAAATTGGCAGGAAGAAACATACAACGTTTTTAAAAACTTTAAAAAAGTAGGTGTCGTTTCACCAGTACCCTCATCCAAGGTTTTAAAACAATTTACATCAAATATTATTATTGAAAACTTATTTTCTAAAAAGTTAAAGTTTACGAATGTATTAAATTCAAATGCTTTAAAAATGTTTGCGCATAGTATTGGGAATGACAGTTTTTATAATGATGTTCATTTAAGGAAAAATTTAACAATTGAAAAACAAAATGTTAAAGTTATTGTTGGAGCAGGACATTTTGTAGCAACATATCGAGGCAGTATATTTAAAGGTATTAAACAAAAATTTTCTGCATATAGTTTGGGAGGGAATAGTGAAGCCGATTTATTAGATAAACCAGTTTTGAAAAACGGATTGTGGAGAGTTTCAACTGAAAATAATTATGCTTATCATATGGGTAATGTTATTGAGCCATGGATGAAAGAAACATTAAAATCTACTAAACTTATTTCTAATAAAAAAGTTAACAAACCCAAGTTAGAGGAAATAAAGTATTCTTCTATGGGTTTGATTTTTAAAGATATGATTTTCGGAAAGTTAATTTCTATTGTTCCAATTTGGAATTTATTTTTACGTTTCAAAGGTTTGACAAAAGATGAGGCAAATAAATATTAAAATTACTGACAGAGTGAAAATTTTAATTAAGAAAATTTTATATAAAATTTTAAATATTTCAGAAACGAAAAATAATGTAAAATGCTCTGGTTTTTCAAGAGGTTTACAAAATGTAGTTTTTCAAGGAAAAAATGAAGTTCCTGATAGGTGCAATTTTTCAGGAGAAATAACTATTGGTTACGCTACTACTTTAGGTTACAATAATGTTTTACATGGTAATATTGTAATAGGTAAATATTGTCAATTAGGTTTTGATGTAGCAATACATTCTAGTAATCATCCTATATATAATTTGTCATCCTATATTAATAGTAACCTTTTTAATGGAGAATTAGTTAAATTTAAAACTTCCGAAAAAATAATTATTGGAAATGATGTTTGGATTGGACATAACGTAATTATTGTAGGTAATGTTACAGTAGGTAACGGAGCAATATTAGCTGCTGGTGCCGTAGTTACAAAAGACGTAGAACCTTATACTATTGTAGGGGGGGTACCAGCAATAAAAATAAAAAAAAGATTTAAAGATTCAATTATTAAGGAAATTGAAGAGCTAGAATGGTGGAATAAAGAAGGTAAGGAATTGGAAGATTTAAAACATCTTTTTATTAAAAATTATAAGAATAAGGAAAGTATCTATGAATAATAAATATATAGAAATACTAGGGAGAAAAATAGGTGTAGAATATCCACCTTTTGTAATTGCAGAAATTGGTATTAATCATGAAGGCTCCTTAAAAATAGCCAAAGAAATGGTAGATGCAGCTTTTAGAGCTGGTGCAGAATGCGTAAAACACCAAACACACATTGTAGATGATGAAATGAGTGGAGCCGCAAAAAAAGTAATCCCAGGTAATGCGGATGTTTCTATTTATGAAATAATGAAACGTTGTGCGTTAAGTGAAGAAGATGAAGTAGATCTAAAAAAATATGTAGAAAGTAAAGGAATGATTTTTATTTCTACACCATTTTCTAGAGCGGCATCAGAAAGGTTAGAAAGAATGAATGTTGTTGCGTATAAAATTGGTTCTGGTGAATGTAATAATTATCCTTTATTAGAACACATTGCCTCTTTTGGCAAACCAGTAATTTTAAGTACGGGTATGAATACCATAAAAAGTGTTACAAAAGCAGTAGAAATTTTTAAAAAAGCTAAGGTTCCTTTAGCATTATTGCATACCACTAATTTATATCCAACTCCAGTTCACTTAGTGCGTTTTGGCGCAATGCAAGAATTATCAAAAGCATTTCCTAACAATGTTTTTGGTTTGTCAGATCATACAATAACTAACCATGCTTGTCTAGGGGCTGTTGCTTTAGGAGCATCAATTTTAGAGCGTCATTTTACAGACCATAAACAAAGAACTGGTCCGGATATTGTTTGCTCTATGGATGAAAATGATTGTAAAGAATTGATAGATGGAAGTAATTTAATTTGGCAAATGCGTGGAGGCACTAAAGAACCTACAAAAGAAGAACAAGTAACTATAGATTTTGCTTTTGCAACTGTTGTTACTATCAAATCAATTAAAAAAGGAGACTTTTTTACTAAAGACAATATTTGGGTTAAA
The DNA here is from genome assembly GCF_002831685.1 of Polaribacter sp. ALD11. Classification (NCBI taxonomy): domain Bacteria; kingdom Pseudomonadati; phylum Bacteroidota; class Flavobacteriia; order Flavobacteriales; family Flavobacteriaceae; genus Polaribacter; species Polaribacter sp. ALD11. The sequence goes on along the minus strand of NZ_CP025119.1, from coordinate 802,370 downwards.
AGACCTGGTACGGGTAAAATATTGGCAGAAGAGTTTAATAATATTTTAGGTAAAAAAGCAATTAAAAATATAGAAAATGATACACACCTAAACTGGTCTAATATTGAATAAAGTAAAGAAAATAGTTTTTTTAACAGGAACTCGAGCAGATTTTGGAAAGCTAAAATCTTTAATAAAAATTACACAAGAGTCTTCTTTTTTTGATATACAAATTTTTGCAACAGGAATGCATTTAGATAAAAAATATGGTTTAACCGTAAATGAAATTTATAAATGTGGCTTTAAAAATATTGATACATTTAAAAATCATGTTGGTGCAGAACATATGGACAGGACTTTGGCTAAAACAATACAAGGTTTTTCTGAATATATAGCTATTGAAAAACCCGACTTAATTGTTGTTCATGGAGATAGGGTAGAAGCATTAGCGGGAGCAATTGTAGGAAGTTTAAATAATATTTTAGTTGCTCATATTGAAGGAGGAGAAATTTCTGGCACTATAGATGAATTAATTAGACATTCTGTTAGTAAACTATCTCATCTACATCTGGTTTCTAACAAAGAAGCTAAAAAAAGATTAATACAAATGGGAGAATTAGGTTCTTCAGTTTTTGTAATTGGATCTCCTGATTTAGACTTAATGAACCCACAAAAACTTCCGCAGTTAAAAGATGTAAAAAACTATTATGATATTTTTTTTAAAGAATACGCAATAGCTATATTTCACCCAGTAACCACAGAATATAAAAATATTAAAAAGCAAAGTAAAATTTTTGTAGATACATTATTAGAGTCAGATGAAAATTACATTGTTATTTATCCTAATAATGATTTAGGGACAGAAGAAATACTTGAAGAATATAAAAGATTAGAAGGTAAAGTTAATATTAAAATATTCCCTTCGTTGAGATTTGAGTATTTTTTAAGATTATTAAAAGAATCTAAATATATTATAGGTAATTCTAGTGCAGGTATTAGAGAAGCCCCTTTTTATAATGTACCAACTATAGATATTGGTAGTAGGCAAAACAATAGATATCAAGGGAACACCGTATTAAATGTTTCATTTAATACGATAAACATTTTAAAAACAATTAACACCATAAATAAGTTAAAAATAAAAAGCACTGAAGCGTCTGATTTTGGAAAAGGAAATAGTGATGTTTTATTTCTAAATTTATTAAGATCGGAAGAACTTTGGGAGGTTAATTGTCAGAAACAATTTCAAGATTTATAATTATGAGGGTTTTAGCTATTATACCCGCAAGAGGAGGTTCTAAAGGTATACGAAGAAAGAATATGGTCAATTTTAATGGGAAACCATTAATTCAATGGTCTATTGATGCAGCAAATAAATCGAAATATATAACAGATATTCTTGTTACTTCAGATGATGATGAGATTTTAGAATATGCAAGAAAAACAAATGGGGTAATTGATTTAAAAAGGCCTAAAGAATTAGCAAAAGACAATTCTAGAACAGAGCCAGTATTAGTGCATGCTTTAAAAAACATAGATAAGGAATATGATTATTTAATACTTTTACAGCCAACATCTCCATTAAGAACAACAGAAGATATAGATTTAGCATTTCAAAAATTAATAAACTCAGAAGGAGCTTCACTTATAAGTGTATGTAATATAGAAGTTCATCCTTATAAATCTTTTAAGGTAGATAAAAATGGCTTTTTACAAGGAATAATAAATAATGAGTTTCCTTTTTATCCTAGACAAAAATTACCTAAAGTTTATAAACCCAATGGGGCTATTTATATAATTGAAACTGCTATTTTTTTGAAGCTAGAAAAATTACATACTCAAAGAACCATTCACTATGAAATGTCTAAAGAAAAAAGTTTAGATGTAGATGTTTTAACAGATTTAATATAGTTAATTATGAGTGTTTTAATTGTAGTACCAGATGGTACAGGTATTAGAAATTATCTCTTTTCTGATATTATTCCGACCCTAATTAAAGAAGGAAAAGAAATTATTGTTTATCATTGTTTGGATGAAAAATCTTTAGATGAAGTAAAGAAAATCCATGAAGTTGAGTTTAAATCTCAAAATATGATTCCTTATAAAGAATCTATTAATCAAAAACTTTTAAGGGAATCAATTGCTTTTGCACGTTTAAATTACAATTCAAAATTAGTTGAAAATGAAACTATTCTATTTAATTGGAATACAAAAAAAATAGGGTTACAAAAATTATTTTATAAGTTTACAGAAAAAATAGGTAAATATGCTAGTAAAAAATACAATAGAATATTAAGTCTAGAAAAAAAATATCAAAAATCTTTACAATACTCAATTAAAAAAGAAATTCAGTATTTAAATCGAATAAGACCAGAAAGTGTATTTTGTACCCATCAAAGATCAATTAGAGCTATTCCTATTATTACGGCGGCAAACCAATTAAATATTAAAACAATTGGTGCAATATATTCATGGGACAATATACCGAAAGCTAGATTAGCTGTTAGAACTAAAAAGTTTATTGTATGGTCTGATTATATGAAAGATGAAATGAGAATATTTTATCCGGAAATTGATCAAGAAAAAATTATTGTTACTGGAACTCCTCAGTTTGATTTTTATAAAAAACAGCAGATTCTTATTCATAAAGCAGATTTTTGTAAGAAATATAATTTAAATATTAATAAAAAAATTATTTGTTTTTCTGGAGATGATGAATTAACATCACCTTATGATCCTATATATTTAGAACATTTATCAGAGGAAATTAAAAAAAATAATAAAGAAGAATCTATTCAAATTTTATTTAGAAGAAGTCCCGTAGATATTTCTAATAGATATAATTATGTATTAGAAAAGTTTAAAGAAATAATAGTACCTGTAGCTCCTCTTTGGAGCAATGAAAGTGATAATTGGTCTACTTTATTTCCTTATTATAGAGATGTAGAACTTCTGGCAAATATCTGTTTTCATTCAGACTTAGTTATAAATATTGGTTCTACGATGGCACATGATTTTGCTTTTTACAACAATCCTGCAGCTTATTTAAATTATGATACTTGTTATGATAAGAATTGGTCTGTAGATACTATATATAAATTTCAGCATTTTAGATCGATGCCTACCAACCAAGAAGTTTATTGGATCAATTCAAAAAATAATTTTTTAAGTACTATAAATAAAGCAATTGACAATAAGCATTCCTTAGGAAAAGATTGGTTAAAGATCATAAATATTGAAAATGAAAATATATCTTTGAATATTGTAAATGAAATTTTAAATTAGATGCATATCTGTTTCTTAACAAATGAATATCCTAATAAAGAAGAACCTCACGGAGGCATTGGTACTTTCGTTAAATTTTTAGCCGAAAAATTAATAGAAAATGGTGTTTTTGTTTCTGTAATAGGAATTTACAAAAATGAAGAAAGCTTAAAAATTAATGGTGTAAATATATATAGGCTAAAGAAATCCGATTGGAAATTTGCTAAATTTTATCATCATAATAATAAAATTCAAAAGAAAATTATTGAAATACAAAAGGAACTTCCAATCGATATTATTGAAGGTAGCGAACTTAATTTTGCTTTTTTTTCTAAAGAAACCACTTATAAAAAAGTAATTAGATTACATGGTGGTCACCATTTTTTTGCTTCTGAGGAAGGAAGAAAAACAGCTCTTTGGAGAAGTTATCAAGAAAAAATATCATTTAAAAAAGCAGACTATTATATATCTGTAAGTAATTATGTTGGAGAAGAAACAAAAAGACTCTTAAATTACCAATTTAATTTTAAAACTATTTATAATAGTATAGATTTAAACTCCTTTTACAAAAGTGATAAAAAAGTAGAAATACAACACAAGCTATTATATGTTGGTACTGTTTGTGAAAAAAAAGGTATTGAAAAACTAATTTCAGCTATGCCTTTGATAAAGAAAAAGTACCCAAATATTGTTTTAGAAATAGCTGGTAGAGATTGGGTAACTAATAAAGGTGAGTCATATATAAAATATTTGAAAAGTATTATTTCAGAAGACACTACCGGCAGTATTAAATTTATTGGTAATATACCGTATTCAAAATTACCTAAAAAAATTGAAAGTGCTCATGTCTGTATATTTCCATCTTTAGCAGAATCATTTGGTTTAACTTTAATAGAGGCAATGGCGATGGGTAAATTAATAGCCGCAAGTAATATTAAACCTTTTAAAGAAATTGTAGGAAATAGTAGTTCAATTGTTTTCTTTAATCCTTTTTATAAAACAGAAATTTATGAAAAAGTATCATACTTATTGTCAATAGAAAAAGACTTATTAAGAGATAACAGCAGAAAACATGTGTTCAAAATTTTTAATTCAGAAAAAATATTAAAAGATAATATTGATTTTTATAATTCATTATTGAAAAAATGAAATTCGGAATTATAACACATGCTATTCATAAAGTAAAAGGCGGAAAAGTGTATGCTTATGAACCCTATGTTAGGGAAATGAATTTATGGGCAAAGTATGTGGATGAAATTATAATTTTAGCACCTATTTCTAATGAAAAAATTACTAACCTTGAAATAGCTTATCACCATCCGAAAATAAAAGTAGTTCATATTCCTAGTTTTGATATTATTTCTTTTAATAATACATTAAAATCTTTATTAGTTATACCTAAAATTTGTTGGTCAATTTATAAAGTGATGCAGCAAGTTACTCACATTCACTTGCGTTGTCCTGGTAATATCGGTTTGTTAGGATGTTTGGTTCAAGTAGTATTTCCATTAAAACCGAAAACAGCAAAATATGCAGGGAATTGGGATCCACAGAGTAAACAGCCTGTTACCTATAGGTTTCAGAAATGGTTATTAGCCAACACCTTTTTAACAAAAAAAATGAAAGTATTGGTCTATGGAGATTGGCCACAGCAAACTAAAAATATTGTTTCTTTTTTTACAGCAAGTTATCATAAACAAGAGATTGAAGAGGTCTCATTTAAAGACCTATCTGTACAAGTTCGATTAATTTATGTTGGAGGTTTAACTGTAGGGAAACAGCCTTTACTAAGTATTAAAACTACTCACGAATTAATTCTAAAAGGACATAACATTCGTCTAGATATCTATGGTGATGGTGTGATGAGAAATGAAATTGAAAATTATATAAAATTACATCAGTTAGAAAACAATGTTTTTTTACACGGAAATCAGCCTAAAAATATAGTAAAAGAAGCTTACAAACAATCTCATTTTTTATTGTTTATTTCTAAGTCAGAAGGTTGGCCAAAAGTAGTTGCAGAAGCTATGTTTTGGAGATGCTTACCCATTTCATCAAAAGTATCTTGTGTACCTTATATGTTAGATTACGGTAATAGAGGTTCTTTGGTAGAATCAAATGTAAGTAAAGAAGAGCTGGTTAAAATAATAATTAAGTATATTAACAATGAAAACAACTATCAAAAAAAAGTGTTATCGGCACAAAAATGGTCTCAAGGGTTTACTTTAAACTCTTTTGAGCAAGAAATAAAGAATGTACTAATAGATGAGTAAACTTGGGGTAATACAAATAATTGACTCTCTAAATACTGGAGGAGCAGAGGTTTTGGCAGTTAACATCGCTAACTCCTTATCTGAAAATGGTATGAACTCTCACCTTTGTGCCACTAGAAAAGAAGGTAGTTTAATTAAAAATATTAACGCTAGTGTTGGCTATTTATTTTTAAATAGAAAAAAAGCAATAGACATTAAGGCTTTAATTAGTTTAAAAAAATATATTAAAGTAAATAATATTAGTATTATTCATGCGCATGCTACGTCTTTCTTTTTTGCTTTTTGTACAAAAATTATATATTGGAAATTAAAAATAGTTTGGCATGACCATTATGGTAAAAGTGATAGTTTAGCAAAAAGACCTGTTACTGCATTAAAAATTAGCTCCCTTTTTTTTAATGCTATTATTTCTGTAAATGCGGATTTAAAAACCTGGGCAAAGAATAATTTATTTTGTAAAAACTTATTCTTTTTAAATAATTTTGCAATCTTTAATAATTTTGAAGAAAAAACACTTTTACGAGGAAATAATACTAAAAAAATAGTTCATCTTGCTGCATTTAGAGCACAAAAAGATCATGAAAACTTAATAAATGCTTATGCATCATTTTTAAAACGAAATTCTAATTGGACCTTACATTTAGTAGGACAAATAAACAATACAGCATACTCTAAAAAAATAGTTCTATTAATAAAAGAACTAAAATTAGAAAAGCATATTTTTGTTTACGGTTCTTGTTTGGATATTAAAAATATTTTAAAACAAAGTGATATTGCTGTTTTACCGTCTAAATCTGAAGGGTTACCCTTAGCATTATTAGAATATGGTTTGGCTAAATTACCGGTAGTTGTAACAAATGTTGGTGAATGTGCTAAAGTTGTAGAGAATAACAAATCTGGAATTGTAGTAACTCCTAATAATAATTTAGAGTTAGAGGAAGCACTTCATGAATTGGCTAATTCTGAAGAAAAAAGAATCTTATTTGGTAAACAGCATTATAAGAACATCTTAGAAAAATATTCTAAAGAAAGTTTTATGAATCAATTGTTAAAAATTTATACACTCTAATTTGATAGAAAAAATATTACAAAATAAACTGTTATTTATTATTATTCATTTAGTTTTTGGTTACTTAGGCACTCTAAGTATATTTCCAACTCTATTTGGTTTAATATCTATTGTACTACCTATTTTTATTATTTTTCAGACAAATAATGAAAATGAAGAAGCTTTATTTTTTGCTGCATACCTCGTAGGTGCTGAGGTTTTTATTAGAATGACAGGAGGCTTTGTCTTATATGAAACAGGTAAATATGCTGTAATATTATTTTTAATTATGGGAATTGTTTTGGGAAGGTTTAAACAATCATTTTCCGTACACTATGTTTTTTATATTCTATTATTATTACTTGGAATTGTGTTTACTCAAGTTCCTGAAGGTGAGTCTTTAAGGAAAAATATTCTATTTAATTTAAGTGGGCCAATTGTTCTAGGAGTTACTGCTTTTTATTGCTACAGCAGAAAAATTACTTTAGAAAAGTTAATGGATATGCTTTTTTTTATGCTGCTGCCTATTTTTTCTATGATTATTTATCTCTATCTTAGAACTCCAGATTTAAGTGAAATCGTTTTTGGAGGTGAAGCTAATTTTGAGACTTCTGGTGATTTTGGACCTAATCAAGTAGCAACAGCAATTGGTTTAGGTATGTTTATATTAACGGTTTATTTGTTATCTAAAAAAAAACTATCTGGTTATCTATTCTTAGATGCTATTTTTTTAATTTATTTTTCTTACAGAGGTCTTTTAACTTTTTCAAGAGGAGGTATTTTAACTGCTGTAATTACCTTAATGGCATTTCTTTTCTTTTATTTATTACATAAAAGGATTGGATTTGCTGTCTTGTTAAGATATTCTATTGTTTCATTAGTCTTTATTTTATCAATTTGGCTATACACACTAGATATTACAAATGGAATGTTAAATAATAGGTATACAGGAAAAAATGCAATTGGTGTTCAGAAAGACATTACAACAGGAAGAATTGACATATTTCAAATTCAACTAGAAAATTTTTTACAAAACCCATTAGGTATTGGAGTTGGAAATGGAAAGTATGAAAGACTAAATAAAGGAGAAGGAATAACGGGAGCATCACATAACGAGGTAGGGCGATTATTGGAAGAGCATGGCTATATTGGCTTTTTTCTTTTAATATTACTTTTAACAGTTCCTCTTTTTAACTTTTTTCGAGGAAATAATTATCAAAAAGCATTTATCGCATCCTTTTATATATTATGGTTTTTAACAATTAATCATTCTGCAATGAGAATTGCACTCCCCGGTTTTATTTATGCACTTAGTCTATTAAATATAACAAATACAAATGAAGAAGAGTTAGAAGATATAATTGAGATTAACAGTCAAGATAATGTATAAACAAATTCTTTATATTGGTAATAATCACACAAAAAACCCTACTACCTTAAAAATTTTAAGTTCCTTTTTAAGCAAAGAAGGGTTTAAAATGTATAAATCATCAAATAAGGTAAATAAGTTTTTGAGATTACTCGATATGTGTTTTTGTATTCTTAATTTAAGGAAAAAGGTGGATTATGTGTTAATAGATACCTATAGTACTTCAAACTTTTATTATGCTTTTTTTTGTTCTCAATTAGCACGATTTTTTAAACTGAAATACATTTCTATTTTACACGGAGGAAACTTGCCGTATAGGTTAGAAAAATCCCCTAAAATGTCTAAACTCATCTTTAAAAATTCTTATATAAATATTTCACCTTCTGAGTATTTAAAATACGAGTTTGAGAAAAAAGGATATTTAGTACAAAAAATATCGAATACTTTAGAAATCGAAAACTATAGTTTTATTAAAAGAGAAAAGATAGCGCCGAAACTACTTTATGTAAGAGCTTTTGATAAAGTTTACAATCCTTTAATGGCAATTGAAGTTTTAAGGAAATTAGTGAAAATTTATCCCGAAGCTAAATTATGTATGATTGGTCCTGATAAGGATGGTTCGTTAAAAAAAGCAGAAGAGCTCGTTTTAAAGTATAATTTATTAAACAATATTGAAATTACTGGTTTTCTTTCAAAAAAAGAGTGGCATAAAAAAGCAGAAGAATATGATATTTTTATTAATACAACTAATCTAGATAATACTCCTGTAAGCGTAATAGAAGCTATGGCATTGGGTTTGCCTGTAATTTCAACAAGCGTTGGAGGTATTCCTTATTTAATTGAAAATAAGGAAGATGGTTTATTAGTAGCTAAAAATGATGTTGAAAAAATGGTTACGTGTGTAATTTCCTTAATCGACGGAAATCATAAAAACATTACTATAAATGCAAGAAAAAAAGTTGAAAAATTTGGTTGGGAGCATCTAAGAACTGATTGGTTAAAAATCTTAAACTAATGATTTATAGGATTATTTATAAAATTGGTGAAAGGCTAAGAAATCCTTCATTAAAGGAAAAATATTTTTTTCTTAAGGTTTCTGAAAAATGGAGTTTAGATGAATTAGAAAAATACCAACTTCAAAAACTGAAAGAATTATTAAAAATAGCAATTAATAATTCCCCCTTTTACAAAGAGAAATTAAAAGATATAAATGTGTCTGAATTTAATTCTTTATCAGAATTAAAAAAAATACCCATTACTACAAAAGAAGAACTTTTTAAATATAGGTCTGATGTACATACAAATCTTAACTTTAAAAAACAATTTGTGGCAAGAACCTCTGGTTCTAGCGGTAAAACTTTAGTTTTTAATAGAGAAGAAGCTGCTGATTCTTTTAATAGAGCAGCTATAAAAAGAGGGTATTCTTGGTACAATGTAAATTCTTGGGAAAGAAATGGCTATTTTTGGGGATCAAATTTTTCTTTCTTAAAGAAATGTAAAAATAATTTGTTAGATAAAATTCAAAACAGATTTAGGGTTTTTAGTTTTGATGAAAATCAACTTAAAAAATTTATAATTAAGTTGAAAAAGGCGAGTTATGTTCATGGGTATTCTTCAATGATTTATCAAACAGCAGTTTTAATTAATGCTAAAAAAATATCTAAACCTTCTAAAATTAAGATGGTGAAAGGTACTTCAGAAAAAATATTAGATAGCTACCAGAAAGAAGTCATAAAAGCTTTTGGCTCTAAGATTATAAGTGAATACGGAGCTACGGAATCTGGAATTATAGCTTTCGAATGCCCTTTTGGCCATATGCACATAAACATGGAAGGTGTACTTGTAGAGGAAATTGACAATGAAATAGTAGTAACCAATCTTCAAATGCATTCTTTTCCTATTATTCGCTACAGATTAGGAGATTATATTAAGTTAGATTTAAGTGGAGAAAAGTGTAAATGTGGATTAAAGCATCAGGTTTTAGAGGAAGTTACCGGCCGAATAGGAGAAAATATTTACGGTTTTAACAAAACGTATCCGAGTTTATATCTATATTATGTTTTTAAAAACCTCTCTAAAAACTTTAATCTTCAATTAAATTATCAAGTAATTCAAGAAGAAAAAGGAGAATTGATTTTTTTGATTGAACAAAATATTAACTTTTCAGAAGAAAGTAAATTGGTTGGTGAAATAGAAAAATATTTTAAGAAAGATATTAGTTATATTATAAAAAAGAACACGACTTTTAATACTCATAAAAAAAACAAACTTAAAAATTTTATTTCTAAAATAAATGGATAGTTTAGTCTCAATAATTACTCCAAATTATAACTCAGAAAAATTTATAGCGCAAACGCTACAAAGTATAAGAGCTCAAACCTACAAAAACTGGGAACTTATAATTGTAGACGATTGTTCTACAGATAAGAGCTTAGACATTATTGAGGAATATTCTAAAATTGATAAAAGGATAAAATTTTTAAAATTAAGTGAGAATTCCGGAGCAGCTGTAGCTCGAAACAAAGCCATTAAAGAAGCTAACGGTAATTTTATTGCTTTTTTAGATAGTGATGATTTATGGTTGCCAAAAAAGTTAGAAAAGCAACTCGCTTTTATGGTTCATAATAATTACAATCTAACGTACACTTCTTATAATATTATTAGTGAAAATGATGTAGCACCAAAGAAAACTGTTTTTTGTAAGCCAGAGTTAAATTACAAGCAAATGTTGTATTCAAATAAAATAGGGTGTCTAACAGCCATGTATAATAGTGCTAATTTAGGTAAGATATATATGCCTGAAATTAGAAAAAGACAAGATTATGCACTGTGGCTTAAAATTCTAAAAAAAGAAAAAATGGCATACGGTTTCCAAGAAGTTTTAGCCTTTTATAGAGTTAGAAGTAACTCTATATCTAACAATAAAATGGAAATGCTAAAATGGAATTGGATTTTATATAAAAAAGTAGAAAAATTATCTTATTTTGAATCTTTATTTTATGTAACGTCAAACATCTTAAATAAGATATTTTAATGCTTCAAAAAAAATACTTTAATATTTCTGAAAGAAAAATTCTTCTTAGAATCATAGATGTACTGGTTATAATGACCAGTTTGTTTATGTCTTTTGAACTATTAGAATTTAATTATTTTAATTTTGAAAATGACCATGTTTTTGGATGGATATTTTTATTGATTTTTTACTATTTAATTTTTGGTGAAATATTTCAGCTATTCAATTTAAATATTTCAAACAACAGATACTTAGTCGTAAGAAGCATTGTAATAACGGCTTTTGTAACTACAGTTTTTTATATTTTCACCCCTTTTTTCACTCCTGTTTTACCTAGTAATAGGCTTCAAATTGTCTATCTTTTTTTAATTTTAATTGTACCAATTGTACTTTGGAGATTTATTTATATACAAGTAATTTTTTCTCCAAAATTTTTTAAAACCGTAATTTTTATTGGAAAATCAGACAAAATTGAAAAAATGATTAGCCAAATTAAAGGCGATAATTTTCATAGTTTAAGAGCTTATTTTTCAGATAGAAATATTGATGGCATAGATGGATTTAGAGATATAAATACAGAGAAATTAATTGAATTTTCTCTAGACAATACCATTAATGAAATTATTGTATCAAAAAAGGGCTTATCTGATAAAGTAGTAAATTCTATTAATAAAGAATTAATATTTTTATTTCAAAAAGGATTAAACATTACAAGTTATGAAAGCTTTTATGAAGAAACGAACTTTAGAATTCCTAAAGAGTATTTAGAACATAATTTCTACAAGTATATAAATTTTAGCAAGAATAATAGTAACAGGTTTTATCTCTTTGGTTTAAGACTTGTAGATATAATAGTTTCTTTCTTTGGTCTTATTTTATTTTTGATGATTTCTCCTTTGATCTTAATTGGTAATTTATTTGCAAATAAAGGGCCACTATTTTATTCTCAGGAAAGAGTAGGTCAAAATGGAAAAGTATTTAAAATATTTAAGCTTCGTTCTATGGTTACAAATGCAGAAGAAAATGGAGCCGTTTGGGCGCAAAAAAATGATGTTAGAGTTACTGCTTTTGGTAAATTTTTGAGAAATACAAGATTAGATGAAGTACCTCAGTTTTTTAATATTCTAAAAGGAGAGATGAGTATTATTGGGCCTAGACCAGAAAGACCTAAATTTGTTAAGGATTTAGAAGGTCAGATACCTTTTTATGCAATTAGACATGTTGTTAGGCCGGGGTTAACGGGTTGGGCACAAGTTAATTACCCGTATGCAAATACGATTGAAGAGCAAGAGACAAAGTTAAGGTACGACTTGTATTATATTAAGGAAAGAAATGCTTTTTTAGATTTTAAAATCTTGATTAAGACCATAACTACCGTATTATTTTATAGAGGACAATAAATACTTGTAGAGAAATACATACCGAATAAAAAGTAAAATTAAAAGCGGAATGACTGCAATAGGAAATACTTGAATTCCAAATATCCATAAAAACGAAATTAAAACTAAAAACAGCAAGAGAATTAAAACATATTTTTGAAGCCACATTATAGAGTTCTTTTTCGATATTTTAAAAGCAAAGTATAAGTTAGGTAAAAAAGCCCATAAGATATTAAAATTATTAGGTGCAGTTTTGTGTGAAGAAAAGAACCATAAATAAGTTAAAATTAATCCAACTAGCCCTGTAATAAAGAAGATTGTAAAATCTAATGATCTAGTTCTCCTTTTATTTTTAACATCTTTATAAGTAATAAAAATTACAATTAATAAAAACAACATAAAAATTGTTAAAGGACTAAAGAAGCTTGAAGAATTACCAATTTCATCAAAATTTAATAAAATATCTTCTCTTTTTACCAAATTTATTAATTTATCAGTGCTTTTAATTTTTCCATTTTTAAAGGTTTCATAAAGATAATCTGGTAAATAGGTATATGCTAATTGATTCCTTTTTGTATCTAAAATAGTTCCTGCAATTAAATTAATTCCGAAATTACCCCAAGTATTCCAATAGATTTCTTGGTTCATTAAACCTCTTAATGTTTTATTATTTTCAATTTTATTAGAATTTAAAAGGACATTTTCATTTAAAATTGTCTGAGTAATATCTCTAAGTTTAGAAGCACAATTATCAAAAAAAGGATCATATAAATACGTTGCATTTTCTTCTAATGCATTGTTTTCTAAATAAACAAAAAATTGTTGTTTCTCATCTTGATTCAAATTTAAAACTTGTTGTTTTAACCAACGTTTATCTTTTTTATAACTCGCTAAAAAGTATTTAAAATCGTACTTGGCAAGTAAATAATACATTTTTCCTTGTGCAAAATTCAATAAGAAATTAGGTGCTTCAAAATCAAAAACTCCATAGTTATAAATAAGATCTAAGTTTAAAATAGGATCTTTAATTCTGATTGCAGAATGCCCAAATTTTTCATATAATTCTTCACCAGGACCCGCAGTAACAATCGAAATTTCTGAGTTAACAGAAAGATGTACTTGCGCTTTGTTTTTTTGAATAGAAAAAGAACAAAGTAATATAAGAAAGAGTAATTTTTTCTTCATAATAATTAAGGTCTAAGAAAAGTATAATCGAACGTAATTGAAAAAATATTAGAAAATAAAGCATTACCAACACTACCAATGTTTGTTAATGCATAATCTACATGAATTCCTCTGTAATTAAAACCAACACCAAAGTTAGGTTGTAAAGACAGTGATTTAGAATTGTTAAACTGAGTTACATATTGAAAGTTACCAACACCAGCTCTTAGATACACCAAGTTGTCATAATCTAATTGAAAACCAATTGCAGGGTCTACACTTCCTGCATCCGAAGAAAAAATATCATTTGTTTTAGCAAACCGTACATTTAAATCGACTTCTGTAAGTAAGTTAAAAAAACGACCAATTCTAAATTCTCTAGCAACACCTAATTGCAATTTTGGCTTTGTAATTTCTGTAGTTTCTGGCAATTCTTGATTTTGGCCAGGAATTGCATCTTTAATTTTATCAAATTCAACCTTATTTATTGCCCAACTATTAAAAGTTGTGGTAATATCTCTTACCATTAATCCGAATTTCCAAGCATTTCTTTCAAATTGAATACCTGCATCAAACCCGAAACCCCAAGAAGAAGCAAAATCACCAATAGTTCTTCTTACTATTTTAGCGTTTACACCAAACTTTACATCTTTAAAAATAAGATTTCTAGCATACGCAATGTTAAAAGCATAATCTGCAGCAGAAAAAAGACTGATTCTATTAAAATCGATATTCCCTTCGCTGTCAATTAATTCTGTAGTATTTAAAATGTCATCTACGCCAAAACGAATTATAGAAATACCCAAAGCACTTTCTTTATCTATTGGCATTGCAAACGCTGCATGATTGTAATTTGCAATTCCTGCAAAGTAAGAAGCATGCATTAATGAACCTTGATAATCTTCTATACCAACTAGACCTGCTGGATTCCAGTAAATTGAATTCACATTATTAGAAGTAGCAACAACAGCTTTACTCATTCCTAAAGCAGCGGCATCTACACCAATATTTAAAAACTCATTAGAGTAATTTCTAAAGGCTTGTGCGTTTAATAAGAATGAAAAAAATAAGAATAAAAGTAAAATTCTGAATTTCAAAAGCATAAAATTTTCTGTAACAAATATCTTAAATACTATTAAAATAACAGTTGTTTTGCAAAGTTATTGTTTAGGAAAGTTCAATATGAATGTTTTCTTCTATAAATCTAGCTATTCTTAGCTCTAACCATTTATTTTCTTGTGGTTTAAAGGAGCTCATAAAACCACAATGACCTCCATAATCGGGGATTTCTAAGTGAAAATTAGTCGATTGTATGGCTTCTTTTCTAGGATAGCATTCTTCAGATAAAAAAGTATCATCTTTTGCGTTAATTAATAAAGTGGGTCTATCTATTTTAGAAAGGTAAGGTTTGGCACTTGCTTTTTCCCAATAATCTTCTGGACTTTTAAATCCGAAAATAGGAACTGTATATAAGTGCTCTAGATGCTTAAATTTAGTCGCCTTAAATAATTTATCTTTATCTAAATTGTATTCAGGAAATTTATGTGCTTTCTCTAAAACTTTGTTTTTCATTGTTTTAAAAAACAGTTCTATGTATAGTTTGTTCTTTAATTTTTCCATTTCTACTTCTGCACTGGCAATATCTATTGGTACAGAAATTGCAATTCCTCCTTTAATTTTGGTTGATAATGTTTGCTCATATTCACCTAAATATTTCAACGTTAAATTACCTCCTAAACTAAAGCCTACAATTGAAACAGTGTCATAATTATAGTTTTCTAAAAGATGATTTACAACAAAATCTAGATCTTCAGTTTTTCCGCTATGGTAAGTTGCTAACAATAAATTATCTTCGCCACTACAACTTCTTAAATTAAAACAGACTGTGTCCAAACCTTTTTTATTTAGATGATTGGATGTCGATGCAATATATTTAGATTCTGAGCTACCTTCTAAACCATGAATTAAAAGAACTAAATTTTTTGAACCTACTTGAGAAAAATCTAAATCAATAAAATCAGCATCCCAAGTTGTAATTCTTTTTCGCTGATAATTACAAACGTCTTTCATAAAAAGAGGCCTATACATGGTGTTAAAATGACTGTTTTTAAAAGGTAAAGTAGGAGAGAAGTCAGATTCTAAAATTGGCATTAGTCGTTTTTTGATTGATAATTTTTAAAAATACATAAAAAATAAAGAATTTTAGAAAATTACCAATATAGGATTTGTTATTTTAGCTATTCTAAACGAAAAACAAAACATGAAAAAACACATTCCTAATTTAATAACGCTTGGTAATCTTTTATGCGGAACAATTGCTACAATATTTGCAGTTCAAGGTGATTTTGAAGCTGCAGGTTTATTAGTCGTTTTAGGTATTGTATTTGACTTTTTCGATGGGTTTGTTGCACGTTTACTAAATGTTTCTGGTGAATTAGGAAAACAATTAGACTCTTTGGCAGATATGGTTACAAGTGGTGTTGTACCAGGAATTATTATGTTTAATTTATTTGCGGATAAACAATTTGAGATTGAAAATTTTACGGATAATTTTACTTTGTCGGCATTCTTACCTTTTTTTGGTCTAATTTTAACATTAGGAGCTTGTTATAGGCTTGCTAAATTTAATATAGACACAAGACAATCAGAATCTTTTATAGGTTTACCAACACCAGCAATGAGTTTGTTTGTTATTTCTTTGCCATTAATTCAAGAATATTCTGATATTCATTTTGTTCAAAATTTAATTAGCAATAATTATTTTTTAATTATTATAACACTGTTCTTAACGTATTTAATGAATGCTGAAATTCCGTTATTTTCTTTGAAGTTTAAGGAGTATTCTATAAAGAACAATTTAGTGAAATACCTGTTTTTATTAATTTCAATTTTAATTATTATTACACTTCAGTTTTTATCAATTCCTTTAATAATAGCTTTTTATGTAATATTATCTGTTATTTCTAGTCCTCAAAAATAGCATGATTTTTATAATTTTATTTAAATAAAAAAGCATCAATAATTAAATATTGATGCTTTTTTTATGAATTTAAAGAAAATTTTGTAATTAGAATATTTTCCTTTTTTTCAATTCAAAATCCTTACCAAGATACACTTTACGTACCATTTCATCTGCGGCTAACTCTTCTGGAGTTCCTTCTTTTAAGATACTTCCGTTGTACATTAAATAGGTTTTATCTGTAATTGCTAAAGTTGCCTGCACATCATGATCTGTAATTAAAATACCGATATTTCTATCTTTTAAATGTGCTACAATACTTTGTATATCTTCTACAGCAATAGGATCTACACCTGCAAAAGGTTCGTCTAACAAAATAAAATTAGGATCAGAAGCTAAACAACGTGCAATTTCTGTTCTACGCCTTTCACCTCCCGATAATAAATCTCCTCTATTTTTACGAACATGACCTATATTAAATTCTTCTATTAAAGATTCTAATTTTATTTTTTGTTCTTTTTTAGAACGTCCTGTAAATTGTAAAACAGACATAATGTTGTCTTCTACAGATAATTTTCTAAAAATAGATGCTTCTTGTGCCAAATAGCCAATTCCTTTTTGCGCACGTTTGTACATGGCATCTTGAGTTATTTCTTCATCATTTAAAAAAATTTTGCCAGCATTTGGTTTTATCATACCAACAATCATATAGAAAGAAGTAGTTTTTCCAGCGCCATTTGGTCCTAAAAGACCAATAATTTCACCTTGCTGAACTTCCAAAGAAATTCCTTGTACTACTTTTCTACTTCCGTAGATCTTTTGAATGTTTTCTGCTCTTAAAATCATATTTTTAAAAATGTGTAATGGGGTAATTTTTTGATTTGTGTAAAAGTAATAAATAACGCTGTTAAGAATCTTAAATATCTCTTAAACAATTAATCAGTTACACTTCAGTTTCATCAAGCATTTCCCAATATTCTACAGCTTTTCTTAAATGCGGAATTACAATGGTACCTCCAATTAAGTTTGCAATAGACATGGTTTCCATCATTTCTTCTGTAGTAACGCCATTTTCTTTTGCTGCTTCTAAATGGTACTGTACACAATCATCACATCTTAAAACTGCCGATGCTACCAACCCTAGTAATTCTTTGGTTTTTACTGGCAAATGCCCTTCTTTAAAGGCATTTGTATCTAAATTAAATATTCTTTTAATAACTTTATTATCAGAAGCTAAGATTTTTTCGTTCATTTTAGAACGGTAATCGTTAAACTCTTGGACTTTTTTGTGCATCTTTTTGTTGTTTTTTGATCACCATTTTAGAGACTTTAATACTTATTTCATATAAAATAAGTATTGGTATTGCTACAATAACTTGACTAGCAATATCTGGAGGCGTAATAATTGCTGCTAAAATTAAGACAACTACTAACGCATGTTTTCTGTATTTTTTTAAAAATTCTGGAGTTACCAAACCAATTTTTGTTAGAAAATAGATTAATACTGGCAATTCGAAAAGAATAGAAACTCCTAATAACATATTTGTAACCAGACCAATATGAGAATCTAATGTAAAGTTGTTCTGTATTAAATCTGAAATTTGATAATTGTATAAGAAATGTATGGATATGGGTGCGATTACATAAAAGCTGAAAGCGATTCCACAGAAAAATAAAAAAGACGCAATAAAAATAAAGCCTTTAGAATTCTTCACCTCTTTACTTGTTAATCCTGGCGAAATAAAACGCCAAAGTTCCCACAATAAATAAGGAAATGATAAAATAATACCTAAAATAAATGAAGACCAAATAGCATTCATTAATTGCTGTGTAGGTTTTAAACTGATTAAATTATCGTTAAACTCTACATTACAAAAAGTACTGTCCATTCCTATTAAATTGAAGAAATCACAAAAGAATTGGTATGTGATAAAATCTGGCTTTCTATGTGCTAACAAAAAGTGCTCATAGACTTCTTTTTGAAAAACAAATAATAAAATACCAATAATAAATATTGCAGCTGCACTTCTTACTAAGTGCCATCTTAATTCTTCTAAATGCCCTAAAAAGGACATTTCTTTTTGTTTTTCTGCCATTAGAAAATTCCTTCTTTAATTAAATCATGTAAATGAACTACACCAGCGTATTTTTCTTGTTCATCAACTACTAATATTTGAGTAATACTATTGTTCTCTAATTTTTCTAAAGCTTCAATAGCCATTGCATCTTGTTGTACTGTTTTTGGGTTTTTACCCATAATGTCTTTTGCGGTAACGTGATTAATATCTGTTGTTTTGCTCAACATCCTTCTAATATCACCATCTGTAATAATACCAATTAAATTTTCATTTTCTAAAACAGCCGTAACTCCTAATCTTTTTTCAGAAATTTCTACAATTACTTTTGCTACAGAATCATTTACGTCAACTTTAGGAGTTTGATTGTTCTTTATTAAGTCTGAAACTCTCAAATACAAACGTTTTCCTAACGCTCCTCCAGGATGATATTTAGCAAAATCTTTACTAGTGAAGCCTCTTAAATCTTGCAAACAAACAGCCAAAGCATCTCCCATAACTAATTGGGCAGTTGTGCTGGATGTTGGAGCCAAATTATTAGGGCATGCTTCTTTTTCTACAAATGTATTTAAAGGGAAATCTGAATTTTTTCCTAAAAAAGAATCTACATTACCGGTAATTGCAATTATCTTATTTCCATAATTTCTAATTAACGGAACTAGCACTTTAATTTCTGGTGTATTTCCACTTTTAGATAGGCAAATAACAACATCATTTTCTTGCACATTTCCTAAATCTCCATGAATAGCATCTGCTGCATGCATAAAAATTGCAGGCGTTCCTGTAGAATTAAAAGTAGCAACCATTTTTGTTGCAATGTTGGCACTTTTCCCGATTCCGGTTACAATAACTCTTCCGTTAGAATTTAAAATAAAATTAACTGCATTTTCGAAGTTTTCATCTAATAAATTTGCTAAATTCGCAATAGCACCGCTTTCCAATAAAATGGTTTCTTTTGCTGTTTGTAATATAGGATTTGAGTTTTTCAATAGTTTGGTATTTTATCAGAATAAAAAAAAGTTATATCTTTAGATTAAGAAACAAGCAAATTTACTACAAAAAAAAGTTACAACCAATATTATAGAAGGTTTGTGCGTTGTTTTTAATGTTAAACGAATATTTGATAAGATGGATTTACATGGTCCTCTAAAAAAGTTCTTTGGATTTAATAAATTTAAAGGCTTACAAGAGCAAGTTATTAAGAGTATAGTAGACAGAAATAATACCTTTGTTATTATGCCAACAGGAGGTGGTAAATCTCTTTGTTATCAGTTACCTGCATTAATGCAAGAAGGTACAGCAATTGTAGTTTCGCCATTAATCGCTTTAATGAAAAATCAAGTAGATGCCATAAGAGGTATTTCAGAACATAACGGTGTCGCTCACGTTTTAAATTCTTCTCTTAATAAAACTGAAATTGCTCAGGTTAAAGAAGATATTACAAACGGTATTACAAAACTCTTATATGTTGCGCCAGAATCTTTAATAAAAGAAGAATATGTGCTTTTTTTAAGAACACAAAAAATATCTTTTGTTGCTATAGACGAAGCGCATTGTATTTCTGAATGGGGACACGATTTTAGACCTGAATACAGAAATTTAAAGCACATTATTAAGGCCATTGATGATGTACCGGTTATCTGTTTAACAGCAACCGCTACAGAAAAAGTACAAGAAGATATTTTAAAAACGTTAGGTATTACAGATGCAAATAGGTTTAAAGCTTCTTTTAATAGGCCTAATTTATTTTATGAAATAAGACCAAAAACCAAAGAAGTAGAAAAAGATATTATTCGTTTTGTAAAACAACGAATAGGAAAATCTGGAATTATTTACTGCTTAAGTAGAAAAAAGGTAGAAGAAGTTGCTCAGATTTTACAAGTAAACGGATTAAATGCCGTTCCTTATCATGCTGGTTTAGATGCTAAAACACGTGTAAAACATCAAGATATGTTTTTAATGGAAGATTGTGATATTGTTGTTGCAACCATTGCATTTGGTATGGGAATTGATAAACCAGATGTTCGTTTTGTAATTCATCATGATATTCCTAAAAGTTTAGAAAGTTATTATCAAGAAACAGGTAGAGCTGGTCGTGATGATGGAGAAGGTTATTGTTTGGCTTTTTACGCTTATAAAGATATAGAGAAGTTAGAAAAATTTATGTCTAGTAAGCCTATTGCAGAACAAGAAATAGGGCATGCGTTGTTACAGGAAGTTGTTGGTTATGCAGAAACCTCTATGAACAGACGTAAATATTTGTTGCATTATTTTGGTGAAGAGTTTGATGAAGTAAATGGAGATGGTGCAGATATGGATGATAATTCTAGAAACCCGAAGAAAAAACATGAAGCAAAAGAAGATGTTGTAAAATTACTAACTGTAATTAAAAAAACGCTTCAAAAATATAAATCTAAAGAAGTTGTAAATACTTTAATTGGTAAAGAAAATGCTTTATTAACGTCACATAAAACACATTTACAACCATTTTTCGGAATTGGAAAAGATAAATCTGCCGCATATTGGATGGCGTTAATTCGTCAGATTTTGGTTGTTTATTTTATTAAAAAAGAAATAGAACAATATGGTGTTGTTAAACTGACAGATGAAGGTAGAAGATTTATAGCTGAACCAGCTTCTTTTATGATGACAGAAGACCACTCGTATTCAGAAGAAAATGACAATGCAATTATAACAAATGCTAGGTCTGCTGGTGGGGTTTCTGATGTAGTTTTGGTAAAACTATTAAAAGATTTACGTAAAAAGGTTGCTATAAAACAAGGAGTTCCTCCATTTGCTGTTTTTCAAGATCCATCTTTAGATGATATGGCTTTAAAATATCCTATAAACTTAGATGAAATGTCTAAAGTTCATGGAGTTGGAGAGGGTAAGGCAAGAAAGTTTGGTAAAGATTTTGTTTCACTAATTACTACGTATGTTGCTGAAAATGATATTTTAAGACCAGATGATTTAATTGTAAAAAGTACTGGAGTTAATTCTGGTTTAAAATTATACATCATTCAGAATACAGATAGAAAATTGCCTTTAGAAGATATTGCTAAGTCTAAAGGGAAAGAAATGAATGATTTAATTAAAGAAATGGAAGCGATTATCTATTCTGGTACGAAACTGAATATAGATTATGCTTTAGATGACTTGTTAGATGAAGACCAGCAAGAAGAGATACATGAATATTTTATGGAAGCTGAAACAGATAATATACAAGAAGCTTTAGATGAATTTGATGGAGATTATGATGAAGATGAGTTGCGTTTAATGCGTATTAAATTTATAAATGAAGTGGGAAATTAAAAATAATGATTTTGGTACAAAATTGTTCCTAAAAATAAATATTACATTTTTTTATTTGAAAAATAGTCCATTAGAAAAATGTAATATTTGTTATAAATAAGCTTTAAAAGTGTACTCTTTTTTGAAAAAACAATATAACAAACTACAAAATAAATTTTCAATATTATCTAGCTAAACACCATTTGCTAATACCTTGTATTGTTTCACCCTGTTTTTATGGATATAATTTTATCTAAAAACTATTAGTCTAATCAGTTGCTTAAAGTGAAATATATAACTTACAAAGTAAAAACAGTAAGTAAAACTCCTAAAAGAATAGCCATAAATTTCTGCAAGTTAAAGGTGTGATTCTCTGAGCTTTCAAAAAGAATAATCGTAGAAATATGTAAGAAAACACCAATAATAAGTGCCGTAATTTCTGTGTAATAGTTGGTGAAAAAATCAATTTTATCTCCTAGTAAAACTCCTAACGGACTCATAAATCCGAAGAAAAAGAGAAAACCAAAAACTATTTTTTTAGAATATTTTGTTTGTATTAAAAAGGTAGTTAATACAATAGCAATCGGAATTTTATGAACAATAATTGCCCATAACAAATTATCGCCTGCATGGTGAATGGGCAAACCTTCAGAAAAAGCATGCAAGCACAAACTCACAAAAAGTAAAGAAGGAAACTTTTTACCATCTGAATGAATGTGAATATGACCATGTTCTGCACCTTTAGAAAAAGATTCTAAAACCGATTGTAAAATAATACCAATAAGAATAAAGATGCCCACTCTTTTTGAATCTGTAGTCTCTGTATATACTTCTGGTAAAAGGTGTAGAATAGTTACAGATAAAAGATAAGCGCCACTAAAAGCCAATAGTAAACGCACAATTTTATTACTAGGTTTTATAATAAAAACTAGTAATGCACCTAAGATTACAGAAGCAATTAGTAAGATGTAATTCATTTCGCAACTATAATTAATCTATTAGAATTTTTAGGATTGAAGGTATTTAAATGATAATCACCAAAAGTATGTTCAATTTTAAAACCAACTTCCTCTAAAAATAAAGTCATTTTTTCTAAATCTAAATATTTCACACGCTCCGTGTAAGAATGTTCTTCATCATCAGCAAAAAAAGAAATATGTTTTAAAATAAAACCATTTGTAATCTCTCTTTTTATATTAAAAGTAATGTTATCTACAACTTTAACTTCTTCTTCAACCAAGTTTTCTTTTACTAATACCGCATTTAAAAAATCGAACACGAAAAAACCATCTTTTGTCAATCCGTTTTTAATATTCTGTAAAATTAAAATATCCTCCTTGTCATCTTCAAAATAACCAAAGCTTGTAAACAAGTTAAAAACAGCGTTGTACTTATTGTTGAAAGTAGCACGCATGTCATGAACTTCAAATTTTAGAGTATCATTTTCAAACTTTTTAGCTGCATTAATACTATTTTTAGATAAATCTGCACCTGTAACATTATAACCCAAAGAATTCAAAAACACAGAATGACGACCTTTACCACAAGGTAAATCTAAAATGTGAGAAGTTTTTTTTAAACCAAGAAACTCAGTAATATTTTTCATAAATAACTGAGCTTCAAAGTCATTTCTTTCTTTATAAAGAATGTGATAATACTTTGTGTTAAACCAATCTGTAAACCAATCTGTTGTTTTCATAAGTGCTTTCAGTCTGTAAAAGTAACCAAATCTTACGTTCTGTAAAATGAAATTATAACAAACTATTTTTTTTATAAAAAACAGAAGATTTCTTAAAGTCATAAAAATAAATAAGTACAATTTTATTGTATTATTTTAAGTGAAAACTTCCTAGTCCTAACTTCATCATTTTAAACAATAAAACGTATTTTTGCAACCAATTTTATACGTATGGAAAAAGATTTTAAAATGACGGCAACAACACTTTTCGGTTTAGAAGGTGTTCTAGCAGAAGAACTAAAAAACTTAGGAGCTCAAGATGTAAAGGAAGCTGTAAGAAGCGTTTCTTTTAGAGGAGATAAAGGTTTTATGTACAAAGCAAATATTGCTTTAAGAACTGCTGTTCGAATTTTAAAACCTATAAAAGTTTGTAAAATTTACGATGAAGAAGATCTTTACGATTCTATTCAGAAAATAAAATGGGAAAATTATTTAGAAGTAGAAGGCACGTTTGCAATTGGTGCAGTTGTAAACTCTAAGAATTTTACAACCAACTCGCATTACATTTCTTTAAAATCTAAGGATGCCGTTGCAGATTATTTTCGTCATAAATATAGTAAAAGACCAAATGTAGATTTAAAATATCCAGACGTTAAAATCCATATTCATATTCAGAAAGATGTATTAACCGTTTCTATCGATTCTTCAGGAGACTCTTTGCACAAAAGAGGGTATAGAACTGCTACAAACATTGCGCCAATTAATGAGGTTTTGGCTGCAGGTATGGTCTTATTATCTGGTTATACTGGTGAAGAAAACTTTATAGATCCAATGTGTGGTTCTGGTACCATTTTAATTGAAGCAGCAATGATTGCCAATAATATTCCGGCAAACATCAATAGAAAACTCTTTGCTTTTGAACACTGGAAAGATTATGATGAAGATTTGTATTTTACAATTCAAGAATCTTTATTAAAGAAAATTCGTTCTTCTCATTTTAAAATAATGGGATTTGATAAAGCACCTTCTGCAGTTGAAAAAGCAATTGCCAATGTAGAAAATGCAAATTTAGACGAATTTATTGGCGTGCATCATGTTAACTTTTTTAACTCTAAAAAAGAAGTTTTTGGTAACACAACTATTTTATTTAATCCGCCTTATGGCGAGCGTTTAAATATCGATACAGAAGAATTTTATAAGAAAATTGGCGATACACTAAAAAATAATTATCCAGGTTCTACGGCATGGTTAATTACGTCAGATTCAGACGCTTTAAAAAGTGTAGGTTTAAGAACCTCTAAAAGAATTGCATTAAAAAATGCCGATTTAGACTGTAAGTTTGTAAGATATGATTTGTATGAAGGAACTCGTAAGTTTAAAGAACGTAAAGAAGAAACAACTTCAGAAATAGAAAACGATTTAGAAGATTAGTTTTTTTAGAAGCTATTTCCTGCTTTACGCACTCGCTTTTTTTCGTACCTCAAAAAGAGCTCAAACAATTGCTACAATCAGGGCTAAACATATTAACCAGCAAAAATTAGAATTAAAAAAAGGAATTGCTTTCTTATTTTTAGTTCTAATTTTTATTAGTTTTGATTTTACTATAAATAGTAAAACCTATATTATTAGTTAATTAGCGAATTCTAAATAAAAAATGCACTTTATAGACGTCATATTACCAATCCCAATTCAGAGAACGTTTACGTATGCTGTAACAGAAGGAGAAGCAAATTTCTTACAAAAAGGAATGCGAGTAGCGGTTTCTTTTGGTAAATCTAAGATGTACACAGGCTTGGTCCTTAACATTCATACAAATGCACCAACATTATATGAAGCCAAAGAAATTCACCAAATATTAGATGAAATACCATTAGTAAATGAAAGGCAATTGCAACATTGGCAGTGGATTGCTAATTATTACATGTGTTCTTTAGGTGATGTTTACAGAGCATCTTTACCATCGGCTTTTTTATTGGAAAGCGAAACGGTCATTTTTAAAAATGATGCTTTTTTAGACGATGCTATTTTAGCAGATGACGAATTCTTAATTTTTGAAGCCTTACAGCATCAATCTCAGTTAACAATTCATCAAGTTATTGCAATTTTAGGCAAGAAAAAAGTAATGCCCATTGTAAATGCGCTTATTAAAAAAGAGGCAATTACTATTAAAGAAGAAATTTACGAACAATACAAACCAAAATTGGTAAAATATGTTCGTTTACAATCAAAATATAGCTCAGATGATTCTTTAGGAAAATTATTAGAAGAATTATCAAGAGCAAAAAAACAACGAGATGCTGTTTTAACTTTCTTTCAATTATCATCTACCAAAAAACCAATAAAAGCTAAAGATTTAGAAGAAAAAGCAAAGGTTTCTGCTACTATTTTAAAATCTTTGGTAGACAAAGAAATTTTCGAATTTTATCATATTCAAATTGATCGAGTTCAATTTAAAGGTGACACTAACGACTTAAAAAAATTGAATGAATTTCAGGAAAAAGCACTTTTTGAAATTAAAGAAACGTTTAAAGAAAAAGACGTTACACTTTTACATGGAGTTACAAGTTCTGGGAAAACAGAAGTGTATACAAAACTGATTCAAGAAGTTCTAGACGAAGGTAAACAGGTTTTATTTTTATTGCCAGAGATCGCTTTAACCACACAAATAATTACACGTTTGCAGTTTTATTTTGGAGAACAAATTGCTGTTTTTCATTCAAAATACTCGGTTAATGAAAGGGTAGAAGTATGGAACAATGTTTTAGAAAACAAGCCAAAAGCACGTATTGTTTTAGGGGCAAGATCTGCTGTTTTTTTACCTTTTTCTAATTTAGGATTAATTGTGGTTGATGAAGAACATGAAACTTCTTACAAACAATTTGAACCTTCACCAAGATACAATGCAAGAGATTGTGCTATTGTTTTAGCTAAAATTCACAAAGCAAAAATAGTATTAGGTTCTGCAACGCCTTCTTTAGAAACGTATTTTAATGCACAAGAAAACAAATACGGATTCGTGGCATTAAATAGGCGTCATGGAAACGTACTATTGCCAAAAATTGAACTAATTGACGTTAAAGAAAAGCAGAAGAAAAAGGAAATGAAAGGCCATTTTTCTGACAGATTGCTAAAATTAATTCAAGAAGCTTTAGATTTAAAAGAACAAGTTATTTTATTTCAAAATAGGCGTGGTTATTCTCCTGTAGTAGAGTGTAAAACTTGCGGAGTTTCACCAGAATGCCCAAATTGTGACGTTACTTTAACGTATCATAAATTTAGGAATGAACTGCGTTGTCATTATTGTAATTACCAGCGTGCAATGCCAAATAGTTGTGGTGCTTGTGGCAGTAATACTCTAGATACAAAAGGTTTTGGTACAGAACAAATAGAATTAGAATTAACAACTTTATTTCCCGATTTTAAAATCGGTAGAATGGATTTAGATACTACGCGTGGAAAATACGGGTATCAGAAAATAATTGGTGCTTTCGAAGCCAAAGAAATAGATGTTTTGGTGGGTACGCAAATGTTATCTAAAGGTCTAGATTTCGAAAATGTTTCTTTAGTAGGAATTTTAAATGCCGATACCATGCTCAATTTTCCCGATTTTAGAGCGCATGAACGTGGTTATGATATGATGGTACAAGTTTCTGGTAGAGCAGGAAGAAGTAAGAAACAAGGGCGTGTAGCTATTCAAACCTATAATCCTTACCATCAAATATTGCAACAAGTTTCTACTACAAATTATGCGGAAATGTATAAGGAGCAAATGCAAGAACGTTGGCAATATAAATATCCGCCGTATTATAGAGTGATAAAAATCACGTTAAAACACAAAGATTATAACAAAGTTGATAGCGGTGTAAATTGGTTATTTAAGGCATTACAGACTTCTTTTGGAGAAAATGTTTTAGGCCCAACAGCGCCATCTGTTTCTAGAGTTAGAAACCAATATATTAAGAATATTGTAATTAAAATTCCGCCAAAACAAAGTTTAGCAAACACTAAAAGTCAGATTACAAAAATTAGAAATACGTTTGAAGCTGTAAAAGATTTTAGACCAATAAGGTTTATTATTGATGTTGATGCGTATTAGACAAGTTGGTAGTTTTTAGTTTGCTTGTTTGTAAGAAAAACAGACAAAAGTTCATCAGTACTTAAATAAATAAAAACATGAGTTTCAAAAAAGAATACGATTTAATCTGTGTTGGTGGTGGAATTATGAGTGCAACTTTAGCACTTATTACCAAGTTATTAAAACCAGAAATGAATATTCTAATTTTAGAAAGATTAGATAAAGTTGCACAAGAAAGTTCTGCGGCTTGGAACAATGCAGGAACAGGCCATTCTGCTTTGTGTGAGCTGAATTATTGTCCGGAAGAAGATGGGGAAATTTCAATAAAAAAAGCCATTGATATTTGTACACAATATGAAACTTCGAAACAGTTTTGGTCTTATTTAGTAAATAAAGGCTTACTTAAAAATCCTAATGAATTTATTGCCACCGTAAAACATCATAGTTGGGTTTTAGGAAAAGAAAATGCCACTTATTTAGAAAATAGATTTCATGCAATGAAAGATCATTTTATGTTCGATTCTATTAAGTTTACAAGAGAAATTAACAAAATGAAAGCGTGGTTTCCTTTAATTGCAAATGATAGAACGGAAGACGAAATTATGGCAGCCTCTAGAATTGATAGAGGAACAGAAATGAATTACGGTAGCTTAACTGAAAAATTATTTTCAATCTTAGAAAATGAATTCGATACGCCAGTGCATTGCAATATGGAAGTGTTGGATATTGATCCGGATACCGATTTAGATTGGACAGTAGAAGTTAGAAATTTAAAAACGAAAGAAGAATATCAATTAGAAGCGGAGCATGTTTTTATTGGTGCTGGAGGAGGAAGTTTATTACTACTTCAGAAAGTAGAAATTGAAGAAAAAGAGGGGTATGGAGGTTTTCCTGTAAGTGGAGAATGGCTGGTTTGTACGAATGAAGATATTATAAAACAACATGACGCAAAAGTATATAGCAAAGCCGGACTTGGAGATCCACCAATGTCTACACCACATTTAGACACCCGTTATATTGATGGAAAACGTCAACTGATGTTTGGACCTTTTGCAGGTTTTAGTCCGAAATTTTTAAAAGAAGGGTCTAATTTAGATTTGTTTAAATCTATTCAATTTGATAATATTCCCGCTATGTTTGGCGCTTTTTGGCACAATTTACCCTTAACTAAATATCTCATTGAGCAAGTTTTAATGAGTAAAGAAGACAGAATGAATTCTTTACGCAAATTTGTAAAGAATGCGAATGCAGAAGATTGGGAAATTATGGTTGCAGGTCAAAGAGTTCAGATTATTAAAAAGGATGAATTTGAAGGCGGAATATTGCAATTTGGTACAGAAGTAATTTCTAGTAAAGATGGCAGTATTACGTGTTTATTAGGCGCATCTCCAGGAGCTTCCACAGCAACTTCTATTATGTTAGAAGTAATTGAAAAAGCATTTCCTGAGTTAACAAATTCTATTAAAGGAAAACAACTTTTAAAAGAAATGGTACCTTTTTATAAAACAAATGTAACTAAAGAATTGTTTGATGAGCAGTTGGAGAAGAGTAAGGTTTCTTTGAGGTTGTAATTATCCTTCCACAGGAAAGGAATACTCTAGTATTCATCTATAATATATTTTTTATTAATTTTCTTTATATAAATATGTTCTTTTAAAAGAAGATTAAATTTTTAAATAGTTTTTAGAATCTTAAGAATTAACCCAGAATTTAAAGCTTCAATAATTGCTCCATCATAAAACCTATCATTTCTAACAATTGCAGTTAATAATTTACATTTAGTTTCAAAATTAATAGTAGAATAATTAAAATTTTTGTTTCTAGAAATTATTTTTCCTTCATCCCATATAGTCCAATCAAAAATAATTTGCCAATTATGTTTTCTATATAAGGTTATAAAATTATTTCTTATTTTATCATCAGCTCTATATAAATTAGGGAAAACTCCATTCTCAATTTTAGTTTTTTCTATAGCTTCAATAAGATTAATTTTCATAGTTGTTTTTCGAATAAAGATAAAACTAAAAACCAATCACTTAAAATTATTAACTAAAAAAAAGTTCAAAAACTTTTTTTCCTCCAAGCAACCTTTTTAAAACTTCTGTAGTCTATATATTTGTAAGGCAGTAAAAACAGAAAAGAGAGGCTTGAAAATTATACCATTACATAACAAACAAAAATTGTTAATTAAAAAAGCGATTGCCAACAATAGGGAAGCACAACAACAATTGTTCGAGCAGCATTCACCTAAAATGTTGGGCGTTTGTAGACAATATGTAAAAGACTTACATCATGCAGAAGATTTAATGTTGCAAGGTTTTCTAAAGGTTTTTACCAACTTAGACAAGTTTAAAGACGAAGGTAGTTTCGAAGGTTGGATTCGTAGAATTATGGTAAATACTTGTATTTCTTATCTCCGTAAAAAGAACTTGGTAGATTTATCTGACAAAGATTATGTTTTTAATGATGCTGCTACAGAAAGTTTAGAAAACACTTCTGTTGAAGATATTCAAAAATTGATTGACAAATTACCAGAAGGTTACAAAATGGTGTTTAATTTATTCGCCATAGAAGGATTTAAACATTCAGAAATAGCAGCCAAACTAGGCGTTTCTGAGAGTACATCGAAATCGCAATTATTTAAGGCGCGTAAATTATTGCAAGCAAATTATTACAAAATGAATAAGACAATTCATGAAAACAAATAAGTTAGACAACAGCATAAAAGAAAAGTTAGCTAATAGATCTATAGAACCATCGGTTTCTGCCTGGGAACGTTTGTCTGCACAATTAGACGAACAACCAAAGCAAAAAAAGAAAGGTTGGTTTTTTTATATAGGCTATGCAGCAAGTATTTTGGCATTAGTTTCAATAGGAATCTATACTTTTTCTAATGAAAAAAAAATAGAGAGTCCGAAACAGATTATTGTAGAAGGAGTAATAGATACAATAACAATATTAAACAAGATTGATAAACATTTTAATGAAATACCTGTTGAAAAAGCAATTGTATTAACAGAAAAAGTAGAAGAGCAGCAAGAAAATAAAAAGAAGATTAATAAGAACTTCATTATAAATAAAAGCAAAAATACCCGTTCGAGTGCTGTTAAGAACTTAAAAAATGAACTAATTATTAAAACTCAA
The DNA here is from genome assembly GCF_002831685.1 of Polaribacter sp. ALD11. Taxonomy (NCBI): domain Bacteria; kingdom Pseudomonadati; phylum Bacteroidota; class Flavobacteriia; order Flavobacteriales; family Flavobacteriaceae; genus Polaribacter; species Polaribacter sp. ALD11. Next base: position 771,659 of record NZ_CP025119.1, on the reverse strand, counting down.
AATAAAACAATCATTTCAAAAGTTGAAGAGAATGATAAAAATAATATTCCTAAAGTCGAGGACATAGCAAAAACTAAGCGAACGGAAAAAACAAGAATTAAAGTAAGTGCAGACGATTTGTTATTCGCGGTAACAAATACATCCAAAGAAATAAAAGAAAAAGACATAAAAAACACAATGAGTAGAGAGGTTCTTTTGCAGACGATTAAAATTGAACTTAAAAAATCGAACTTAAAAGTGAATCCTGAAACCATTTTAGCGGAAGTAGAACGAACTATAAATGATGATGCTTTTCAAAATAATTTCTTAAAATCATTAAAGAAAAAAATATCTAATATTGCTACAGCAATTGCTAGTAGAAATGATTAATTCTAATTAAAACACAAAACAATTCAAAATTATAAAAACATGAAAAAAGTTACCATATTATTACTCTTGTTTGTTACTATAGCTGTTACAGCACAAGAAAAAAGAACTTTTGAAAAAGAAGTGATTAAGATTTCTGAAAAGATAGAAATGATTACAAAGACTCAGAAAGATTCTTTGAAGATGGAAGTGATTGTTATTGATGGAAAACTTAAAAAAGGAGAAATTACAAAAAGTACAGCAGAGCTATTAAAGAAAGAAATTGCTAATTATCATGCAAAGCAAATAGAAACTAAAGTTAGTGAACAAGAACACTTGTTACAGGTTTTAGTGCAAGAAAAAACAGATGGTAAAATTTTAAGTTCTAAAGAAAGTAATCTTAATGATGATGAAGTTAATACCTTTAAAGTAGGGAGTAAAACTTTTAGCTTTACTGTAAGTAATAATGATACTATTGATAAAAGTAAGCAAGAAAAAAGATGGAGACGAAATGGAAAAAGCAATAGAAGAACTACCACCCAGTTTGTTTTTGCGTTAGGAGTAAACAATGTTTTAAAAGATCATAAGTTAGGTTCTTTAAGTGATTCGGAATACAAAGTATGGGCTTCTCATTTTTATGAATTGGGTTTTACTTGGAAAACTAGGGTTAAAAGAGAAGCTTCTGAATTATATTTTAAATATGGATTGTCTTTCCTTTGGAATAATCTAAGATTAGATGACAATCAGCATCATGTGAAAAATGGAGACAAGACAGAATTAGAAATATATACTCATAACCTAATAGAAAGTAGGTTGCGTCATGTGCAAATGAATTTACCTTTACATTTAGAATGGGATTTTTCTAAAAATAAAAAATACAAAGATGGTTTTATTTACGACAGAACAAACAGGTCTTTAAGAGTTGGTGTTGGTGGGTTTGTAGGTATTAAGTTAGGTACAAGACAATATTTAGAATATGAAGATACTAGAAGAGTAGAAGTTAAAGAAGTACAATTTAATAACTTTAATATGAATACTATAAATTATGGTTTAAGTGCTTATGTTGGTTATCAGTCTACAAGTTTATACATAAAGTATGATTTGAATCCTCTTTTTAAAGATACTGAAATTAGAAATATTTCAATGGGTATTCGTTTAGATTTAAATTAAAAGCACCTATTTTATATAAAGTCGATTGGAACTAAAATTCTTAATTCCAATCGATTTTGCATTTCTATAAACTAGTTTTGTCTTTCCACTCTTTTCTTAAGTGTGATGATAAAATACTTGTTCCGTCATGTTTCCAACCTGGAGGTTTTATTAGATATTTAAATCTATTTTTTAAAGAAATTTTTGAAGTAGAAAAATCAGTAAACATTGCATGCCATTCTATAAAAGCAACTTTTACAGGATTGTAAGTTTCAATGTTTTTTACCAAACCATAAATAGGTCTTTCTGCTTCTGGTTCGAAAGTACCAAATAATTTATCCCAAATAATAAAAATTCCTGCATGATTTCTATCTAAATATTGTGGGTTGGTGGCATGATGTACTCTATGATGACTTGGCGTATTAAAGATCGCTTCAAACCATTTTGGCATTTTGGTAATAAGTTCTGTGTGAATCCAATATTGATATAACAAACTAATAGACATTTGTACGAACACCATAATAGGGTGGAAACCTATTAAAATTAGTGGAATCCAGAAAATAAAAGTATAAAAACTACCTGTCCAAGTTTGTCTTAAAGCTGTACTTAAATTATATTTTTTAGAAGAATGATGCACAACATGGCTTGCCCAAAAAAATCTACTTTCATGTGCAATTCTATGGTTCCAATAGTAGGCAAGATCTTCTGCAAATAAAAGAATAACCCAAGCCCACCAAGAAAATGGAATTTCAAATAAATGATAAAAGTTATAAATGAAGAAAAATAAACCTAAAACGACTCCTTTGGTAAGTAAACCAATAGCCACGTTGCCTAACCCCATTAAAATAGAAGTTCCTGCGTCTTTAAATTCATAATCTTCTAACTTTACTTTTACTGTTAAAATAACTTCAATAAGAACTGTTATTATAAAAAAGGGAATAGCGTAATGAATTAAATTCGGTATTTCTGGTATTTGCATAAGAGTATTTTTAATTGGTTGAAATCCATAATAATAGTTTTAAATTTATAATCTAAAAAATGTGCTTTTAAATCTAAAAAAGTTATTATATTTGCAGCCTTAAAAATAAACAATAAATATTTAATTTATGAATCATTACGAAACTGTTTTCATTTTGAATCCCGTTTTATCTGATACTCAGATAAAGGAGACAGTACAAAAGTTTAATGACTATTTGGTTTCTAGAGGTGCCGAAATGATTTCTAAAGAAGATTGGGGCTTAAAAAAATTAGCGTATCCAATTCAAAAAAAGAAAAGTGGTTTTTATCACTTATTTGAGTACAAAGTTGCTGGAGAAGAAATTTCTGCATTTGAGTTAGAGTTTAGAAGAGATGATAGCGTTATGCGTTACCTTTCTGTTAGATTAGACAAACATGCTGCTGCTTGGGCAAAAGTTAGAACTGAACGTGTTAAATCTACTAAAAAATAAGAAATGGCATCAATAGAACAACAAGCAAAAGGTGGTAAATCTGCTGACGTTAGATATTTAACGCCATTAGATATAGACACAAAGAAAGAAGCAAAATACTGTAGATTTAAGAAGAAAGGTATCAAGTATATCGATTATAAAGATGCAGACTTCTTAATGTATTTAGTAAACGAACAAGGTAAAATTTTACCAAGACGTTTAACAGGAACTTCATTAAAATATCAACGTAAAGTTGCGCAAGCAATTAAAAGATGTCGTCATTTGGCATTAATGCCTTACGTTGGAGATTTGTTAAAATAATAAAGACGTAGAACATGGAACTTATATTAAGACAAGACGTAGAAAATTTAGGATTTAAAGATGACATCGTAGACGTAAAAAACGGTTATGGTAGAAACTTTTTAATCCCTACAGGAAAAGCATCTTTGGCTACTTCATCTGCAAGGAAAGTTTTAGCAGAGAATTTAAAACAAAGAGCTTATAAAGAAGCTAAATTAATTGAAGATGCTAGTAAAATAGCAGAAACAGTTAAAGGATATGAAATTAAAATTGCATCTAAAGTTGGTTCAGGAGACAAATTATTTGGTTCTGTAAACAACATCGATTTAGCTGCAGCATTAGCAAAAGCAGGAACAGATTTAGATAAGAAATTTATTAAAGTTGTTGGTGGTTCTGTTAAAAGATTAGGTAAATACGAAGCTGCTGTAAGGTTACACAGAGCTGTAGTTGCTGATATTACTTTTGAAGTTGTTGCTGAATAGTAATTTACTTTAATACTTTACAAAAAGCTCGTTAGAAATAACGAGCTTTTTTTTTATTTTTGACTTTGAATTTATAAAAATGAAATACAGACAACTTACCAAAGAACAATTTGAAAGTTTACACGAAGACTTTGCGCGATTTTTAGCAACCCAAAGTATCGATGCTAAAGAATGGAATCAAATTAAAAAAGAAACACCCAATGTTGCAGAAGATGAAATGAATGTTTTTTCTGATGTTGTTTGGGATGATGTTTTAACAAAAACCGCTTACGTAGAACACTTTTCTAAAACATCTGTAAATTTATTTAAATGCGATGCAGAAGAAATTCATAGAATTGCAATAAAAATAACTTGGGATATTAATCTATTAGAACAAGAAGGATTTGAATGGTTAATGCAAAATCCTATGGATAATTCTGTTGAAATTTTTAAAGGAACAAAACCTTATAATAAAGATGAAAGAAATGTAGAAATTTTTGATTTGATAGAAAAAGGAAGTTCAATTTCTAAAGGAGAAATTTTCGAGTATTTTAATCAGTTAGTTTCTTAATTTTTTTAGAAGCTATTTCCTGCTTTCCGTTATATCTTTTTTAAGAAAAATAAAAAAGGATACCACTTCAATCAGGGCTAGAGTTGTTTGCTAATGACATTCAAAATACAAAAAAAAAATAAATTTTAAAAAAGGCACTCAACCAAAGAATGAGTAAAAAGCTCTTAATTGTATTTTTTTTATCTCAATTCAAAATGACATTTTGAGAGAAATAATTGATGGATTAAAAAGTTAACTCAATAAACGAATCAATTTATTAGTGCCAGAACTGGCTACATCTTCAATAATTGTTAAGTTGTTGTAATTATTTTCTGAAACAGATGGTTTTGGATCAATAAAATAAATGGGTGTATTTGGTTTTACATAATCAATTAAACTTGCTGCCGGATATACTTGCATAGAAGTCCCAATAATTACTAGAATGTCTGCTTTTTGAGTAATTTCAACGGCTTGTTCTAACATTGGCACCATTTCTCCAAACCAAACAATATGTGGTCTTAATTGACTATTTCTTCTACATAAATCCCCTAAAACCAACTCCTTTTTCCATTCTAAAATATCATTTTCGTCAATAGAACTTCTTACCTTTAAAAGTTCGCCGTGTAAATGTGTCACTTTAGCGCTTCCTGCACGTTCGTGCAAATCGTCTACATTCTGGGTGATAATTTCAACATCAAAATCAGTTTCTAATTTTAATAAATTAAAGTGTGCTTTGTTAGGAGAAACTTCCAATAGTTGTTTTCTGCGTTTGTTATAAAAACCTAAAACTAAGGTAGGATTTGCTTTATAACCTTCGGGAGAAGCAACTTCCATTACATCGTGACCTTCCCACAAACCGTTAGCATCTCTAAATGTTTGTATACCACTTTCTGCCGAAATTCCTGCTCCTGTTAAAACAACTAGTTTTTTCATTTAATTGAAGATTTGAGTATTTTTGTGAATATATTTCAAGGAAGACAAAAATAATAATTTTAAATTTGTATTTATGATTGATGAAAATTTATTAAATTATTTTGAAGGCTTTCTTACTGATAAAAGAAAAAATCTATTTAAAAAAGTACTAGAAGAAAGAACACGCCATTTTACAGTAGTTTTAGAAGATATTTTTCAACCACACAATGCTAGTGCTGTGGTTAGAACTTGCGATATTTTTGGCGTACAAGATGTACATGCAATCGAAAATAAATATAATAATAAAGTTTCTAGACATGTTGCTAAGGGCTCTCAGAAATGGTTAAATCAATATAGATATCGAAAAGATGGTGATAATTCGAAACCTTGTTTAGATGAATTAAAAGCAAAAGGATATCAAATTATAGCAACTACACCTCACAACGATTCTTGTTTGCTACAAGACTTTGATATTACAAAAAAATCTGCTTTTGTATTCGGTGTAGAAGCAGAGGGTGTTTCTGATACTGTGATAGAAAATGCAGACGGCTTTCTTAAAATACCTATGGTTGGTTTTACAGAAAGTTTAAACATCTCTGTTGCCGCAGCTATTATTTTGCAAGATGTTACTACAAAGCTTAGAAATTCAGATATTGAGTGGCAATTATCTGAAGAAGAAAAAGAGATCTTGTATTTTGATTGGGTAAAGAAAACGATAAAAAATGTAGCTAAAATTGAAGAGCATTATCATCAAAATTTAAAAACTGATTGATCTTATAATTTTAAATAAAACCGAAACTTTGTTTAGGAATAAGTGATATCTGTTTAAAATATAAATTGTTTCGTTACTCTTTTTAGTAAAGAAGTTATACTTTATTCAATAATAATTTTTTCAATTGTAGCAGTCGAATCACAACGCTTTACTAATAAACTAACGTTTTTTAGCTCTTTTTTTCCTGTAACATAATATTTAGCACAAGGCTTTTCTCTAGGACTTCCTTTTCCAAAATCTACATCACCCGTCGTTAAAATCGTCGATATTTTTAAAGTATCAATTTCAAATTTTTGCATTGCAGTTTTTGCATCGTCAGAAAATAATCGTTTCTTAATTCGAATGGTTTTTAGCGTTCTTGAGTCCATTCCATAATCAAAAGTCGCATTTTTCTTTTGCCAGAAGAAATAAACGGCAATGGAACCTAGTGATAATCCTACTAAATAATAAAAAATTCTCTTTACTAACATGTTCAAATTTTGAAATGCAAATTTATGGAAATTGAGTTGTTTCTAAAGCTATTATTGAAAGTTATTTATAGAATAATCTAAAGGAATTTTAGTGATCTAAACCCATTTTATTTTTCAATATTTGTTAATGAAAATTGTGCTAAATTTAAAGAATCAATAAGTTAATATCTCTAAAAGGCAAATCGAACCAGTCTGCAACGGTTTTGTTGGTTAAAATTCCGTGATAGAAATACATTCCGTTGCGCAAACTTTTATCAAATCTTGCCGTATTTTCAAAACCACCTTCTTCTGCAATGTTTAATAAATACGGTGTAAAAATATTACTAATAGAAACCGAAGCTGTTCTTGCGTAACGTGCAGGAATATTAGGCACACAATAATGAATTACACCATGTTTTACAAAAGTGGGCGATTTGTGAGTGGTTACATTCGAACTTTCGAAACAACCACCTCTATCTATACTTACGTCTACTATAATAGCGCCTTCTTTCATTTTTTCAATCATTTCTTCGGTAGCACAAATTGGAGATCTATTCTTACCACGAATTGCACCAATAGCAACATCACATCGCATTAATGCTTTTAAAATAGATTTAGGTTGTAATGTAGATGTATAGATTGGTGCGTGTAAACAATCTTGTAGTTTTCTTAATTTACTAATAGAATTATCAAAAACTTTTACTCTTGCACCTAAACCTATAGCAGTTCTTGCGGCATATTCACCAACGGTTCCTGCACCAAAAATAACAACACTTGTTGGTGGAACTCCGCCAATATTACCAAATAATAATCCGTTACCTTTATTAACACCACTCATTAATTCGCCGGCAATTAAAATAGAGGCGGTTCCAGCAATTTCACTTAAAGATTTTACAATTGGGTAGGTTTCTTGCTCATCTTTTATATAGTCGAACGCAATTGCTGTAATTTTCTTTTTAGCTAGACATTCAAAGTATTTTTTGTTTTGTGTTTTTAATTGCAATGAAGAAATTAAAATTGCTTGCGGACTAATGTATTCAATTTCATCTTCTGTTGGTGGCGCAACTTTTAAAATAATATTACATTTAAAAGCTTCTTCTACGTTATAAGAAATTTTTGCACCAGCTTCAGAATATTCTTTGTCTGTGAAATTTGCGCCATCTCCAGCGCCTGTTTCAACAACAAGACGATGACCATTTGCGGTTAAAGCGCCAACAGCATCTGGAGTTAAACAAACACGTTTTTCACTTAAATAAGTTTCTTTTGGTAGACCTATAAACAATTCTCCTTTCTGTTTTTTTATCTCTAACATTTCTTCTTGAGGAAGCAACTCTTCTTTACTAAACGGAGAAAATGAACTCATAACTTGGTTATTTTAATTGCATATTACGTTGTCCGTTTTCTAAAGTAGATAAATGGATTTCAACAGACTCTAAAGGTAGTAAATTTTCGACATTTTGTGGCCATTCGATAAGGCACCAATCGTTATTATACAGATACTCTTCAATTCCCATGTCTAAAGCTTCTTCTTCGTCTGTAATTCTATAAAAATCGAAGTGAAAAATCTTTTCTTTTTTTGAAGTTTCATATTCATTTACCAACGAAAAAGTAGGAGAGGAGATAGTATCTAAAACACCTAATTGTTTACATATTTCTTTGATTAAAGTTGTTTTACCAACGCCCATTTCTCCATAAAACAATAATGTTTTATTTTTTACTGATGTAATAATTACAGTTGCAATTTCAGAAAGGTTTTCTAAAGAATAGTTTGTATTCATGTTGCAAAAATAACAAATCTGACAAGTTATTTAGACTTGTCAGATTTTTTTATTTTAAATGTCGTTAGCATGCAAGTTTAGCCCTGATTGAACGGTATGTTTGAGTTCTTTTGAGGTACGAAAAAAGCGAGTAGTGAAAGCAGGAAATAGCTTCTTATTATTTTACTTCGGACTATAAACCGCACAAGGAATAATCATTTCTTCTAAAGAAACACCGCCATGTTGATACGTGTTTTTAAAGTATTTTACAAAATGATTAAAGTTGTTTGGGTATGCAAAAAACAAATCTTCTTTAGCAAAAATAAACGGACTATTCATAGCCACTGTTGGTAAGAATATGTCTTTTGGGTTTCTTACTGCATACACATCTTTTTCTTCGTAAGACAAGCTTTTACCCGTTTTGTAACGTAAGTTAGAACTAATGTTTTTATCACCAATAACTTTTGTTGGGTGTTTACAATTAATGGTTCCGTGATCTGTAGTGATAATTAATTTCTGACCTAAAACTTGTGCTTTTTGAATAATTTCAAACAAAGCAGAATTCTTAAACCAACTTAAAGTTAAGCTTCTATATGCTTTATCATCTCCGGCCAATTCTTTAATTACTTCCATTTCTGTTTTCGAATGTGAAAGCATATCTACAAAATTATAAACTACAGCAGTTAAATCGTTTTGTTTGGTTCCATTATAATTGTCTGCCAATTCTTTTCCGCTTTTTAGCGAAGTAATTTTATAGTATTCATATTTAATATTTAAACTTAAACGTTTAATTTGTGCTGATAAAAACTCGTTTTCAAACAAGTTCATTCCACCTTCATCTGTGTCGTTTTTCCATAAATCAGGATGTCTTTTTTCCATTTCAGAAGGCATCAATCCAGAAAAAATAGCATTTCTAGCATACTGAGTTGCTGTAGGTAAGATAGAGAAATAAGAATATTCTTCATCCTTCTTATAATGATTATTAATTAATGGCTCTAAGATTCTATATTGATCGTACCGCAAATTATCAATCACAACCCATAAAACAGGTTGGTTTTTTTTTAATTCTGGTACCACATAATCTTTAAACAATGTATGAGAAAAAGTAGGTTTGTCATGGGCTGTTAAAAAATCTTCATAATTTTTTTTAATAAATTTAAAAAATTGCGTGTTTGCTTCTTGTTTCTGACTTTCAAGAATACCTAACATTCCAGGATCGCTAATATTTTCTAATTCTAATTCCCAATGCACTAGTTTTTTATAAAGCTCGATCCATTCTTCATAAGAATTTACCATCGCTAAATCCATAGAAATTTTTCTAAACTCTTGCTGATAACTCGAAGTGGTTTTTTCTGAAACCAAACGAGAATGATCTAAATTCTTCTTTAAGCTCAATAAAATCTGATTCGGGTTTACGGGTTTTATTAAATAATCTGCAATTTTAGAACCAATTGCTTCTTCCATAATATATTCCTCTTCACTTTTAGTAATCATAACTACCGGTAAATTGGCTTGTTTTTGTTTGATTTCTGAAAGTGTTTCTAAACCAGTTAAACCCGGCATATTTTCGTCTAAAAAAACAATATCAAAGTTTTTTTCATCTACTAAATTAATTGCATCTGCGCCATTGGTACAAGTAGTAACTTTATAATCTTTACGCTCTAAAAATATAATGTGCGGTTTTAATAATTCAATTTCATCATCTACCCATAGAATTTGTATGCTCATATATTTTGTTTTATTTCTTTAACGTTAAAATTAGGGTTTTGTTATTTTTTTTGCTCCGCTAAAATGATAAAATATTGCCAATTTTACAAATTAAATGGACTACTTGTAAATTTCTGAATTAAATTTATAATTTTACGCTTATAAATATTGTATTTTGCAGGTATACATTGAAAAACTTTTACCTTTTGAAGAAAAAAGCAGCAAACAAACTTAAGATTTTAAATGATCCTATTTACGGATTTATACAAATACCAAACTCTTTAATTTTTGATATTATAGAACATCCTTATTTTCAGCGCTTAAGAAGAATTGCACAAATGGGCTTTTCTAATTTAGTGTATCCTGGAGCTAATCACACTCGTTTTCATCATGCTATTGGTTGCATGCATTTAATGCAAAAAGCCATACGTGTTTTGCGTTTTAAACAAGTTGAAATCTCCAATGAGGAAGAAAATGCTTTGTGCATTGCTATTTTATTGCATGATATTGGTCATGGTGCATTTTCACATGCCTTAGAACATAGTATTGTAAGTGGAGTTAGCCATGAAGAAATTTCTTTAAAATTTATGAAGAAATTAAATGAGGAGTTTAATGGAGAATTAACGTTAGCAATCGAAATTTTTGAAGATAAAAATCCACGTAAATTTTTAGGGCAATTAATTTCTAGTCAGTTAGATATAGACCGCTTAGATTATTTAAAAAGAGATAGTTTTTATACAGGTGTTACAGAAGGAAATATTTCATCAGACAGATTAATTGCCATGATGAATGTTAAGAATGACGAATTGGTTATTGAGCAAAAAGGGATTTATTCCGTAGAAAATTTCTTAATAGCTAGAAGATTAATGTATTGGCAAGTATATTTACATAAAACAGGTTTAGTAGCAGAAAATATTTTAGTAAATATTTTAAAAAGAGCCAAAGAGTTGGCAGAAAAAGGAGTGGAGTTGTATTGTAGTTCTGCTTTAAGATATTTTTTATTTAATCAGATTTCTACCACTAATTTTACAGATGAAACGTTAGAAATGTTTGCTAAATTAGATGATTATGATGTATTGTCTGCCATAAAAGAATGGGTAAATCATGATGATAAGGTGCTCTCATTAATAGCAAAAATGATTGTTGATAGAAAATTATTAAGAATTGAAATTCAACAAGAAGGTTTTAAAGAAGGCTACATCAATAAAAAGAGAGATAAAGCAATTAAAAAATTAAATATTACAGAGAAAGAAGCTAGTTATTTTGTTTTTCATCAAGAAATTAGCAATCAAGCTTACAATTTAAAGTCTCCAATTTATATATTAAATAAAAAGGGTAAAATAAAAGATATTGCAAAAGCATCTGACCAATTAAACTTGCAGGCGCTAACAATACCCGTAGTAAAACACTTTATTTGTTATCCAAAGTAAGATGAGATTAGAGAAAACGGTATAATTTTTATATTTTTGCGCTTGATGAAATTTAAAGCACAACAAATAGCAGATATTTTAGAAGGTGATGTAGTAGGTAATCCTGAAGAAGAAGTATCTAAACTTTCTAAGATTGAAGAAGGAGAAAAAGGATCTCTAACTTTTCTATCGAACCCTAAATATAATTCTTATTTATACACAACAAATGCTTCTGTAGCTATTGTTAATAAGAGTTTTGTTCCAGAAAAGGAAGTGAAAACAACATTGATTAAAGTAGCCGATGCTTACAAAGCTTTTTCTAAGTTATTAGAATTTTATAACGAAGTCAAAAATAATAAAACAGGCAGAGAACAACCTCATTATATTGCTGAATCTTCTAAAATAGGAGAAAACGGATATATTGGTGCGTTTACTTATATAGGAGAAAATGTAGAAATTGGTGATAATGTTAAAATTTATCCAAATTCTTATATTGGAGATAATAGCAAAATTGATGATAATACCGTTATTTTTGCTGGCGTAAAAATATATTCAGATACTCAAATTGGTAAAAACTGTAAAATTCATTCTGGTGCCGTTATTGGTGCAGATGGTTTTGGTTTTGCACCTGATGAAAATGGAGAGTACAAAGCAATTCCGCAAATAGGAAATGTTATTATAGAGGATAATGTAGATATTGGTGCTGCTTCTACAATAGATAGAGCTACTTTAGGGTCTACTATTATTAGAAAAGGTGTTAAATTAGACAATCAAATACAAATAGCTCACAATGTAGAAGTAGGCAGAAACACTGTAATTGCTTCTCAAACAGGTATTTCTGGGTCTACTAAAATTGGTGAAAACTGTATGATTGGTGGTCAAGTAGGTGTTGCAGGCCACATTAAAATAGGAAATAATGTAAAGATTTTAGGTCAAACTGGTATAACGAAAAGCTTAAAGGACGATGAAATGGTCTATGGAACACCAGCTTTTAAAGTACAAGATTTTAATAGAAGTTATGTGCACTTTAAAAATTTACCGAAAATAATATCAAAGATCAATCAACTAGAGAAAGAGTTGAAGGCTCAAATAAAAGAATAATGAGTAAGAAACAAAAAACAATACAAAAAGAAATTAGTTTATCGGGTGTAGGTCTACATACTGGTAAAACTGTAAAAATGACTTTGAAACCTGCACCTATAAATCATGGTTTTGCGTTTAGCAGAGTAGATTTAGAAGGCTCGCCAATAATAGCGGCAAAAGCAGAATATGTTGTAAACACACAGAGAGGTACTAATTTAGAGAAAAACGGAGTACAAATTCAAACTTCAGAGCACGTTTTGGCTGCAGCTGTTGGTTTAGATATAGACAATCTATTAATTGAAATTGATTCTTCTGAACCACCAATAATGGATGGTTCTTCTAAATTTTTTGTGGAAGCTTTAGAGAAAGCAGGAATCGAGGAACAAGATGCCGATATTGAAGAGTATGTAGTAAAAGAAATAATTTCTTACAGAGATGAAGCTACCGGAAGTGAAATCATTTTAATGCCTTCAGAAGAATATCAAATAACAACTATGGTAGATTTTGGTACTAAAATATTAGGTACACAAAATGCTACTTTAGATAAAATGTCTGACTTTAAAGAGGAAATTGCAGATGCTAGAACATTCAGCTTTTTACATGAAATTGAAATGTTACTCGAGAATGATTTAATAAAAGGTGGCGATTTAAATAATGCAATTGTATATGTAGACAAAGAATTGTCTGAAAATACGATGCAAAAATTAAAAGAGGCTTTTAATAAAGAAAATATAGCAGTAAAACCAAACGGAATTTTAGATAACCTAACTTTACATTGGGCAAATGAAGCTGCAAGACATAAATTATTAGATGTTATTGGAGATTTAGCTTTGGTGGGGATTCGAATTAAAGGAAAAGTAATTGCTAATAAACCAGGTCATTTAATTAACACATTATTTGCAAAGAAACTTGCAAAAATTATTAAGGCAGAAAAAAGAAATAATGTTCCTTCTTATGATTTGAATTTACCTCCATTATTAGATATTCATCAAATTATGGAAATTCTTCCTCATAGACCACCATTTTTATTGATTGATAGAATTATAGAACTTTCAGATACACATGTTGTTGGTATGAAGAATGTTACAATGAATGAAAACTTCTTTGTTGGACATTTCCCCGGAGCACCAGTAATGCCAGGTGTTTTACAAGTGGAGGCAATGGCACAATGTGGTGGTGTTTTAGTTTTAAATACAGTTCCAGACCCAGAAAATTATTTAACATATTTCATGAAAATGGACAATGTTAAATTTAAACAAAAAGTTTTACCAGGAGATACTATTATTTTTAAATGTGAGTTAATTTCACCTATAAGAAGAGGAATTTGTCACATGCAAGCGTATGCTTACGCAAACGGAAAACTAGTTGCTGAAGCAGAATTAATGGCTCAAATTGCTAGAAAAAAATAAAATATGAATCAACCATTAGCGTATGTACATCCGCAAGCAAAAATAGCAAGAAATGTAGTAATAGAACCTTTTACTACAATTCATAACAATGTAACCATTGGTTCTGGAACTTGGATTGGTTCTAATGTTACTATTATGGAAGGTGCTAGAATTGGTAAAAATTGTAGAATTTTTCCAGGAGCAGTAATTTCAGGAATTCCACAAGATTTAAAATTTGATGATGAAGAAACTACGGTAGAAATTGGAGATAATGTTACTATACGAGAATGTGTTACTATCAATAGAGGTACTTCAGATAGAATGAAAACTAAAATTGGTGACAATTGTTTGATTATGGCATATTGTCATATTGCACACGATTCTTTTGTTGGTGATAATTGTATTTTTTCAAATAACACAACACTTGCTGGTCATGTAACTATTGGAGACAATGTAGTTTTGGCTGGTATGGTTGCAATACATCAATTTGCATCTGTAGGTAAACACGCATTTGTAACTGGTGGTTCTTTAGTTAGAAAAGATGTTCCGCCTTATGTAAAAGCGGCACGTGAGCCTTTGTCTTATGTTGGTATAAACTCCGTTGGTTTAAGAAGACGAGGATATACCACCGAAAAAATCAGAGAAATTCAGAATATCTACAGAATATTATTTCAAAAAAATTACAACTATACCCAAGCAATAGATATAATTGAAGCTGAAATGGAAGCAACTCCAGAAAGAGATGAGATTATTCAATTCATAAAAGATTCTCATAGAGGAATTATGAAAGGGTATTTTAACTCTAACTAAATTTCAAACAAAATAAATAGAAGTAAAAATTACAATAATTTTATTAAAATTATTAATTTAATATAAAAACTACAAATGGCAACAACATCAGATATTAGAAACGGATTGTGTATAAAATATAACAACGACATATATAAAGTCGTAGAATTTTTACACGTGAAACCAGGAAAAGGACCTGCTTTTGTAAGAACAAAATTAAAAAGTGTTACCAATGGTAAAGTAATTGATAATACATTTCCTGCTGGAAGAAAGATAGATGACGTAAGAGTAGAAACACATAAGTTTCAGTTTTTGTATCATGATGGTGAGTTCTACCATTTTATGAATGAAGCAGATTACACTCAAATTCGTTTATTGGAGGCTGCTTTAGATAATCCTGGATTGATGAAAGAGGGAGAAATTGTTACGATTATTATTAATTCTGAAGACAATATGCCCCTTTCTGTAGATTTACCAGCAAGTGTAATTTTAGAAGTAACACATGCAGAACCAGGTGTTAAAGGAAATACAGCAACAAATGCAACAAAGCCTGCTACTGTAGAAACAGGAGCATCTGTAAATGTACCTTTGTTTATTAACGAAGGAGATAAAATAAAAGTAGAAACTACAAAAGGAACATATCAAGAACGTATTAAGGAATAATTTCTAATGTCTAAAACTAGAAAAGAAATTAATGAGACTGAAAAGGATTACTGGAATGAAGGTAAATTAGACAGAACAAAAATTAAAAAACTAAGAAGGCATGCTTTTTTTTATTCTTATAAAAGGGAAAAGAAAATATTAAACACCCTTCTAGAAGATTTCAATGGACAAAATGTTCTAGAAATAGGCTCCTATGTTTGGGCAGCCTGGTTTAACGAAAATACGAAACCAGAAAAATTGTCTTGTATTAATATTTCTGAAGTAGAATTAGAAAGTGGTAAAAAGCATGCTGCAACAAAATCTTTTCCAATAGAACATTACCTAATGGATGCTAATGATTTAACCTTTAAAGATGAAACTTTTGATGTTGTTTTTGGTGGTGCAATATTACATCATTTAGATATAGAGAAATCTATCGGGCATATTCACAGAGTTTTAAAGCCAGGAGGAAAAGTTATTTTTCTTGAACCTTTAAATATGAATCCTTTTTATAAGATTTATAGAAAAATGAATCCACAAGAAAGAACACCAGATGAACATGCATTGGTTTCTTCAGATTTTAAAATTATTCGAGATAAATTTACTTTTGATCATTATTTTTTCGATTTTTTTAGTGTCATTTTTGGTTTTATTTCTCTAAAAATATTTGGTGATAAAAATTACGATAATTGGATTAACAAATTTGGTTATAATTTAGATGTTTTTTTCTCTAAAATCTCTTTTTTTCATCCACTTTTTGCAAGAGTAATTATCTACGGAAGTAAAAAATAAGCTTTTATGAAATTCAAAAAAATTCAAAGTCTTAAAGAAATTGCATTATTAATTAATGTTGATTTTATTGGTGACGAAAATTTTGAAATTTTAGGAATTAATGAAATTCACGTTGTAGAAAAAGGGGATATCGTTTTTGTAGATCATCCGAAATATTATGACAAAGCATTAAGTTCTGCAGCAACTACTATATTAATCAATAAAAAAGTAGCTTGTCCAGAAGGGAAATCTTTATTAATTTCTGAAGACCCTTTTCGAGATTTCAACAAAATAACAAAACATTTCAATCCGTTTATTGCATCAAAAGCTAGTATTGCTGTAAGTGCAATAATTGGAGAAGGAACAGTTATTCAGCCAAATGTTTTTATTGGAAATAATGTTATTATAGGTAAGAATTGTGTGGTTCACCCAAATGTTACTATTTATGATAATTCTGTAATAGGAAATAATGTTACCATTCATGCAAATACAGTTTTAGGAGCAGATGCGTTTTATTACAAAAATAGACCAGAAGGATTTGATAAATTGATTTCTGGTGGAAGAGTAGTATTAGAAGATAATGTAGATTTAGGTGCTTCTTGTACCATAGATAAAGGAGTTTCTGGAGATACAACGATCGGAGAAGGAACAAAAATTGACAATCAGGTTCATGTTGGGCATGATACAAAAATTGGAAAAAAGTGTTTAATAGCATCACAAACAGGTATTGCTGGTTGTGTAATTATTGAAGATGAAGTAACTATTTGGGGACAAGTAGGTACAAATAGCGGAATTACAATAGGTAAAGGAGCTGTAATTCTTGGGCAAACAGGTGTTACAAAGTCTGTAGTAGGAGGAAAAAGTTACTTTGGTACTCCGGTTTCAGAATCAAGAGAAAAATTAAAAGAAATGGCAGAAATAAAACGTTTTTTGAAAGAGAGAAAGAATTCTTAAAAAACTTTTTTAGAAAGAAGCAATAAACTATTTTTGCGTAACAAAATAAAATATTAAACCAATGAGTGTTTTAGTAAATAAGAATTCAAAAATTATAGTTCAAGGTTTTACAGGTAGTGAAGGTACTTTTCACGCAGGTCAAATGATTGATTATGGAACGAATGTTGTTGGAGGTGTAACTCCAGGTAAAGGAGGACAAGAGCATTTAGGAAAACCAGTTTTTAATACAGTTAAAGAATCTGTAGATAAAGTTGGCGCAGATACTTCAATTATTTTTGTACCACCAGCTTTTGCTGCAGATGCAATTATGGAAGCTGCAGATGCAGGAATCAAAGTAATTATTTGTATTACGGAAGGAATTCCTACTGCAGATATGGTAAAAGTGAAAGCTTATATTGATACTAGAGATTGTAGATTAGTTGGCCCTAACTGTCCAGGTGTAATTACGCCAGATGAAGCTAAAGTTGGTATTATGCCAGGTTTTATCTTCAAAAAAGGAAAAGTAGGTATTGTTTCTAAATCTGGTACTTTAACATACGAAGCAGCAGACCAAGTTGTAAAACAAGGATATGGAATTACGACTGCCATTGGTATTGGAGGAGATCCTATTATTGGAACTACAACAAAAGAAGCTGTAGAGTTATTAATGAATGATCCAGAAACGGAAGCAATTGTTATGATTGGTGAAATTGGAGGGAATTTAGAAGCTGAAGCTGCACAATGGATTAAAGCTGATGGAAACAGAAAGCCAGTTGTTGGTTTTATTGCAGGTCAAACTGCACCAGCAGGAAGAACAATGGGGCATGCAGGAGCTATTGTTGGTGGAGCTGATGATACAGCACAAGCAAAAATGAAGATTTTAGCAGAAAACGGAATTCACGTGGTGAGTTCACCAGCTAAAATTGGAGAAATGGTAGCGAAGGTTTTAGGTAAAAAATAAAGCATTGTTATTTATTTATAATGAGATAATCTTTTTATAAAATTGATTTTTTTGTTATAAAAACAATGGCAATAACATAAAATTCCCGTGAAAGCGGGAATTTCTTTTTTATATTTGAATATCAACTAAATACTATAATATGAAATTATTAGAAAATAAATCGGCAATAATTACTGGAGCAACAAGAGGAATCGGACGTGAAATTGCGTTAGAATTTGCAAGACAAGGCGCAAATGTTGCTTTCACCTATAGTTCTTCTGTAGATGCTGCAAACGTATTAGAAGAGGAATTAAAATCTTACGGAGTTTCAGCAAAAGGATATCAATCGAACGCAGCAAACTTTGATGCCGCGCAAGAATTAGCAAAAGAAGTTCACAAAGAATTTGGTGCTATTGATATTTTAGTAAATAACGCAGGAATTACAAAAGACAACTTGTTAATGCGTATTTCTGAAGATGATTTTGATAAAGTTATAGAAGTAAACTTAAAATCGGTTTTTAACTTAACAAAAGCAGTAATTAGACCAATGATGAAGCAGCGTTCTGGTTCTATTATTAACATGAGCTCTATTGTTGGTTTAAAAGGAAATGCTGGTCAATCTAATTATGCAGCATCCAAAGCTGGTATTGTTGGTTTTTCTAAATCTGTAGCTTTAGAATTAGGTTCTAGAAATATTAGAAGTAATGTAATTGCTCCTGGTTTTATAGAAACTGAAATGACGGCAAAATTAGATGAAGCAACAGTTCAGTCTTGGCGAGATGGTATTCCTTTAAAAAGAGGAGGGCAACCAATTGATATCGCAAATGCATGTGTATTTTTGGCTTCAGACATGAGTACTTATATTACTGGACAAACATTATCTGTAGATGGCGGAATGTTGACTTAAAAAATAATTACTAATGAAAAAATTGATTAAGTTCTTATTTTCTCCATTAGTGTTATTCTTTTTAATCTATGTATTTTTAATTCAAGGCCTATTTTTACCAGCAAAATTACAGTTTTACAGGTCTTCTGAAAATCATATCTATAGCTATGGAAATTTTATCTCTAGAAGTTTAGTTTATGTAGCTTTTGTATTGTCTTTTTTTTATCCTTTGATTATATGGCTAAAAGAGAAAGAGAATTTTAGAGGGAAATTACTCATCGTTTTTTTGGGAACTTTACCAGCATTATATTATTTTGTTCTTATTTTACTGACAATTCTGAAGAAAATATTAAAATGGAGTATTTAATAAATATATAAAACCTGTAACAATTTAACGTTACAGGTTTTCTTTTTTTAGATAGTTCTTTATATCTTTCACACAAATAAAAAATAATTGCAAACTACAACCATTTTATACATCATAATAGCGCTATTACTAAGTATTGCTGCTGCTTATTTTCAATATTTTTATAAGGCGAAAAGTAAAGCTAAAATCCATATTTTACTTTTTACTCTAAAAACATTTTCGTTGTTTTTATTGATACTTCTATTGATAAATCCGAAAATAAAAACAACGGAATTAGAAAATATAAAACCTACACTATCTGTTTTGGTTGATGATTCTAGTTCAATTCCTTTTTTTAACGAAGAAGAAAATGTTAAAGAATTTATATCTAAACTAAAGACTAATAATAAATTATCGGATAACTTTACTATTGAATTTTTTAATTTTAGTACTAATTTAGAAATTTCTGATAGTTTATCTTTCTTAGGAAATGAAACAAATATCTACAAAGCGCTTACAGCAGTAAATAAATTGAATGATAACAAGAATGCCCCAATTTTATTATTAACAGACGGCAATCAAACCATTGGTAATGATTACGAGTTTATCAACTCTAAACAAACAATTTATCCAGTAGTTTTTGGAGATACTACAAAATATAAAGATTTAAAAGTAAGTCAGGTAAACGTTAACAAATACAGTTATATTAAAAATAAATTTCCTGTAGAAGTCATATTAAATTATGATGGAAACGAAACTGTTCAAACGAGGTTTTCAATTTTTTGTAACCGAAAAATGATATTTTCTAAAAAAGTACAATTTTCGAAAGACGTAAACTCTCAAATAATTACGACAAATTTAACTTCAACAAAAGAAGGTGTTAACTATTATACAGCTTCTATTCAGAAAATAAAAGACGAGAAAAACATCAAAAATAATAGTAAAAATTTCTCTGTAGAAGTTATTGATGAGCAAACAAAGATATTAATTCTTACTGCTGTTTTGCACCCAGATATTGGTGTTTTTAAAAAGGCAATAGAGAGCAATAAACAACGCTCTGTAGAAATTATTATGATTGATAAATTTAAAAATCAATTATCTGATTTTCAGTTAATTATTTTATACCAACCAAATAATAAGTTTAGTGTTGCTTTAAATGAAGTTAAACAATCAAATTCTAATTATTTATTAGTTTCTGGTGCAAATACAGATTGGAGTTTTATAAACAAACAGCAACTCGATTTTTCTAAAAAAAGCATCAATCAGACAGAAAATTATAGTGCAATTTATAATGGATCTTTCTTAACTTTTTTACAAAAAGATATTGGCTTTAATCAATTTCCCCCCTTAAAAGATAAATTTGGAGAAATTGCTTTTTCAAGAGATCATCAAGATTTGTTGCTTCAAAATATAAACGGACTGCAAACACAGCAGCCACTAATTTCTGTATTAGAAAAAAATAATCAGAAAATAGGTGTAATTTTTGGTGAAGGAATCTGGAAATGGAGAGCTTCTAGTTATTTAAATACGAATTCCTTTCAAGATTTTGATCAATTTATAGGAAACTTAATTCAGTATGTTTCTTCCACAAAAAAAAGAAATCGTCTAGAAGTGAATTCAGAAAATTTATATCCTGCCAATGCTGTTATTAATATTTCTGCTTTTTATACAGATAAGAATTATCAGTTTGATGCAAGGGCTTCTTTAGAGATAACTATTACTAATAAAGAAACCAAAGAGGTTACAAAACTCCCTTTATCGTTAATAAACAACGCGTATCAAATAGCAATAGAAAACCTTTCTTCTGGTGAATATGGCTTTAAAGTAGCCGTTTTAGGTCAGAATATTACTAAATATGGTAGCTTTAAAATAACTGATTATCAAATTGAAGAACAATTTACACATGCAAATGTAGCGAAGTTAACAAAATTAGCATCTAAGGCAGGAGGAGAGTTGTTTTATAAAAATGATTCAGAAAAATTAATTAAAAATTTACTTGAAAACAAAGCTTATTATACAATTCAAAAACCAACAGTTAAAGAGCAAAATTTAATAGATTGGAAATTGATTTTATTCTTTATAGTTTCTTTATTAACTGCAGAATGGTTTGTTAGAAAGTATTATGGTAAAATATAATTCTATGAACTATTTTTATACATAACTTCTTTTTAATATTGTACTTATACATTGCGTTTCCTAAAGATATATTGTAAATTTGAATGAATTTAAAATAAAAACAAATGGCAAACAATCAAATGGATATTAAGTTTCCAAAAGGTGGAATTTTCTTTATAATATTAGCAGTAGCTGTATTAATTTTATTCTCTAAATCTACCGTTACAATTGGTCCGGGTGAAGGAGGTGTTCTCTTTGAAACTTTAGGAAGTGGTATTAATACAGAAAAAACATATGGTGAAGGTTTTCACATTGTTGCACCTTGGAATAATATGATTGTAAGAAAAGTGCGTCAGCAATCTATTTCAGATGAAATGAATGTACTTTCTGTTAACGGATTAGAGGTTAAAGTAAATGGAACAATCTGGTACGAACCAGAATTTGCTAATTTAGGTTTCTTAATAAAAACAAAAGGAGAAGATTATGAGCGTGAATTATTAGATCCGGCAATTAATGCAGCAGCAAGAAGTGTTGTTGGGCGTTACACGCCAGAACAGCTTTATTCTAGTAAAAGAGACGTTATTGAGCAAGAAATTTTAGATGAAATTCAAATAGTTTTAAAAGATCAATATCTATTAGTAAAAAGAGTTTTAGTAGAAGATGTGAAATTACCAAGTACTATTAGAATTGCGATTGAAACAAAATTAAAACAAGAGCAAGAGTCTTTAGAGTATGAATTTAGAATTTCTAAAGCTAAGAAAGAGGCTGAAAGACAAAGAATTGATGCAGAAGGTAAGGCAATAGCAAATAAAATTTTAAGTGCTTCTTTAACTGATAAAATTTTACAAGAAAAAGGTATAGATGCAACTTTAGAGTTATCTAAATCACCAAACAGTAAGGTAGTTGTAATTGGTTCGGGTAAAACTGGAATGCCAATTATACTTGGAAACCAATAAGAAATTCAATTTATTAAAGAAAAAAATCCAGCATTTGCTGGATTTTTTTTTGATTAAAAATTTTAAGTCGTTTTGCCAAAGTTTTGTTAAACAAAAAAGAAACTGTAACTAATTAGGTTTTTAATCGTCATATAGATGTAAATAAAGATAGAAGAAGATATTTATAGGACAACATTTAGGACAACATTCATTATTTATAAAAAGATATTAAAAAGCAGGCAAGGTACAATCTAAGACAACAAATATGTTGTACCTATACAGAAGTATAACTATAAATGCATAACAACTGTGTTTATAGTTAGTAATTAGTTAGTTTTTAATAGTTGATTAAGGTCAGAAATGTAAAGTTTCTGGCCTTTTTCAATTTATTAACTTAATTCTTTACAGGGATTTTATTACGCTCTATTTTACCGTTCTTTAAGGCTTTGTAGTTCTCATAACAGTCTAAAACAGCTTCTATCATTTGTAAGTCTGAAGCTTTTTTGATAAAATAGTCAGAATAATTACAATCTGTTAGTAATTCAGAAAGTTCTTGCCTGTCCATATCTAGATATTCCATCATAACTTCTCTGTCAAACTTACCAGCAAGCATTTTACGTAAATCGTCTTCTTTTTTTAGTTTCTGAAGTTTCTTTAACTGCTTTGGTTTCTTTCCGAAAAGATTATATAAAAAATCTACGGGTTGAAACAATGCAGCAATAGGAGAGGAGAAGCTTTTGCTTTTAGGTTTACCAACTTCATAAGTTTGTGGTAAGCCATTTATATGTATTCTGGTAAATCTATCTTTAGGTACTTGCTTTATATCAATTTCTAAAACACCAATTAATTTAGTAGATCTTATAACAACCTCTCTAATTTCCTCTGGTTTTTCATACAACGCAATTTCTAATTCGTTTCCTTTTAATAAATCATTTGTAATTTTTAATTTAATAGAAGAATATCCTAAATATGAAACTAAAATAGTATCATTTAATTTAGTAGGTAGTTCAAAGAAACCTTTGTCATTTGTAATGGTTCCTGTAACTGTGTTTAAGTTTAATACATGCGCAGCACTTAAAGCACTCTTATTTTCTGCATGAATAATCTGCCCTTTTAAAACTTTAATACTTAATGTATCTATCTGAGAAAACGTGCTTAAAGAGGCAAACAAGCACAAAATAATAATCAATTTTTGCATGTTGTAAAATTAATGATAATCTATTATAAATTGGTTAATTATTTGTGAAAGAAGTTAAAAGTTCCCACAATTGTTGTCACGAAACATTACGTACTGGATGTAAAGTGTTTGTTGTGAGTTTAATAGGTACTTAAAAAGTGCGCACGAGAATAGTCAAACCTTTAATTTTGTTTAATACTAATTATTACACAAACACACTGTTTATAGTACATTATGACTGACTTTACAAATGTATTTATTTAACTTAATTCTAATAAATGTAGATATATTAATCATAAACGGGGTTAAATTGGGGGTAATGTATTATATTTGAATAAAATAATATTATGGCTTCAATAAATTATCGTATAAAAACTAAAAGTGATTGGAACTCAATATATATAAGGTTTAAGCCA